>JAFZZM010000055.1 GCA_017615755.1 Clostridiales bacterium | reverse complement strand
CGATACAGGCAGAGGCGACCCCACGAGGTTCTGACCAAGTTTGAGTACCAATACCGGAAAGGCCGCTCATACACCGATTTCACCTCTTATATGGAAGAAAACCCAAAACTTCCCATAGTCGAGATGGATACGGTTATCGGGGCCAGAAACAGTGGCAAAGTATTACTTACCATGCTTTTCAGAGACACCAGTTTCATGTTGGTCTTTCTCTTGCCGGATAAGTCCCAGAAGAGCGTTCTCGCGGTCTTTGACCGTCTAACAAACCTTCTTGGCATCGATCTTTTCAGGAAGTTGTTCCCGGTGATCCTTACGGATAACGGTACTGAATTCAAAGGCGTACACAACCTGGAATTCTGCGAGAATGGCGCAAGGCGGACCCGCCTCTTCTACTGCGATCCACAGGCTTCCTGGCAGAAAGGCCGTATAGAGAAAAACTACGTACTGATCCGGCAGATCCTTCCCAAAGGCTCTTCGTTCTCATTACTTGAGGATACTGATGTTCACTTGATTACCTGTCACATCAACAGTGTTGTGCGGGAACTCTTTGAAAACCAGACACCTTTTGAACTGATGAGTCAGACAGAAGAACGCAAAAAACTGCTGAATACCCTCGCACTCCAGTTTGTTCCACCAGACGAAGTGCTTCTTAAACCAGCATTGCTGAAACGAAAGAAATAACTTTTGAGCGGTCAGACAGCCATCTCATATTTCCTTCCAGGCGAGGGTCCAATTTACTTTTTCAAACAAATGGGCCTTGGTCTGTTTGCTATGCAACAAAACTCGGAATACTCAACAGTTTTATGCTATTATACCCCCTTTTTAAGCGCCGTAACAGCACAAATTACGATCGTTTACAAGTCAAGAATAATCCAACACTAATTTAGTTTTTCATTCAAGTGTTCTTTTCAATGCGTTCTTTTCAATGCTTTTCAATGTGAAACAGGGTTATGCCCCGAAAAAGTTATGTCGAACTTCTGATATAGTAACTTTGAAGAACACAGATTGCTTTTATACTACACAACAACCAACGAGAGACAGATGAAATTATGTGCTTTTCCAATCCTATCCGTCACGGCTGCGTATGTTTATAGGATAAAAATCCCGTTCTGCAATTCTTATCTGCTGCAGGACACGAAAAGCGTAGGATAAAAATCCCGTTTATTCTTTTTTATCTGCCACAAGGCGTGGAAAGTAGCAGATAGAAAAGCCGTTCTACAATTCTTATCCGCCGCAAGGCTCAGAAATCTTAGGATAAACCGTGATTAATTTCTCGTTAGGGTTAGGGTTGGAGGAGTTAGGGCTTAATCGCCCCTCGTAAAATGGTGCACCGTTCAACACAACCTCTTCTCACTCCTTAATCAGCCCATAGGGTTTTCCTGTCAGTAGACGAAGAGATAGATGCCGAACCAATGGGTCACGGCGCCGAAAAGCACGAAGAAATGCCAGATGAAGTGATCACCTTTTTGATCTTTCACGAAGGGGATCATGCCGAAAGTGTAGAACAGTCCGCCGCCGAGGATCAGGATAAACAGCCACATGTCATTCTTAATCATGCCCGGAACGAAAAGAAGTCCGCTCCAGCCGATCAGGAAGTACAGCGTAAAATGCAGCGGCATCAGGCGGGCAGGGCCGAATATGCCGATAAATGTAATGCCCATGATGATCAAGGCCCACTGGATACAGAACATCACCAGGCCCATGGTATTGCCCCAGTAGACCAGACATAACGGGGCAAATGTGCCTCCGATCAGAAGGTAGATCGACGAGTAGTCGAAACGCCGCCAGAGTTTCTTGACGAAAAGCCCGCTCTTCCAGGAGTGGTAGAGACAGCTCATCAGAAACAGAAGGATCAGACAGATTCCGTAAAAGCAGGAAGCCATGACCTTCCATCCCGTATCAGACTTCAGAAGGAGCAGTACGAAACCGGCGATCGAGAGTCCTGCACCGACGCCATGCGTGACTGCGTTTCCGACCTCCTCGAGTGTCGTCAGTACCGGAGGTTCGTTGCGCTTATCGATTTCTTCTTTTGTCAGCTTTCTAAATCTCATAGTTGTTTGCTCCTACTAACTCAGTATAGTGCTTTTTCCGTTGTGTTCAAGTTGCAGATATTTTCAGAATCGTAACGTTTTCTGGGTATTTTCGTCACGCGTAGAAGAGAAGAACGCTGTATAATTTAATTGATTATTTCTATTTGAGAGGTAACAGCTATGAAGATCTGTGCTTTTGTCGGAGATATGTACCGGGACTATTCTTCTTTAATCATATCGAATCTGCAGAGGGTCGCCCTTGAACACGACCACCAGATCGATTTTTTCGGCAATTGTTCTGTTCCCAGCGAGAACCCGCTTCACGCTCAGGGTCTGCGCAGCATCCTTTCTTTACCGCCTCTTGGAGACTACGACGGTATTATCTTGTGTTCGGATACTCTGAGTCATGCAGGTCTGGACAGAGAGCTTCTTGAGCGGCTGATCTCTTCTACGGACCTTCCTCCTGTAGTAAGCATCCGTGCGGATGAACAGGGTTTCTACAGTATCGTTCCGGATAACCGGAAGATCATGCACGATATCTCCGAATACGTGATCAGGAAGTGCGGGACCGATGATATCGGTTTTGTTACCGGCCGTGATGAACTGAAAGACTCCGCCGAGCGAAGAGCCGGTTTTGAAGATGCGATGCATGAAGCCGGCTACGAGGTCCGTGAGGACATGATCTTCCATGGCAACTACTGGACTACGCAAGGTCCGCAGACGGCCGACTTTTTCACGAAGAAAGACGGTACTCTTCCAGCCGCCATCATCTGTTCCAACGACTATATGGCACTTGCTCTGATGGATGAACTCTCGGCCAGAGGATTTTCTATACCGAAGGATACCATGATCACCGGTATCGATAATCTCGCCGCTTCTGCGCTGCATTCTCCCTCTCTGACTACTTCGGATATACCGGAATCGACATTGGCGGAAGCCGCTGTGGATTGTCTGGAAAGAGTAACCAGTGGCGAAGTCGTGGATATGGCAGTCACTGTTCCCGGCCGTCTGATCCTTCGCGAGAGTACCGGTGACAAGCTGGAAGAACAGGATGTGGACGAGATGCATCGTCTTCTGGATGCCGCACAGAGAAATTACTACGACAAGACACGTGCCTTCGTCCTTATGGAATCCGAGTACGAGGATCTGATGACCTACGAAGATAACGTGAAGTTTACTCTTCTGAATATCCAGGAGTACGGTATCTTCGATGAATTTTGCTTTGTCAAACATTGTGAGAACGATCGGAAGATCACCGGATACTTTTCGGAAGGGAAAGGTAAAACGGCCGACATCCACTTCCCTTCTTCCAAGCTTCTTCCGGAAGAACTGGACGTGCATAATCCGGGTGTACGCATTTTCCTGCCGATCTTCTACAAGAGTGAAGTGTACGGGTATGCGATGCTGTCTGTCGATGACGAGAAAGACTTCTTCATCGATGAAAAACTGGAATTTATTACAGTGCTTTTCGGTCAGACGATCAACCGACTCCGTCTTTATGAGAAACTTACGGAAGCAAACAACGTCATGGATCTGTACATTAAGGATGCTCTCACCGGTCTTTACAACCGCCGTGGTTTCGAGAAGATGATCTCCAATCTTTTTACTGACGGAACATCGGATAAGTACACGATTGCCGTGGTCAGCATTGATATGGACGGACTTAAGTACATCAACGATACTTTCGGTCATTCTGCCGGTGACGAGGCGCTGAAGTCAATCGCTCACTGTCTGAGCCTTTCCGTCAACGAAAGAGAGATCGCCGCGAGAATGGGCGGTGATGAGTTTGAAGCCGTCCTGATCCTGGACAATCCGGGGCGTCTCGGTCAGTTCACACGTGCTTTCCGAAGTGCGATCAAGAAAGCCAATCAGGAGCAACGTGCGGAATATTCACTCAGCGCCAGCATCGGAAGCTGCAACGTATCGAACTGGGGCTCGCTGATGGAGTGTATGAACAAAGCGGACAAGATCATGTACATCGAGAAAAAGACAAAAAAGAGAGCGACCTGACCGCTCTCTTTTTTTCTGTATACACATTTCAGACTTTCTCTTTGTCCCGCCCTTTGACGATATCTGTCGCTGCTGCCTGTATTTCCGTGACTACCTCTTCGATATCCTTCTTATCGCTGAAAAAGAATGCGGCGCCTGTCCTGATCTCATCCATGATCTCTTGATCCGTCAAATAGATCGTACTGACACTCTCCACCAGTTTTCTGTACTCTTCCTCGTCTTGTTCGGTACAATCCAGCCAACGGAAATCTTCTTCATCTAGATCCAGATCAATGATTTCTTGTCTGAGCATCGCATTTCTTTCCATCTCGTCCTGATTGCACTTGTGGAAAGCAGAGCGGGACAGTGGAATAGACGAAAAATACTGGGAATGTGTTACCTGTTCATCATAGTTGAACATAAACCGGATAAAGTCCCATGCTTCTTTTGTATAGTTGCTGTATGCGGAAATACCCAGTGTCATTCTCGGTCGGGCAGACATACCGCTTCCGTCGGCAGACGGATATCCGACGAATATAGCTTTCTCGTTGCAAAGTCTTCTGTTTATGCAAATCTGTGTCAGGGTATAGATATACGTGTTAAGCAAAGCCAGCTTTCCCTCGTCCATTTTTTCAGTAGCACTCTTCGCAAGCTCAGGATCATCCAACGGAAGTGTCACATAATCTGTTTCTTCGGAAACAGAAAAACCGTATTTCTTCGCTGTTTCCAAAACCTGCTTGAACTCTTCCCCATCGAAAAACACTTCCTTCTTCTCGTAGTCAATGAAACTGTTCATCGAGTTGGAGAGGATCGTCTCCAGAAGATCCTCACGGGACAATTCTGCCAATACCTGTACGTTTTCCGGGAGTTTGCCGACGACCTGATCGAATTCGGAACATGTCCAGCCGCTTCTCGCTCCGATCAGTTCCCCGTTGGCCACGAACCCGGCGATGTCGATGCAGACCGGGATCTGGTACATCTTCCCTTTCACCTCAAAAGCACGGAATACATTGTCAAAATAATCCGATCGGTTAAATCCGCTCTCTCCATCGATGAACGGATTCAGATCCAGAAGGATCTTGTCTGAATTAAACCTTCCATACTCGGAAAAATTCATCAGGATATCCGGGCCCGTACCGGAAAGCATCTCTTCATATACCAGATCGATCAAAGATAAAGACTTGCTTCGATCCGCACCGGCCTTTTTCAGATACTGGTCATTGTAGATACGGATAATGATCCTGGCCAGACCGTCCGGAACCGTATTATAGCGGACAGTGTAATCAATGAAAGACGCAGAATCACCCTCATAGAGACCCACAGTGATAAGTGCTTTTCCCGCGTGAGGATTCCTGGGTGCACGCTTCATATGGACCAGTTTCAAGGTCTGGTACGTTTCTCCAAAACCGAAAGAATCGTTCTCATATACCGGTCTCGTGTCAATCACCGCGGAATAGAGCTCATCCTGGGAAATGACCTTGAAAGCATCTGCTGCAAATGTTAAGTAGTTGTAGTCAATACTGTTCCAGTTGATCACTTCCACCTTCGCGCCGGAAAGAATATCCTGTTTGTAGAGCCCGCTCATATCACTCACGTAATAGCCGTCTTGAAGATCCATCAGACCCCATTCCACATCGGGATTGACGATCCGAGTATCGCTCAGCTTGTGTCCATTCAGGTCGATCTTACGGAAGAATGCATTTGTGATGGAATAATCTTCCGTAAGCTCTGCAACATGTAAATACCAGTCTGAACCACTGTGAAACAGCTGGCTGTCCGTAATAGTGGTTTCATCCGATGTATCCTCGAAAGACCACAATATATCTCCTTCTTTATCGGTACAGATCAACTTGTTCGTTGTCTGGATCAGGACCCTGCCGTCTTCCAGGAATCCAAAACTGAATATCCATGTTTCCACGTCTTCAAACGTCAAGGAGATCTGTCTGACTCTTTCGCCCTGCGGAGTATACTCACAAAGGTATCTGGCCACTTCGGCATTCTCATCGTACTCACAAATCTGTAACATGATTTCATTATGAGCACCGCACAAGATTTCCTCCACTTGACAGTTAACATCCAAATTGATAAGGGAAACCAGCTCTCCGGTCAGATCAAACACTGCTACTTTGGCTTCCGAGGAATACAAGTCTTCATCCGGTGAAGTCGGTTTTTTCGTGAAAATACACTGGGAAACGACGTAATCGCCGATAAACTTTGCAGAAAAGACACTGCAGATCATGTCCTCCGATTCGGGTTTTATTCTTGCCTGGATCTCCTGCACATCAAAATACGGGTCGTCTTCTTTTACGACTTCCGTAACGATCTTATTGGTTTTCTTACATGCAGACAGCGAAAACAAGAACGACAGAACCAGTACGACCGCTGCTGCACGCTTATATCCCGGCTTCATACTCCGCCCTCCTCAGTCAAACCCAACGTACATTATACTATATTTTTCCGTAAGATTTCACAAATGGGGCTCGCTTCCCTTGTTCTAATGCTTTCAGATATAATAGGTCTGCAGAAAAAAGGAGGTTTCACCATGTTGAATAATGCTAAGGCAGCAATCAAGACTGCTGCTGAACAAAACCAGATCTCACCCGTTTCCGTAAGTTCTGAAGACCAGGAAAGATTCTTCTCACATTGCCGCCGTTCTTCGGTCACCATGTTTCTCTTTTCCCTTGCTCTTCTTGCCGCGGCAGCACTTGTTGCCTATCTGCTGATCGCCGTCGCGCATGTAATCGTATACGGCATCAGTGTTCTGATCGGTATTATCATTGTTGTCTGCTTCCCTGTCATTTCGCTCTGGAATATATTCTCAACCAGAAGTGCCATCAATAAAGGCGACTATGACTTTCACGTCGGGCAGGTCATCGGCCGTACGGAGAAAGGTTATAAGATCCGTGGACTGGAGCAGGGTGATCTGACCTTCGATGTTGACGGAAAGAACGCCCCGGATCTCGTTGAGGGAAACAATGTGGTCATTGCCCGTCTAAAAGAAGAAGTCAGCCTTCTTGTGTACAAGGGATAAGGCTGACTTCCGGTTTTTCGGGTTATTATTCGGGTCTTAAAGATTATTCAGGTAATCACAAGCGCTGATGGCTGCATAGGCACCATCGGAACATGCCGTGGTGACCTGACGGAGGGTCTTCCTGCAGCAGTCTCCTGCTACGAAGATACCCGGTGTTTTGGTATGACAGATGTTATCCGGTACAAAGTATCCTCTGTCATCCAGATCTGCCCACTCCGTAAAAGCAGTATTTTCAGGAACCAGGCCGACTGCGAGGAAAACACCATCGCAGGCGGCTGTTTTCTTTTCGCCTGCTTCCTCGTAGGTCACTCCGGTAAGTGTGCCGTCTTCGGATACTTCATATGCCAGGACCTTCGTTCCGGTATGTGTCTCTACATCTCCGCCCTTGAGGACCTGATCCTGAAGCTTCTGATCCGCTGTAAACTTCGGCAGATCCTGCAGGATAACAAGTTTCTTTACGATACCGACCAACAGTGCGGATTCCACAAATGCAGAGTTTCCGCCACCGACCATCACTACCGTCTTGTCTCTGTAAAAATCACCATCACAGACTGCACAGAAGCTGATACCGTTTCCGATCAGATCTTCTTCGCCCGGAAGACCGAGTGTTCTGTGTGTTGTTCCTGTAGCCAGGATCACTGTTTTTCCTTCATAAACAGAACCATCTGCCGTCTTAACGGAAAAACCTGCTTCGGTCTTCTCGATGCCGGTCACGTCTTCGATCGTTGCCTCTGCACCCTGACCCATGGCCTGCTCCAGAAGCTTGTCGCCGAATTCATCACCGCTGATGGAATCAAAACCCGGGATGTTTTCGACCTTTGGAGAATTAACGATCTGTCCGCCGAATACCGACTTCTCGATCACCATTACTGTTTTTGCATTTCGCCGTCCATAGATAGCGGCGGTAAGACCCGCAGGTCCACCGCCGACTACAATAATATCGTACATATTACACTCCTGTAGATACTTTCTCAGAATGAGCCTTGAGCCACTCAGATGCAGCATTGTCGCCGACATATCTTGTTCCGTCTGCATCAATGATGGTAGGTGTCTGCAGGATATTCATCTCTCTGGCCACGTCCATATTCTGGGAGCAGTTCACGATCGTGTAATCTACCTTGGCCAGCTTAAACTTCTGCTCTGCGCCCTTGCACTTCGGGCAGTGATCCTTCACGTACATAACCGGGAAAACGGTTCCGTCGTTCTGGGCAGCCGGCTTCGGAGCCTCGGTAACATTGATCACTTCTTCTGCACCGGAGGAAGCCTTACGCTCAGCCTCTTCTACTTCCGCGCTGTTTACGCAGGAGATCGGTCCGCTATGGCAGAGGCAGCTGTGCTCGATGTCGTATTCTCTACGATCCTGATACTCCTGTGCCTTACCATCGTTCCAGTTCTGGATCGGACGGTAGTAACCTGTGATACGGCTGTAGACCTCAGTACGTCCGCCGCAATCCGGACACTCGAATACTTCGCCTGTGATGTAACCATGGTTCTTGCATACGGAGTATGTCGGAGACATGGTGTAATACGGCAGTCTGTAGTTCTCAGCGATCTTACGTACCAGTGTAGCTGCTGCCTTCCAGTCCGGAAGCTTCTCACCGAGGAAAGCGTGGAATACTGTACCGGAAGTATAGAGTGTCTGCAGGTTATCCTGAACATCCAGTGCGGAGAAGATATCCTCTGTGTAACCAACCGGCAAATGAGAGGAATTGGTGTAGTAAGGTGTACCGTTCTCGTTCGCTGTGATGATGTCCGGGAACTGTTCCTTATCGTGCTTCGCAAATCTGTATGTTGTAGACTCAGCCGGAGTAGCTTCCAGGTTGTAAAGGTCGCCATACTTCTCCTGATAGTCACTGAGCTTGTCTCTCATGTGGTTGAGAACCTTAGCCGCGAAATCCTGAGTCTCTTTGTTTGTGAGATCCTTACGGAGCCACTTCGCATTCAGACCAACTTCGTTCATACCGATAAGACCGATCGTGGAGAAGTGGTTGTCGAAAGTACCAAGGTATCTCTTCGTGTACGGATAGAGACCTGTGTCGAGGAGCTTCGTGATAACGGTTCTCTTTGTCTTCAGCGATCTTGCTGCCAGATCCATAAGTCTGTCGAGTCTCTTGAAGAAATCTGCCTCATCAGAAGCCAGATATGCAATACGCGGGAGGTTGATGGTAACTACGCCGACAGAACCAGTGGACTCACCGGATCCGAAGAAACCACCGGACTTCTTACGGAGTTCACGAAGGTCAAGTCTCAGACGGCAGCACATGGATCTTACATCGCTCGGCTCCATGTCGGAGTTGATGTAGTTGGAGAAGTAAGGAGTACCATATTTCGCTGTCATTTCGAAGAGAAGCTTGTTGTTCTCTGTCTCATCCCAGTTGAAATCTCTGGTGATGGAATATGTCGGGATCGGGTACTGGAATCCACGGCCGTTTGCATCGCCCTCGATCATGATCTCGATAAATGCCTTGTTGACCATATCCATTTCCTTCTGGCACTCACCATAGGTGAAGTCAACCTGCTTGCCGCCTACCCAGCACTGCTCGTCCTGCATATCTCTCGGAACGACCCAGTCAAGAGTAATGTTGGTAAACGGAGACTGTGTACCCCATCTGGAAGGTGTATTAACACCGAAGATGAAGGACTGGATGCACTGCTTTACTTCCTTCTGGGAAAGATTATCGATCTTAACGAAAGGAGCAAGGTATGTATCAAAAGAGGAGAATGCCTGAGCGCCTGCCCACTCGTTCTGCATGATACCGAGGAAGTTGACCATCTGGTTGCAGAGTGTGGAGAGGTGGCCTGCCGGAGAAGATGTGATCTTACCGACTACACCGCCGAGACCTTCCTGGATCAGCTGCTTGAGAGACCAGCCTGCGCAGTAACCTGTCAGCATGCTGAGGTCATGGATGTGGATTGCTGCACTTCTGTGTGCCTCGGCGATCTCTTCGTCATAGATCTCAGAGAGCCAGTAGTTTGCTGTGATCGCACCGGAGTTGGAAAGAATCAATCCGCCTACGCTGTAGGTAACGGTGGAATTCTCCTTAACACGCCAGTCATTGATCTTCAAATAGTTATCTACGATGTCTCTGTAGTTCAACATCGTATTTCTTACGTTACGGATCTTCTCACGCTGTTTTCTGTAAAGGATATATGCCTTCGCAACATCAGCATAACCCGCTTCGGACAGGATCTTCTCAACACTGTCCTGGATATCTTCTACCGAAATAACTTCGTCCTTGATTTTCTCTTCAAAATCACTTGTTACACGAAGTGCAAGCATGTCGATCACACTCGGATGATACTGCTTGTCACAACCTACAAATGCTTTCTCAATGGCTGCACTGATCTTGGAAACATTAAAATCGACGATAACTCCGTCTCTCTTAGATACACGATACATAATAGCCTTTCCTCCCGAATTATTACTTCACGACGGCCACCCTTCTTACCATCGCGAGTTACCCTTAACGGCTGTCATATACAAAGATATCATTACGGGCGAAAAAGTCAATATCTTGTGAGTGAAAAAAAGCGAAACACAAGATATTGTATCTAACAATCTCATTACGTTTTTGATTTTTGTGTTAAATCCCTCGCAAAGCAGACTCTTTTACGCACGGGGAAACGATGTTCAGGAAGGCTTCCATCTGCTCCTTGGAGCATGCCTTCAGACCTCTTACGGGGACTGTTTCCCTATCCACAAATCCTTGCAGATAATACCGGTCTGCTCCATGGATCCATTTGCCGATCTTTTCCATGGAAGCTTCGTCATGGAACTGCTCCACCACAGTGGTACGGAACTCATAGCCGACTTTTCCCTTGAGAAGATACTCCACACTTTGATTAATTTTTGACACATTGAAATCTGGAATACCTATGGTCTCCCCATAACGCTCCTGACAGTTCTTGATGTCCATTGCCACATAATCCACAAGACCCGCCTCTACCAGCTCGATCAGGCGGTCCGGATGGTTTCCGTTGGTATCCAGTTTCACTTTAAAACCTTTTTCTTTGATCGTCCGGATCAGTTCAGGAAGGTCCCGGCGCAGGAGAGGTTCACCTCCGGTAAAGACGACACCGTCCAGAAGTCCCTGCCTTGTGTCCAGAAAACGGAGAAGTTCCGTCTCATCCATAACCGCGGGTGCCTCCGGATCGAGGAGCTCCCAGTTGTGGCAGAACGGGCAGCGGAAATCACAGCCGCCTAAAAACACAGTACAGGCGACCTTACCCGGAAAGTCCAGGAGAGTCATTTTCAATAAACCATGGATCTTCATAGATCAGATACCCGCGATCGCGCCCGTGATGATGAAGCAGAGGAGCACAAGGCCTGTAACAAAGGCGAAGATCTTCATTCCGCCCATATACTCGATGGCATTACGCATGCGGGACATCAGGTCTGCATCGCCCTGTGGCAGGAGTGCAGTCTGATTCAGCTGCTGCTGGAGTTGTTCCTGGCTCTGCTGCTCCGCAAGGGCCGGATTTCTCTTCATCTCATCTTCATAGATATAGATTGCATCTTCGATCGTGTATGCCTCGTGGGATCTCAATACATCCTGAATAAAAGCCACTGCTTTACGGTTTCTGTATTCGATCGGGATGTTGATCTCACGATATGTACGGAGCTGCTTGTCATACTGGATCAGTTTGTCTTCGCGCTCGTCAATAGCCGCTGAAAGGTCGGATACATTCAGATGTGTGTTCTGCTGGAACTGGATCATGATCGTTCCGAGGACCAGGTATACCGCTGTCGCAAGGATACCGAAAAGAATAAAGACGATCATCGGTGCACCGATAACATTCAGGACAATAAGAAGGATCACCGCAAAGACAGAGGCAACACCATAGGAGATCAGGCGGCCGAAGCTCTCACTGATGCCACCCTTCTGGGAAAGCGAATCTTTCTGCTTCTGCATGGCTTCTTTTTCCGCATAGATCCTTCCGTAATTGGTAAGGGGCTCACTCAGCTCATCGATCGCATCTGCCAGCGCATCCGCATACTGTGCATCCTCGTCGTATCCGCTCTGGTTGTCGTTGTAGTAGTTATTCATGTCGGCCCCTCCAAACAATCTATTACTTTTCTTCTTATTATACTCTAATACTTTATGTTGGAAAGTACAGCACCGGATCCTCCGGCACGCTTCCCTGATCTACTATGTTTCTTCGATATTCACGATCCGCACATAGCGGGAAAGGGCATACTCTCCATCGTGGGATTCTCCCGGAAAAAAAGCACTCATCTCCGACCCGCGTGTCACCCGGTTAAGTCCGCAGCGCACCAGAAGTCCCGCCAGCTCTTCCCTTTCTTCCTTCGGACAGATCAGCCCTGCCGTCTGCAGATAATACCGGCCTTCAAAGAGAGCCGCCGCGATCTTTTCTTTCGGAAGCGGCTTAATGAGGACATTACACATCATCGGAGAAAGCTCCAGCTTGCAGTCCTCCTTTAAGATCAGGCTCATGCCGCGGCCTCGAAGGACGTTGTCCTCCTTCTTCTCTTCTTTTCCCAGGTATCCCTTGAGTCTCTGTGTGTAGGCCACCAAAGTATCTCTTGCTCGCACGCCCACTTCATCCGAAGTGTTCGCCTCCACGGCTTTCTGCAGATACGGCCGGAATTCTTCGGCAAAAGCGGCGACTTCCTTCATGTCACCGGTGTTCACATAGATGACCTGACAACTGCTGCAGAGAAGCTGCTTGGTAAAAGCGATATGCTTCGCCAGACCCTCGAGTTCTTCCTTCACATCAGGGACACTCCGGAGATCCGACACATAGCAGAATCCGAGTTTCTGTCCCCACTCGATCAGCTTTGCACCGGTGGGCGCCAGGCCCCGTACCGCGTCGATCGCCATGTCGCTTCCCCAGACACTGATACCATTGGCCAGCTCCGCCATGGCTTTCATGCCTTGGATATCCGAGGAAGACGTATCGAAAACATAGATGAAATCCTTCAGTTCCGGGCGGTACTCGATCAGTTGCTGAATAAGCTTCAGAGAAAGCCCGGCATCTGCCGAGGGCAGTTTCAGTATATTGATGTTCCCTGTAAGAAGACCTTCCACCAGCGAATAGGCCGGAAGAAAATCCATGTTTCCGGCAGCAATATGGAAAATGACCCCAAGTGGAACTTTCTTCACCCGGATCCTCGAGAAGCCTTCGACCTTATCAGTCACATACTCTTTCGTGTCCCCGAGTTCTGTTCTCACTTTCAGATGCAGATAATCTTTGGATAGCAGCGCCACGGCCTGCTTCTTATATGACTCTACTGTTTCTTTCGGAAGCGCAGTCAGAAGGTCATCGAACTTTCCGTCGATCGTGTCCTGACGCAGGCGGTCCACCGCATCGATCACGACATCCGACGGCAAGGTCTTCTCCTGAAGGATAGTCGGGATCTTCTCTTTCAGCTCGGAAAGAAGCCTCGTCTGTTCGGAACTCTCGTAAACTTTTCCATCGAAAAGGATCACAGCTTCACCCCCTTCAGGATCTCCGCCGCACCGGCCGCACAGGTCTTGATGTCCTCCGGCGCCACGCGTCCGATGATCTCCAGATACGGCGTATCGACACCGCATCCACAGGTCTTCCCGTCATGCAGGATCCCCAGGTCATCAGTCATAATGGAAAGGATCGGCGTTGCTTTTGTAATAGGCGTGATCAGATTGACCAGACCGGTTTTTCCGTTCTCGATCGGTTCGAGCGTATCCGGGTCACGGATGACCACACTGCCGTAGACCGGCACGTGGAAGTGATGTTTTGCGCAATCGCAGTACAGGATCGGATGCTCCACGGCACCGAAGAATTCCACGATGTTTTCTTCCTCAATACCCAGCGTCTTCTTCGCCATCTTATAAAACGTCTCTTTATCCGCGGCCTCCTGGTAGAACTGCTTCCATCCACCACCGAGCATGATCTTCGATCCTTTCGGAAGCCGGAAGGACAGTCCCTTCTCCTCCAGGATGCGGAACAGGAAAAAAGTATAGGACGGAAAGCCCATGAAACGCACCGGGAAACGCCCCTTCTCGTACTTGGCGAGTGCTTTTATCACGCCTTCGAAATCAGGCTTATAGCCCTCGGATGTATGTTTCAGGACAAACTTCCTGCTCACGGCCGGAGCCAGAAATGTCGTCAGGTAAGCGGTCTTCGTGACCGCGGTCTTGTTGGAACGGTGGGGTTTATAACCCATAACGATGTAACGGCAGGGACGGATCGTCGTCACGCCGTGAAATCTCGTAATACGCAGGGACATCTTCATCGCATTCCAGAGCGCACTGAACTCAAACCGGATCTTGCTCATCTTTCCGCTGGTACCGGAAGAGGTCGCCATGACCAGATACCGCCCCGAGCGGAAATCGTGCTGTTTGAAAAGCATGGTAGGAATCACGGGAATATCCGCAACATCATGAATATCTTCGGAGGACGTTACGTGAAGACCTTCGCAGATCTTCTTATAGTCATCGCAGTGGGAAATCAGGTAATCGAAATTCTCTTTCGCCGCTTTCAGAAACAGCTCCGAACGTGAACTGTCGTACGGCGCTTTGCACGCAAATAGTTTTCTACGGAATTTCATAACACCCACACTTACCCAAACACGACCTGGCTATTTTCCCCCTTTCCTATTGTACCATTTCTATTTCCAAAAGCACCTGCCCGCGGCATCACTTCGCAAAAAGCGCCTTGATGCTGCAGTTGTTCGTGTCGCACTCAAAATCGATCTTTTCCTGTGTTGCCGGATCGGCAAGATCGAGCCACTGTCCGTCCAGATATACGAAAGACTGGCCTTTCTCGATACCGGTCACATATTCCACACCCGAATGTTTCGAACCCTCTTCGAGGGATTCCGGATCCACGCCTTCCACCGGCGCGGCACCATTGTAACGGATCACCACTGAGAAATCTTCCACGTCGATCGGCTCATCGAGCTCCACGACATAGTATCCTTCAAAATCGAATTCATAGATTTTCGACCAAAGCACTTTATCCATGTTCGCATCGCGGACCTCGACCGTGATCCTTGTGTTGTCCTTCTCTCCGAAAACATGGCTGTGCATCTCACCTGCACACACGCCTACATACGTGCCGACCGCACTGAGTTTTCCGGCATGGTGGAACACATTGGCCACCACAGTTTCATCCCCGGTCTTGATTCCGCCGGGTGCTCCCGCTTCGTAGCTCAGCACCTCTCCGTATTTATCCGTCACCGTTAGGACCGCATCGAAAGTCAGTGCCGATTCGTACGACACCCACGCATATCCGTCCACGCCCCAGGTCGTTCCGGAACTATTCTGCAAAAGCCACGCACCGTCTTCTTTCGGAATCGTCTTTCCGTATTCCTGTCCGAAATACTCCTTCGGGAAATTGTCATCCCAGCCGACGATAATGGCATTATGCGAGTAGTATCCGGCAACCGGCTTACAGTTCATTTCCACAAAAGTTCTGTCATACACCGTGTAGTAATCGTGCGACAAAGTATCACCGGCACCATAAAGGAGCGATACGACAACCGCGCCTTTATTCTTAAGGATATCCTTGATCTGGTCACGTGTAGCCAGATCCGTGTATTCGTAGGAATCTTCACCATGGAAGACGACCGGCTTTGCTTCATTAAGCCATTCCAGTTCTGTCAAAGTAAAACCTTTATAGCCATTGGAAAGTCCCCACGCAGTATTGATTTGATTTCCGCCGATATTCTTTTCCTGCCCCGCACTTTTGACCCGAAGGCCTTCCGTTTTCTCTGCCGAATATGTCGACATCATGATGTCGTCGATCGTGAGCGTGACCGGAGTTTCACCAGCGATCAAGGCATGCGAACGCATCGATGCCAACGCCGCGTGCGCCCAGCAGTTTCCGTAGCCACCCTGGTTGACCACCTCCGTGCCGTATCCATTATCTACCTGTGAATAGTACCCTTTTTTACCGTGCACATAGTTGCCCTTTTTTCCGCAGGATGCCGCGCTGCAAGCACACGACAACATGAGCAACCATGCCATTGCTTTTTTTGTGTTTTTCATAGTGATCATTCTCCCTCTTCTCTTTAACGATACATGGAAAAATGCGTCAGAAACACCCGAGAAAATAAATGGATTACACAGAAAAAAACTAGAAGAACACCATTATCCCTTCAGAACTTTTTGCACATCCGATTCGAGATATGGATTCATACGCGTGATCAAACCGGACAGCTTCAACTGCTCGGAAAGATCGTACCCGATGTCCTCGGAAAGCGAGACGACACGGTCCTTGAAGTTCTGCCGGTTGGGATGATATTTCGTTCCCTCCCAGGCCTCTTTATTGCAGGGAGAATCTGCCAGTTCCCGGATGCGCGCAGTGAAGTCTCCCGTCGTATCCAGTTTTTGCAAAGCACGGAATGTCCACTTATAGTACGGCGGATACACACGCTTCAGAAGGAAGAACAACTCCATCGCCGCCTCCAGTCCTCTCGACTTACAAATACTTGCCGCCACGGTATCCTCACGCGTCATGCAGCGCGCATAGTTCACCTGAAGTGCAGCGGAATACTCATGCATCTTCTCGGCAATGCGTCTTCTCCACACGCTTTCCGGATAGTATCCCAGAAGCAGGTTTCGAAATGCGGAAAAAGCACCCGCGTCGTCGCGATATACTTCGCCATTGACTGCCGTGGCCAGACAGGCGTGATCGAGGTTCATCCACTGCTGTTCGCTCATGGTGCACCCGTCAGTATCGCAGTCGATCTGCAGGATATTGGAATAGAAATCATGGATCGTCATGACCCCTCTGCGCTCACGAAGTCTTGCCGTATAGAAAGATCTGTCCTTCTCCTCCACGAGCGCACAGTATGCCTCGTCGAGTTCTTTTCCAAAAAGACGCATATCCTCGGTGGTCACCCAGAGGCAAACACCGGTACCGAAGTCGTGGTCACGGGAGATCTCATCGTCAAAACCGAAACAATCCGAACCCTCGCCGGCAAGTCCCACCGCGATCCGCGACTCGAATTCACCGAAACGCTCGTGGATCAGACCTGCCACATGCTCATCGTAAAAACGCCGGTTTTTTGCTCTCACATCCGCTGTCGGACTACCCATCTTTTCTCCTCCGGAAACCACGATCTGCCGCTTCCTCTTTTCGAAAGAAACAACACCTCCTTCATTATACACTTTCTTGTGTTTTATATACGCGAACGCTAGAATGAGACTATTAGCTTTGCGTGGCAGGAAAAAGGAAACTTATGAAAAAATCAGCAGCACTTTTGTTAAGCATCGCGATGGCCGCTTCGACCATCCTTACCACATCTTGTTCCAAAAAATCTTCCTCCGATGAGACTTCCTCATCGGGCAGCAATATCACTTTCGGTGGAAGCGAAGGCACCGGCTCCGAACCTTCCGGCACAGCCCCCGCGGTCAAGGTCCCCAAAGGAGAAGTCGTCATCACGAAGACCGATCCTTCGGTGGATGTCTTCGACGATACAAGCCTCGAGTGGCAGTACGACCTGACTTTCCCGGACTGGCAGGACCGTTCCATGTACGGTGCCAACAACCGTCTGGGCTTTTACGGATACCGTGATCAGGGCAAAGTCTATGTCCGCCCCGCTGACGGCGCCGGCAGTTTCTCACTCTATATCAATGACATTAGGATCGACACCTCCGCGATGACGCCGGGTAACACCTACTGCGTGGATATCTCCGGCATCTCCCGTGACGGCACGAATTCTCTCCAACTGAGCGATCTTTCGGAAGGAACCGTAAATGTCCGCATCCCCTACCCGACCGTCATATCGGGCACACTTGAAGATGTCGGGATCTCCGAAGATTCCATCCGGCTCATCGACAGCATCATCAGCTGCGATGTAAAAAACGGATTTCCCAGTGCCCAGGTCGCTATCGTAAAAGACGGAAAACTCGTCTATAACAACGCGTGGGGAAACATCAAGGATCTGGACGGAGACGGCAATCGCATCGATGCACCGGCCGTGACCACCGATACACTCTACGATGTCGCCTCGGTCACCAAGGTCTACAGCGCGACCTACGCCATCCAGCATCTGATCACGGAAGAAAAACTCACTCTCGATACAAAGATCGTCGACATTCTGGGACAGGAATTCGCCGACAACACCATCGATATCCATTACACGAAATACGATCCCATCCCACTGGAGACAAATAAACTGTGGAAATCCCAGCTGACGATCCGCGATCTTCTTCGCCATCAGGCAGGATTCCCGGCAGGACCGCAGTACTTTAACGATACCTACGACCACGCCTCCCAGGGCGGCGCCGGTCACGACAGCAACATCATCTACGTCGGCACGGCAGGAGACAGCGCTACCCGCCAGGCAACGCTGCAGGCCATCTGCAAAACTCCTCTGATGTATCAGCCGGGGACCAAACTTCTCTACAGTGACCTCGACTTCATGATCCTCTGCTTCTGCGTGGAAAAGATCACCGGCATGGGACTCGAAGAATACCTGCAGAAGACATTCTGGGAACCGATGGGACTTACGCACATCACCTATAACCCGCTTCAGAACGGCTTCACCAGAAATGATTGTGCCGCGACAGAGTGGATCAGTAACACTCGAAAAGAAACCTACCGCGGATGCCGTAAAGAAACGGTCCATGGTGAAGTCCATGACCCGAATGCCTACTATTGCATGGCAGGCGTATCCGGTCATGCCGGACTTTTTGCCAGTGCTGCGGACCTTGCGATCCTGGGTTCCGCCATGCTCACCGGAGGATACGGCAACCACCGCTTCTTCTCGCAGAATGTCATTGACCAGTTCACCTCTTTTCAGGATGAAGACTACCCGGGCTATGCACTTGGCTGGTGGCGCGAAGGTGACCACAAACGCGATAACTATTTCGGTTCCGTCACGGATTCAAAAGCATTCGGCCACCAGGGTTTCACGGGAACCTTTACCATGATCGATCCGGAGCACAACATGGTCGTCGTGATCCTGACGAACAAGCTGCACTCCAAGGTAGTGGATGGCACATCCAGCGGAAATATGTACACGACATCGACGCTCGGTTTCGTCGGACAGATCCTCGAGATCGGACTTTCCGGAGGCAATGTGGACAAGGGCATCTGGGCAAGCCTCGCCGGAGATATGGCCGCGGATACCATGAGAAAGATCGAGTCCGAAGGCATCACAGATCACGACCATCCTAGATGGAAAGCCTACGAAGCACTCCTTGAGGCAAAAGAAAGAGTAAGTAAATAAGGGACCTCCCCGTCTTGAGAAAGTCCCTCATAGTCATTCGTTTTTATTTCGTTACTGTGCCACTTCTTACATCGGGCGGACCACCAGCGGCATCTTGAAGGCCGCCTCATAGCCATGTGCATTCAATTCAGCAACAACGACCTTGTTCAAGCGGTTCGCTTCCAGCATCAGGAACTTAATGTCCCCCATGGAATCGATCTTCGGTGTGAGTTCTCTCTGAATCGTCTCCGCAGCGATCCTCTTCACTTCTTCTCTCTGCGCAGCAGCATCAAGTGAACTTACGCCCATTGGCTTTGCGTGGATAGCACCGGAAATATTCACTGCGACATTCTGTCCATTGGAATTCGTACCAAGCTGGAGAGGCGGCATATCCATGAGAGATGCCATAATCACTCCCTCCGGAAGCTGATGTCTGGCACCTGCCGGTCTTTGCGGCGCCGGTCTTGCTGCCGGACGGACATTCTGGCGTGCTGCCTGCTCCGCCTTCTGTCTCTCAATGTTTGCGTTTGCCGCTTCGACGCCTCTCTGCATCGCTGCCTTAAAGTTATCAAAAAACCCCATCTCTATTACCTCCTGTAAAAGCATACACATAATGTATCATGTAGAAAGCGGGTCTATCAACCACGGCTATGCAGAGAATGGCTGTCTTAATTCGCGAAAAGCACTCCTCCGGGTCACATGCTGGCACGATAGATCGCAAGCATGGCTTCTTCATTAAGGACCTTGGCAGACCCCTTCTCGCCACCGACACCTACAGCACATTTATGCGCCATCAGGGCCAGGTCCTCTTCGGTTGCATTTACGCCGAGCTCACGAAGATTGGTCGGCATGTTGATGCTTCTGTAGAAGTCTTCCATCGCCTCGATACCACGAAGCGCAATCTCCTCATCCGTTCCCTCATCGGAAACTTCCATGACATTCAGAGCGAACTTCTTAAAGCGCGGCAGGCAGTTCTGATAAACATATCTTGCCCAGCTGCCCCATACCGCAGCAAGTCCTGCACCATGTGCCACGTCATAAAGACCGCCCAGCTCGTGCTCGAGCTTATGTGTCATCCAGTCGCCGCCATCGTTGCCGCATCCGGTAAGACCATTATGCGCCAGGCTTCCTGCCCACATGACTTCGGCACGGGCTTCGTAATTCTTCGGATCATCACGAAGGATCACGGCATTCTTCTTCACTGTACGGAGAAGTCCCTCAGCCAGCGCATCGGTGATCTCCATGTTTCCACCCTGGGTAAAATATCTTTCCATCGTGTGCATCATGATGTCCGTGCAGCCACAAGCAGTCTGGTAATCCGGCAGCGTCATGGTCAGCTCCGGGTTCAGAATAGCAAACTTCGGACGGCTGAAATCGCTGCTGTATCCGCGCTTTACCAGTCCCTCTTCCTTCGTGATAACGGAAGAATCACTCATCTCGCTTCCCGTAGCAGCGATCGTCAGGATCACGCCCAGCGGCAGACAACCCTTTGCCTTACGCTTATAGTCATAGAAATCCCAGACGTCACCTTCGTTGGCCACACCGTATCCGATTGCTTTTGCCGAGTCGATGGCACTACCGCCGCCAACGCCGAGAAGGAAATCCACGCCTTCTTTCTTACAAAGCTCAATACCCTCGTACACCAGTCCGAGATGCGGATTCGGTACAGCACCGCCCAGGGTAACATAGCTGATGCCGGCGGCATCAAGTGTATCTGTCACACGCTTCAGAAGTCCGGAACGAACTACGCTTCCTCCACCATAGTGGATCAGGACTTTCGTACCACCGAATTCCTTAATGAGGTCTGCGACCTTGCTCTCCGTATTCTTTCCGAAAACAACTTTTGTAGGTGTATAGTAATTAAATCCAAACATGCTGTCACACTCCTTTTACTGTCTTACGAAATCATCTTAATCGTACCATGTAAAAATATCGAAGGAAAGAAAATTCCTTCCTTCGTGACGAGCAATTATTCTTTCTCTCCCCAGTCTTCGCCTACGCCACTGTAAGGGATATCATGGATCAGGCAACCCGCTTCATTTCGGATGTCTTCCTCGTCCACTTCCTCGCCTTCTCTTTCGGCACATTCGAATTCATCCACTATATATTCGATGAGAGTCATATCGATAAAAAGCGGCAGCTGATCGAGCAGTTCCTGCGACACATCTGTTTCTGTCCGGTACCCTTTCAGAACCGTCTGAAAATAGTGATCCATAAACGCCATTCTCTTCTTCGGATCCTTCTCAAACTGACACCAGCCGACTCCGTGCGTCCACACATGCGCCAGATCGAACATGTACCAGCAGTAGATGCAGTTATCAAAATCGAAGACCGTGATCTCTCCGGTCTGCATATCCACGTGATAATTTCCATCGCAGAAATCAAAATGCACCAGTCCGAATCCTTCCTGATCGACCGGAAGTTTAGAAAATGCATCCAGCCGTCTTGCTATGGCAGCCTTCAGTTCGGAATAAGAATCCGGGATCAGCCTGTCAATATATTCCTTGTTGTACTTGTCGGAGAAAGAAGCTCGCCGGTGCTCCGGAACAAAAACCTTGGACAACCGGTGGATCGAGCCAAGTGCTTTTCCCGTATTAAAGAAATACTCTTCAAGCGGTGCGCCTTCCCGATAGCGGTACCCGTTGTCGACCATAAGCATGCCCTTTGCATATTCAAAAGCACTGACACAGACCTTTCCTTGCGGACCGTCGATGCACTCTATGAGATTACAACCATCACCCGGAAGCGGAAGAACATCGGCCACCGGTGCGCCGTTTTCGGCAAGATAATGCACGAACTCCGTTTCCGCCAGATAGTCTTCCATCGTTCTGTCACTCAAAGCGGAAAGACGCAGGATACACTTTTTCTCTCCGTCTTTTCGACACACAAAAATCAGATTCCTGCCGCCCTCATGCGCAGGTACCTGATCTAATTCATAACCGTTCTCTTCAAATGATTTTTTAATAGATTCGAAAGTGTTTGCAGTAATCACGACTCCTTTTCATGTGGCCGAAGACGGCCTCTCAACATATTTTTCCAGTTCCATTTTATCGTAGGTGCGTCCGTATGTCGTTATCCTGAGGGTATAATCACTTGACGAATTAGTGTAGAATGGTTTGCATTAAGAAAGAAATAACGGCGCACTGCCGAAGAAAGAGGAACATACATGAAGAAAACACTCTCCCTTCTCGTGACTGCGACGATCCTGGTTACAGGTCTTTGCGGTTGCAAAAAAGAAGAAACGAAAAAAGAGACGACCAAAAAAGCTACGACTGAGGTCACAACCGAAGCCACGGAAGAATCCGAAGCGGAAACAACGACCACCAAAGAGGAGCCGGATGAAGATACGGAATTACATAACCGGATAATCCTCGCTGAAGCACTTGGCTGGCACGATAACAACCCCAGCCTCAGATACTTTATCGCGCATCTGCGTAACATCGAAGCAGGAAAGATACAGTCTGCCGAGCGTTTCGAGTCCGACAATGATAAATACCTGAAAGTCATCGCCGAAGATGGCACGGAGTTCTGGATCCTTCTGACTTCAGGCGACACGGTAGACGCAATCAAGAATGTCAATACCGGAGAATGGGTAGTACAGAGCCGCAGATAAACAGAATGAATCGGGCACTCCTTCGGAGGGGTGCCCGTTTTTTATTTCACGATCTCCATGATCTTCTGATTGATCTCGTCCGCCAGTTCGTGATTCAAGCCGTGACCGGCGCCTTCATAGAATGTCGCGTTCATGTGGTATTGCTGAAGTAAAGCCTTGCCGCCGATCTTCTCGAAAGGATCTTCTTCCCCGACCAGATAAGTAACTTTATCCCGGATCTGATCGATTTCTTCCGAAGAGAATCCGATCACTTTGTGATACCCCATAGCCATGTTGTTGAATCCTTTGATGAGGCTCTTATAGTGGGCCATGATCAAGTCATTATCCGTAAACACGGAATAGTATTTTCCACTTAATTTTCTGATCAACTTATTCACATTCTTATCCGTCGGCAGAAGTGCTTCCGGCAGGAATATCTTCATCATGGCGCTCATTGTCGATTTCTTTCCTGCAGCGGCGACCGACCCGGAAATACTGATGCCACGGAGAACTTTTTCCGGTCTTCGAAGCGTATAAAGCTGCGTCAGGTATGCTCCCATGGACACACCGACGATCGCGGCTTTCTCGATCTTTATGGCATCCATCACCTCATCGATCCACCGGACGTCGTCGAACTCTTTGTTGTAGTTTTCATTCGGCCGGCTCTTCCCGGGACCACCGATCGTATCGATCGCAAATAGATGGTAGTTCTGCCCAAGCGCTCTGGCATTAAATATCCACATCAGTGCTGAGTCGTCTCCGACTCCATGAAAAAGCACCATCGGCATGCCTTCTTTGTTTCCCGTCTCGATAATATGCGTCGTGCCGTATGTCGTGGGAATGTCTCGTTCTTCGATCTCGCAGTCCCACTTCGTCAGGAGCTGGTCGTACGTTTGCAGTATCTTCTCGCCTGCTTTTTTCGATCTATATACCTTCACCATACGCCACCTCAGAAGTATCTCTTGTAAAAGGCCGAAAGTGAATCTTCCAGCCGGGCAATATCTCCGGTGAAATAGCCCATCACGATGATGCCCTGGTATTCCGAGGCAATCCTGGCCGAATCTTTCTCCTTGATCAGGCCACGCTTATACATTTCCTGAAAAGTCAGTGTATGGTTCTCGACCGGTTCCGTGAAAAGCATCTTCTTCCACATCTCATCCGCCTTGTGATCATGGAAACGTTCACTCTCCAGCATCTGAAGAAGCGGCTCGATCTTTTCACTTTGCAGATAGCCCGTCACGAAGAGTTTTCCGACCCGGACAAAATCCTCTTTCTTCACCTTTTTTGTATCGCCGAGTGCTTTTGCAAAACCTTCTTTGATACCGGTCTTCAGCAACTCGGTCTGTTCGATCAGGGCATCGAAAATGTCCTGTTTTCCTTTGAAATAGTAGTAGATCGAACTGGTCCGAATGCCTACCGCGCCCGAGATATCCCGCATGGATACGGCAGAATAGCCCTTCTCCGAAAACATCTGCAATGCCGTCATCAATATCCGTTCCTTGGTTCCATCTGCTGTCATAGTATCCCGCCTTTCTACCGAACGATCGTTAGATAAACTGTAACACGAATATCAGGGGAAGTCCATACCCTGAAAGAAAAACCATTATCCATTCATATAACAGAGGATCCGTTCTTTCTTCATGTCATTACAGATGCGAAGGTCCATGCCGGATACATCGTAGACCCGGATGATGTCCGATAGTTCTTCCGCCTTCGGGTCGAATTCCGTTAGAAGATTCGAAAGACCGTCGATGAGTTCCGGATTGAAGACAAGGGTCTTCTCATTTTCAAAGAGCGCGTTATAGAGAATACCGGCCTCGACGAGATCCTGGAAGAAATGACTGCCGTACGAGAGCTCCGGGTTATAGCCCGCTCTCGAATCCGCGATCTCGCAGATACACTCGAATTCACTTATATCCGAGAAAAGCGCAGGCACTCCGAGTTCCGGTGATGATGTTCCGATACGGCCAGGCGTCAGAAGAAGCATCTTCTTATTCTTTCCTCGCATGGCCCAGTTCACGACCCCAAGTGCTTTTCCGACACTATACTTATCCTTGTAGGGCATGTTATAGTACTTGACCGGATCGATGGACACGACCATATCGATCTTCTCCAGACGGGAAAGACCCATGGAAGAACCGTGGCATTCGAAAAGGATCTTCTCCTTCTCCACGTCCTCCGGAAGCGCCATCTCTTCCGCATCCTGATAGACCTGAAGCGGGCGGCACTGCAGAAGGTTGATCACGTAGTCCCCATCCTCGGAAAGGTTGATCGTGAACTCCGTATCGACAGGGTAGTTATACTCGGTCTGGATCGCATGGAGGATCTCCTGCATCTGTTCCATGAGTTCCTCTTTATCCACGATACCCTTGCAGGAAACAAACTCGATATCTCTCGCCTGTCCCCTCTCCCGGAACATCCTTTCCGTGATGGTATCGTGCTCGAAAAGAAGCCGCTTCATGAAGTCCGGCAAGAATGGTTTCACCTTCTCCGGATCGACCTGTTCGAGCTGCCGCGAAGTGCGGTTCATAAGCTCCATTTTTCTCTGAGAATGCTGGTGTTTCTCCACCGAATCTTTCATGGGCTGGGCTTTCGGTTTATCCAGGCTGACGAGTCTCGGATACGATCCTTCGGTACGGTCCACGGCGGAAGTACCAAGGCCCATGACCAGACGCAGCATACCTGCATTCGGATCCAGATCACCCATGAAACGATACGGACTGAAAGAATAGCCGACACCGGCCACGCAAGGCATATAGAATTCGCCATAGTACGAGCCGGACACACGCATCACGAGAAGTGCCATCTGTTCGTCTCTCTTCTGCAGACCACGTCTGCTTCGATAGTCCAGCGCAGACTTACTCATGGTACTTGCATACACTGCGCGGATTGCATTCTCCAGTTCTTCAAGACGCTGATCCATGTCACCCGAGTTAGAGCAGAATACGGATTCATATTTTCCGGCAAAAGCATTGCCGAATCCATCTTCCAGGATCGAGCTGGAGCGAACAATGATCGGATCCTGTCCATAGTATTCCAGAAGCTTCACCAGCTGCTCTTCCATCTCTCTGCTGAACTTACCGGTATGGAGTCTTTCGGCAAATTCATCGGCCAGCGAGAAGTACTCTTCTTCACTTCTCTGACGGATACGAAGATCCCAGAATTTGTTTTCTACGATGAAGGAATAGAACACGTCCGAACCGATATAGAACGAGTCATGCGGCTCGAATTTCGAATAGATCTCCGGGCACTTGTTCTCGACGATCTTACGCGCAAGGAGCATACCCGTTGCTTTACCGCCGATCATGCCGGTACCGATCATTCTCTTTTTCACGGCGAAGTAATCCTTCGGAGTAAAGTTTGCCTTGATCATCTCGCGGATACGTTCTTCTCTGGACAACATGATGTTGCACATACGGTGGCACTGCTCGGTCACATCCATACCATTCTCGTACATCATCTCGGTCATGTTGAAGAAACGGTCCCAGCTGTCCATGTTCCCGCGGTCCGGAGAAGACGTGTCATTCCCGAGGACCTGATAGAAATGGCTCGCCAGAACGCCGTCGAGGATCGGCTTGAATTCCCCTGTTTTCGGCACATAAAGATGCGGCAGGAACATCGTCTCGGAGTAGCGGTTCCAGACCTTGTCCGGTCTTACGTATACGTTCTCGTTATCGGCATAAACATCCAGGAAAAGCTGCGTGGTATCACGGATCTTCGCGATTGCCTGGAACGAGTGCTTTCCGCGGATCAGAGGAAAGAACGCGACGGTGTCGAGGATAAAAAGATACGGGCAGGTCACCTGGAAGAAATTGCCCATCATGAGGTCGGTCGCCCATGCTGTCTGAAGTTCAGACAGACAGTCAAACACATAGAAGGCGTCTCTTCCTTCACGTGTGATGTGTTTTCGGATCTCTACCGTGAAGTTCTCAAATCTGTGGTTCAGTTCGACGTTAATGATCTTCAGCCCTTCCTGCTCCTCGAGGAGCGGCTCGTGTGTCG
>JAFZZM010000008.1 GCA_017615755.1 Clostridiales bacterium | reverse complement strand
GCGATCGCTACAACTCTCGAATTGATCTCATCCTGCATATCGTTACTCCTTTCGTTAGTTTTTTATGAGATCGTCCGACCTCATGCTAGGGTGGTTTCACCCTATAAATAAGAAAAATGCCCATATCCATCACTCCTTTATGGCCCTCATAACATCATGATTCTGACCAATCAGCAGGAAGAACTATTTAATTTTGAGATTGTGAAAAATCTCAAATAAATCGAAAGGAAAATCAATCATGAAGAAGATTATTAAGAAAATCGATTCCATGATGATTCTTAAGATAATTGAGATAGTTCTTAAAGTTATTGATATTATTGTTAGAATCATTTCTATGAAGTAATCGATGAAAAGGGAATGTGTCTTAATGACGCATTCCCTTTACTTTTTCTGATGCTTTTGCACAAACTCGAAAATCTCTACTGGAAGATAATCCAGAAGATCTTTGTGATAGGTTGTCTCTATGAAACTCAGTAGCGAATCATATCTGCGCTGACGATACAATTCAATCGCATAATCTCTAGATCCCTGAAGATCTACAGCTTCACTTCTCGCCATGATGTTCTCAGCAATCTTGTCATTGTAGTTATCACTGGCAATCTCAGCCGCTTTATACGAAAGCTTATCGACTCGGCGATTAAGAATATAATTCTTGGCTGTACGAGAATCTTCAATTCCGCGTTCTTTCCAATCCTCTAATGTTGCTTGAACGTATTTAAGATCAAATGAATCGTTACGGAAAAGATTGTCCTCAACTGCAATTCGTACCAACTCAGGGTCTAAATCGTTCTCGACCCATCGAACCAAGATACGACGCTCTATAGAAGAAAGAGGTCTGCCAATCTTATCAACGATGAAGGATATAAACTTTGCAACAGCTTCCTCACGCGCACGCGTCGTACGTACGAACGTTTCTTTTGTTCCTTCAGTATTTATTTCTTTCTTTATATTAGTAATATCTTTACTTAATTGTATGTGATCTTCGCATGTGCGATCTTCGTATATGCGATTTTCGCATATGCGTTTATCACATTCGCGTTCAATGGATTTGTCTGCCTTATGAGGTATCTCATAAATCGTATAAAGATTATCTCCCCAGTAGCCATGACTATCCCTTTGACGTTCTCGAACTATATATCCGTTCTTCTCCAGTTCTATGAGAGCCGTTCGTATTGCAGCAAGACCATCTTTACATATCGTCGTAAGACCAGCTAATGAATAATCCCAATCCTCAGGAAGTGAAAGCATCTTGGATAGAAGCCCGATAGCCTTGAGAGAAAGATTCTTGTCTCGAAGGTGATAATTCGACATTACCGTAAAGTTCTTATTCCGTTCAACTCTAAACACCGACATCCCAACGTTTACCTCCTTTCTCCCCAATAAAAAAGTGCTCGCCTCTTTCTCCGAAGAGATTGAGACGAGCGCCTAAGTGGGTGATTATTGTTCGATTATGTTCCTGCTATTGTCTGCACTGTGCCTTTCAACACCTGATAGATCAACGCAAAACCACCAATGATACCGCCGAGGATGATATTAACCGCGACTATCCCGATTGTTCCGGCAAGGTCGAACTTGGTCGGCACGAGCCAGACGCACATTCTGTGGATTCCGAACGGTATACCGATACAGATCCACATCAAAAGGTAGTTAATACCCTCGGGAGAGGTATAAACAGCCCGGAACAACAGGGCAAATGCCGCAGCAATTACTAACGGCAGGAGCACACTAATGATAAATCTCTTAATCCTTCTCATAATTAAGCCTCCTAATCTTCTCGAAATCTCTCGATACATCGATGTCCATCGGAATCTTCAATTTCTTGAATGCTTGGGTCAGTGCATAGTTTAGAGCATCCGCTGTCCCATTCTTGACTCTTACACACTTGCAGTTTTCGAATTTGTATCCAGTCTGGGGAATAATTCGAATAAGCTTGATACCAGAGTTAAGACAAAGCCAGTTTTTGGCATTCTCGTATCTCCAATCCATCCAGCCTTCATTCAGATAAGAAGTAAGCTCTATCGCTGCACACATCTCGGGGAAGTATAGCTGGACGGGGATTCCGATACCCGGATCGTAGTCAAATTCGACCTGATAACCGGTTTTTTCAGCATAGAAGGATAAAGACTCCCATCGGAATGATTCATCCTTAAGGCTCCTGGCAAACCGTCTTTGTCTCAGGCGAAGCATAACTTCTTGCTTATGAGCCGCTTTTCGGCGCTCTATACGGTCTGTAATCGTATCCTTCAAGCAATGTGGACATCCATGTCCCTCAGTTCGATCAGCGATCCTTGCCTGCCATTCTCGGCTGCACTTAGAGCATTTCCACCAGAAAGATTGGTTAGAATGAGCTCCATAGCCTTTAGGAGTTGCCGGATAGTTTCTCTCAGACCATTCCTTGGCAATATTGGGATACTGTGATGCTAGATCATTAAACCCAACCAAGATCTTATTAGTCGAACAATAGGGGCACCCGTGACCATGACCTCGATTCTTCGGGGTAGCTGTCCAGGTGTGACCACATTCTCCATTCCATACGATCGGCTTGTTCGATCCGTATGATACTTGATCGGGTCTCAGCGTGTTCACATTTGACCAACTGCTGACTAACGTTGGGAACACCTCAGCGAAGCTTTTCATTGCAAAATCGTCTCCTTTGATCATCGTATATTTATACCCGTATACGATTTCCCCTTCGGAAATATACGAATTTATACGAATCAGATTTTTAACTATTGCGGAGACGAAAAAGACGCTTTCTTTGAAATTTCTTTCGTAGAAAGCGTCTCTTTATAAGACTTATTCGATTAACCTGCACACATCAAAAGTTGAATAATCATCTGTTATGATCTGTACGGCTTGGACAATTTGTAGGCATTTTGTAGGCACAAATTGGTTGAAAACCTTGAAATGCCTGTAAATAGGGCGTTTAGCCTTCTTTTGTCTTCATAGTCGGGAAAAGCAGCACATCTCTGATCGCCGGGCTGTTGGTAAGCAGCATTACCAGACGGTCAATACCATATCCGATGCCGCCCGTTGGTGGCATACCGATCTCGAGTGCATTGAGGAAGTCCTCGTCGGTGTGGTTCGCTTCTTCATCTCCTGCTTCAAAAGCGGCGTCCTGAGCAGCGAATCTTTCGCGCTGGTCGATCGGGTCGTTGAGCTCGGAGTATGCGTTACACATTTCCCACGTGTTGATGAAGAGCTCAAAACGCTCTACTTTTTCCGGATCAGACGGCTTCTTCTTTGTAAGCGGAGAAATAGCTACCGGGTGATCCATGATGAATGTCGGCTGCAGGAGCTTCTCTTCGCAGAACTGCTCGAAGAACAGGTTGATGATGTCGCCCTTGGTATGACGATCCTCAAACTCAACGTGATGCTCCTTGGCCAGTGCTTTTGCCTCGTCATCAGTTGTAACCGCGTCAAAATCAACGCCGGCGTACTTCTTGATGGCTTCGTTCATGGTCAGACGCTCGAACGGCTTACCGAAGTCGATCTCGAGATCGCCGTACTTGATGAGCGTGGTGCCGCAGACTTTCTCAGCGAGGTAACGGAACATGGACTCAGTCAGTTCCATCATGCCCTCGTAGTCCGTGTAAGCCTGGTAAAGCTCCATGAGTGTGAACTCCGGGTTGTGACGAGTGTCGACACCCTCGTTTCTGAATACACGACCGATCTCATAGACACGCTCGAGGCCGCCTACGATCAGACGCTTGAGATAAAGTTCAAGAGAGATACGAAGCTTCACGTCCTCGTCGAGTGCATTGTAGTGTGTCTCGAACGGACGGGCAGCAGCACCGCCGGCATTGCTGACCAGCATCGGTGTCTCAACTTCCATGAAGTTTCTGCCGTCGAGGAAGTTTCTGATCTCCTTGATGATCTTACTTCTCTTAATGAATGTATCTCTTACCTCCGGATTAACGATGAGGTCGAGATAACGCTGGCGATAACGCATATCGGTGTTGGTCAGACCGTGGTGCTTCTCCGGAAGGATCTGCAGGCTCTTGGTCAGGAGCTTGAGTTCCTCGGCATGCACGGAGATCTCACCGGTACGGGTCCTGAAAAGATAACCCTTTACGCCGATAATATCGCCGATATCGTATTTCTTGAAATCCTGGTAGTCATCCACGCCGAGGGAATCGCGGGTCACATAGACCTGAATGTCGCCCTCGAGGTCGCGGATCGTGGCGAAAGAAGCCTTACCCATGACACGTTTGAGCATCATACGACCGGCCACGGAAACCTCGATCTTTTTGTCTTCGTGGAGGGCTTTCAGCTGCTCCGCGGCTTCCTCTTCAGAAAGGGAAGCATCGAGTTTGGCTTTCAGTTCACTGTCGAGGGCCTCAAACTGTGCCTTCGCAGTAAGTGAATGCGCGGTTACGTCGTACTTCGTCGTTACAAATGGATCCTTGCCTGCTGCCTGCATGTCCAGAAGCTTCTCGCGACGGATCTTCAGGAGCTGGTTCAGGTCCTGCTCTTGTGCCTGGTTATTGTTCTTCTCGTCAGCCATGATAGGACTCCTTATTAATCTTCTTTCTTACCGATCTTCATGATCTTATATTTGAAAGAACCTACAGCGGTCTGTACTTCGATGACCTGGCCCTTCTTCTTTCCGATGATAGCCTTGCCTACCGGAGAATCCTGGGAGATCTTGTTGCTGAAGATGTCTGCAGAGATCGCATTAACGAGCTCGTACTGTGTCTCTTCCTTTGTCTCTTCGTCACGAAGAACGACTACGGAACCGAGGGAAACCTTTGTCTTGCTGATTTCCGAATCATCGATTACTTCTGCGTTCTTCAGGATCTCTTCGATCTCGAGGATACGTGCACCGTTCTTAGCCTGTGCGTCTTTCGCCTCATCGTACTCCGAGTTCTCGGAAAGGTCGCCCTGTGCGCGTGCTTCTTCGAGCTGCTTCGCGATCTCGCCTGCAATTACAGTCTTTCTCTTATTGAGCTCAGCCTTTAATTCCGCAAGACCTTCGGGTGTAAATTGAAGTTTCTGTTCTTCTGCCATCTTACTAACTCCTTATTTTGTTTTATTTTTCGTGCCTCTTATTCCTTGCAAAAAGCACTTGTTCTCTTTTCTTGCCTGCTCTATTTTACATGACTTTCCGTAAAAGTGTTAGTGCTTCTGCTTGAAAAGCCATGCAGCGCCGCTATACGGAGCAGATCAGCGCGGTGCGTCGTTGTTCTTCGTGATGACGTCGTGAGCGCCGCCCTCGACGATGGATGTGGAAGAAACAACTACGAGACGAGCCTTCTCCTGCAGTTCCGGGATCGAGGAAGATCCGCATGCACACATGGTCGCACGCATCTTTGCCAGAGAGGAATCAAGGTTATCCTTGAGCTTACCGGCATACGGTACGTAAGAGTCAACGCCCTCTTCGAAAGCCATCTTGCCGCCCTTTCCGCCATCATCGTAACGCTGCCAGTTACGTGCACGGTTAGAACCTTCGCCCCAGTACTCTTTTACATAGGAACCGTTAACAACGAGTTTTCTCGTCGGGCTCTCATCGAAGCGGGCGAAGTAACGACCCAGCATGATGAAGTCGGCACCCATGGCCAGAGCCAGTGTCATGTGATAGTCGTGAACGATACCACCGTCAGAGCAAAGCGGGATATAAACACCGGTCTTGGCGAAGTACTCGTCACGAGCTTTTGCAACAGCGAGAACTGCGGAAGCCTGACCACAGCCGATACCCTTCTGCTCACGTGTGATACAGATGGAACCACCGCCGATACCGATCTTGATGAAGTCAGCGCCGGCATCTGCCAGATACTTGAAGCCTTCTTCGTCAACTACGTTGCCTGCACCAACGATGACGTCCGGATAGTTCTTCTTGATCCACTCCAGAGCTCTGGACTGCCATACGGAGAATCCGTCGGAAGAGTCGAGGCAGAGAGCATCTGCACCGGCCTCGATGAGAGCCGGTACACGCTCTTCGTAGTCACGTGTGTTGATACCGGCACCAACGATGAGTCTCTTATCCTTGTCGAGGAGCTCGAGCGGGTTAGCCTTATGGAACTCATAGTCCTTACGGAAAACGAGACCTACGAGGCAGTCTTTATCGTCAACGATCGGGAGCTGATTGAGCTTGTGATCCCAGATAATGTCGTTGGCTTCCTTAAGAGTCGTTCCCTCACGGGCAACGATGAGCTTCTCAAAAGGTGTCATGAACTCGGAAACCTTGGTCTTCGGGTCCATACGAGTTACACGGTAGTCACGGGAAGTAACGATACCGAGGAGCTTGCCGTTCGGCTTACCGTCTTCGGTTACCGGGAATGTGCCGTGGTTTGTCTTCTCACGAAGCTCTACGACTTCTTCCATCGTGTTGTCCGGTGTGAGATTGCTGTCAGAAACAACAATTCCGGCCTTGTACTTCTTTACTCTTCTGATCATGTCACACTGGGATTCCACAGACTGTGACTGGAAGACAAAAGACATACCGCCGGAACGTGCAAGTGCGATCGCCATACCGTCATCGGAGACGGCCTGCATAACAGCAGATACCAAAGGGATATTTATCTTGAGCCTGGATTCCTCCTGTCCCTTCTTATACTTTGCGATGGGGGCAGATAAGTCGACCTGATCAGGTGTATTCTTCTCTGTCGTAAGGTTAGGAACCAGTAAATACTCACTAAATGTACGTGATTCTTGCTCAAAGATCTTCGCCATAAATGAAATCCTCCCTTTGTATATATGATTACACTAGAAAATATTTCATTAAATCATATCACAATTAGGGAGGAATAATCTAGTACAAAAGCACTAGGCTAATCGCACATTTTTAGTTGTTCATTAAGTGAAGTCTCCGTGCAAGTGTCAAACCTTGTTTTTTCCCCTTGACAGCAGACCCCGAAAGCGCCGAGATCAGGCACTTCTCTTATTTTTCCTTCTTGTCCTTTCCGATACTGATATCGACGTGCAGAAGGCCCAGCGCCACCGATACACCAATCAGGATCACGACCGTGATGGCAGCTTCTACCAGAAGGAATGTACCGTTATAAAGAATGGAATAGATCCAAGGGTTCTGCTCACCGGCATATTCAGCGAAGAAAACGACGCCGGAAAGAACGTGGCAGAAGCAACGAAGTGCAAATGCCAGGAACACAGCTGCACCGATCCTCCAGAAAGGCACCAGTTTCAGCCTCTTGATCGGGTTTTTGAACTGCATGCGCTTCTTGGCGGAGGCAGCAAAGAATCCGGCGACGCCGATAAGTGTGAATGCGAGCGTATAGTCCAGGACGACCTGTACCGGGTGATAGAAATATCCGCCGATAAGCTGGAGCAGGCTATATGCAAATGTAACGATGAAGCCGCTCTTCGCACCGAATGCGAGGCAGAAGAAAATGATCGGCAGCATCGATGCCGGTGTAACCGAACCACCCTGCGGCATTTCGAAGAGCTTGATCAGCGAAAGCACATAGCTCAGGCCCAGGCAGATACCGCCTGTCGCGACCGTCAGGATCATCTCACGATTCTTATCTTTCTCAATCTGTTTCTGCTGTTTTCTTGCTTCTTCCAAAGAGATCGACTCTTCGGTCAAAACTTCCTTTCCATCATTACCCATAAAAAATCCTCCTATTGTTCCGGCAATGCAAGAAACACAAGGAGAATCACTTCTTCTTAATATCGTTCCCTCCGCCGGCATTATCCGGTTCAGGTCAAAGGGTCGATGTAAACATCCTCTCAGCCGCGTCTGGCAGCTCCCCTGTATCTGAATCGCCGTCATTCTAGCACTTGCCAGGTACAAATGCAAGCAGGATTCAGGCTTTTCCTATCATTCTTTGCCACTCGCTGTCCGAGATGCTGTCGCGGAAGCGGTCGATCTCGGTGGAATACTTCTCCGGGGCATCGTTATATGCGTTACAGTGCTTGGCGCCTTCCATCAGGCAGATGCGCTTCGGCGCGCGGATCCTGTCATAGATATTCTCACTCATATAAGACGGGACAAGGCTGTCGTCCGTGCCGTGGAAAAGAAGGACCGGCACACGGATGTTCGCCGCGACAGACTCCGGCGAGTCCTTTTCGATCGGGAAACCGAAACGCTTGAGCGCGATCGAGCTGACCAGCATCAGAAACGGACGCATGGAGATCTTGTGATTCCGCTGTTCGAGGTAAGCCAGGAGCTTGTCCAATGAGTCAAAAGAACTGTCTGCGATAATGCCGGCGAGGCTATCCGGGGCGATGCCGGAGCCGGCCGTCATGATGGCCGTTGCCGCGCCCATGGAGTGGCCGTGGAGGATGATCTCCAGGTCCGGTCCGAGGCGCGCTTCCAGATATTGCATCCACATCACGATGTCCTGGCTGTCGAAAAGACCGTACCCGACGAATTTGCCGCCGCTCATGCCGTGGGCGCGCAGATGCGGGATCAGGATATGGCAGTCGCGCTTTTCCAGGTGCAGCTGCGCATAGGCCGCCATAATGGACGGGTGTTCATTGTATCCGTGAAGAAGGATCACTACGTCCTTCGTTGTTTTTTTCGCGGCAGGGATAAAGTACGCATAAAGCTTCACATCGTCGTAGGCGGTGATCTGCCAGTCCAGTACATTCATACGGTTGCTGTAGAACCAGTTCTGGCCTCGTCCGTAAATGGTGTTCTGATCAATGGTCAGCGGAGATTTGTCATACGGAGGTCTTGGTGCGGGGCGTGCGAAAATGCGATATGCCGTGCGGAGCGCGCGGGAATAGATCAGGATGGCTGCAAGGCCTGCCGCCAGGATCAAAAGTCCTACGATCACGATAATCAGAATTACGCCGGTCGGCACGCTACCCCTCCTCTCCGGATCCTTCACAAGGGAACAACTCCTATACACCTATCATAATTCTACTTGTCTTTTTTGACCATCGTGTTACAGAAGTATTAGATTTGGAGTTATATCAGGGAACAGGCTTATTTCTGCGGATGGGACAGATACCGTGATCCGTTCTCGGTCACGAGCACGTCGTCCTCTACGCGGAAGCCGAAACCCCACTCGGGGATATAAATACCGGGCTCCACGGCAAAGACATTGCCTGCTTCGAAGTCCTTCTCACGCTCGCAGACATCGTGCACATCGAGTCCGAGGTGATGGAGCGTATTGTGCCAGTAGTATTTCTTCACGGCCTCCAGCGGATCCGCCTCCGAGCGCGGGATCACACCCAGTTCGCGAAGCCCTGCGGCCGCGGTCTTTCTCGTCTCTTCGTTGACCTTGCTGATCGTACTTCCGGGGCGGATCGTCTCCAGCGCCGTCTTCTTGCATTCGCATATCAGCTCAAAAAGCGCCTGCTGCCGGGAGTTTCTCTTGCCATCGGCGGAAACAGCGTATGCGCGGGAAATGTCCGCGCTGTAGCCTGCTGCTCTGGCACCCATATCGATCTGGACCATCTCACCTTCGTGAATGATCGCGACCGGTGTCGGATAGTGAAGGCACAGCGTGTTCTCCCCGCCCGCTACAATAGTTTTAAATCCCTGGAAGAAACTTCCCCGACGGATCATCTCCGACTCCAGGATGGCATAGATCTCACGCTCGCTGATGCCGGGATAGATCTTCGTCTGCAATACCTCGAGCGCTTCCTCTGTCACCTGGATCGCACGGGTGACTGCTTCCACCTCAAGCGGGGATTTTACCATGCGTAACATTGTTAAAAAGCCTGAAATATCAGTAACCGCATCGAAACGGTCGGACTTTTCCAGTCTCTGCTCCAGATTGTGTCTTTGGTGGGACATATCGCTCTCATCCCATGCGAAATTATAGTCACTTTCGAGAAGTTCCTCGAGATCTTTTTCAAAAGAAGAGAGTACACGGACATCCGTGACCCCGGAGATCGCTTCCGCCTCTTCAACGGAAAGTCTGCGTCCCGTCCACTTCTCTTTCTCGGGTTCACGAGGATAGATATACAGCCGTGCTTCGTTTCCGGTAAACTCTTCCGAATCGGAATCGCCGGCGTAAGAAGCCCCATGCTTGATCAGGACGAGCACCGAGTCCTCCTGCTCGATTCCGGACAGGTAAAAGAAATTCCGGTTAGGCAGGAACGGATAGGATTCGTCCAAGGATGCCACGGGTGCCACACCCGCAAAAAGCACGGAAACCGTATTATCAGGAAGTTTCGCCAGCAGTTCCTCCCTGCGCGCAGAAAATTCAGAGGAAGGAAGCTGATAAAAAGTCACATCAGTAAACATGCAGGATCTCCCGGAATCAGGAATCGCCGGAACGGACATTGTACTCATCGAAAAGGATAGTGTTGTTGATGTATCCGAGCGTCGCACCGGCGGACTGACGGATCAGGCCCGGATTACCGATAACGATGGAGTTATCCGGAACATCAAAGTTCACGTATGCACCAGGCGCAATGAGCACATTATTGCCGATCCTGATCTTACCGACGATCACGGCATTCGCGCCGACCCATACGTAGTTGCCGATCGTCGGCGAACCACGACGGGAACCACGGAACTGCGTACCGATGACCACGCCGGTGGAAATATTCACGTTATGACCGATCACAGACTTCGGGTGAATGATGATACGCCCGAAATGCGCAATATAGAAGCCTTTGTCGATCTTTGTCTCGTAAGGGATCTGGAAATGGTACTTTCTGGATTTCCTGTCGAGCGCATGACTGCAAAGCCTCAGACAGAACTTGTGGAAATAGTACTTGATATCGCGGATCTTCGTCTGCGTCTTAAGATAATGGTAGTTGCAATGACGGAAATTACTGATGAAATGGAATTCCGGACTGGTCATCATCTCTTCGATGTATGTGAAAAAGACATTCTTGTAACGTCTGGTATTGCCCGTATATCGGAACAAATCGCTATAAATAATGTCTTTCAACTCATCAGTCATGCCTAACTACTCCATCATCCTTTATAGAAATATGTTACCGCTTTTTGATTTATTCATCAATAAACTAGCGCACGAATACACAAAAAATATACAATTAAGCTCAGAGCCTGAAATACCAGTATTCCCGACGAAGCGCAAGTGCTTTTGCCTCATCTTCCGAAAGGCTTTTCCGTCCTCTCTCTCCTGCTCCAAAAGGACTTGACGCAGGCTCTCTTGACTTTTATAATCGAATAGCAATTTGGAGACGTATCGAAGTGGTCATAACGGGGCGCACTCGAAATGCGTTAGCCGGGTTACCGGCTCGAGGGTTCGAATCCCTCCGTCTCCGCCAGATTTCAGATCCTGAAAGCCTGAAACTACGGGCTTTCGGGATTTTTCTTTTTCGTAGCACCCTTAAAAGTACCCTTATTACGATGAGAGATAGATTTATCGCAGGGAAAAGATTCTCGCGTGGAAGACTTGCGGGAAGGGATCAGGGATGGGGCATATTCCATCCTTCAGAGATCACTTTGTGCCCGTCCACATATTTATTCCGGAACAATTCTGCTGTTTCCCGGTCGGCATCGATCCTTCGGGGATATTCTTTATTGATCTTCGTATATTCCTCTTCCGTGATCTCCGCATAGGTGATATAGTCGTCGTTTCGGTTCGGCTGCCCGTGCCAGGCATAGTACTGTTTGCCGGAAGGCGTCTTTATATATCCCACACCAAAACGCACCTGGTTGGAGATCAGGCGGAAATCCGGCTCTCCCGGATCTTTTGCAGCGGGCTCAACAGAAGTGAGACCATACATCTCCGCCCCGGCCTTCCGCAGATAGTGTCGGCCGCCTGGTGTGTTCTGTACTTTCTTAGAATGGATCAGGTGGGACATGATGTTCGGATTGACCATCCCGACCGAGTAAAGGTCGAATGCGGTTTCTTCAGAGACAGCGCCTTTTTCCGCCAGAATGTCCATGAAGCAGCGGGCCTCGATATAGCCGATATCCATCTGATCCAGCTTCAGCTCCAGGGCTTTCATGATCAACTTGAACACACCCCGGATATCGTAGGTCTCGCCGGTGACCATCCGGATCGAATCGTTCGTGCGCGCGGCATAACAGAGCTCGCTGACTGAAAAAGCCTGATAGATCGTCCACCATTTCCGGTCCGGTGTCCTAATATTCAGACAGGATCCATATGGCTGGTAGGACAATTCATACTCTTCTTCCCCTTTAATGAGAAAGACCTTTTCGTCGCGCTTTTCTAATATATATTCATCATCCTGATAAAACCGTTTAATGTCCATTTCCCTAAATATATCATACATGCATATATGATACAATGAATGTATGCAATACAGTGAACTTGAACGACCCTCCCAAAATAGTGCATCGTTCAACACGTATGGCGGCAAGGTCGGCGGCATAGAGCAAAACGAGCTTTTTGACGGGATACATGATTTCAAGAAAGAGTATTTGGCGTTTCCGTCAGATACGACTTTTTTCAGCGCTTTTCAATTATTTCCTTTGATATCAGGACTCTTCTTTCAGTTTCTCATATGCCGCGATAAAGCGGTCGCGGATGGCCTGATCCGGGTCTTTGCCGAGCTTGGAAATAAACTTCGGGAAGATCACGCCGCCGGCCATCATGGGATGTCCGCCGCCGTCGCCGATCCCTTCAAGTGCCATGTGGACCAGATCTCCGGCTTTCAGTGTCGGAAGTTCGGAGCGAAGCGAGAACTTCATTCCGCCGCCACGATCGGCATAGACGACCGACAGCACAACGCAGTCCAGAGAAAGGATAAAACTCGAAACCATGGCGATCAGGCGGTCCGGGCAGTCAAAAGGAATATGCACGAAGCCGAGTCCGTCGCTGGCATAAAGATTCTGGATCGCGGCACCATAGGCACGAAGGTCATCGATCTCAAGTTCATTACTGTCCAGACGAAGGATCATCGCCTGATCCGCGAGTGGATTTAACAAAGCAAAAGCATTGATGTCGTCTTCCGTGACACTCTTGGTGAAGTTCTGTGTATCGACCTTGATCGCATAGAGGAGCGCAGTCGCGACATCCTTCGGGATCTCAACATTGTTTTCCAGGAAATAATCCACGATGATCGTGGCGCAGGCTCCGACGATCCGGTGATCCATGAATTCGTATTCATAATCGGTGACCCATGGGTGATGGTCGATGCAGGCGAACTCATGGCCGATCAGTTCCGAGAAATTCGCATTGTTTTTCTGGCCGTCGACGTTGATGATATAGCCATCCGGGCTTCCCGCGTAATCGTAGGCATTGGTGGTCGAGATCTTGAGCTGCTCGGTCATCAATCTATGAGTAAGCTTATCAAACCTGCCGAAATACACGATATCGGATTCGATTCCCTTGATCTTGAGAAGATATTGAAGGCCGAACGCCGTCGCGATCGCATCCGGATCCGGAAAGTTGTGAGTCTGGATCACGACCTTTTTGCCTCTTATAAGTGATACTAATTCATCAAGTTTCGTCATGACATTATCCCCATTTGTGTTACTTACCCCAAAATCATTATAGCACTAAATGCTATAATACTTATGAACAAAGGCTGAACAATCACGCCATGATCAAGGAGGAAAAATGAGATGAAGATTAAAGCAATTCTACCGAACGGCCTGGAGATAGTTGCACCTGTAGCACAGGTGATCGAGCACCCGAACGGCTCTCTGGTTTTCCATCTGGACCTGCCCGGAAACTACAGCGGATACGAGAACTATCAGCCGATCCGTCTTATCGAAACTGAACCTATTGTTCCCGGCACCAGAAAAGCACTCCTTACCAACTGTCTTTCCGCCCCTTTTACAGATCTGACGGCAAGAAAGATCGCCATCGTGAATGCATTTTATTGATCGATCTCTTTAGCAGGAACACCCCTCTGCTTCGGGTGTTCTTTATAGTACTTCTCTTTATCGGTGTACATAAGCTGATCGATCTTCGCGATGAAGTCCGATTCTTCCGGACTATAGGAAAAGACATCGCCACCAATTGATACGGAAAGCGGATAGGGCTTGCCGGATGTTTCGTTATACTCATCCACCGCAGCCTTGATCCGCTCTTTGTATTTTCCGATATCTTCATCCTTGCATTTGCGGATGATGACGATGAACTCGTCACCGGCAAACCGCATTACCAGTCCGTCATTGCGGATGACTTTGACGAGGATGTCGGCAAAAGCAACGAGCGCGGCATCGCCTTCTTCGTGCGAGAAATTATCGTTGATCGCCTTGAATCCGTTCAGATCCAGCATCATGGCGGCGATCTTCTCTTTCTTTAATTTCGGGAAGATCTTCTTGAATTTATCCAGTTCATAACGGTTATACACCCCGGTCAGTTTATCGATATAGATACACTCGTTCTGCAGGCAGATCACCAGAGAAACGAACGCGATCGCAAAACCGACGGGAAGTAGCGACACGCCGTAGAGCGCCGTCTGGATCACGACAGCAAGTACGATCGGTGAGAGGAACTGCCACACCGGAAAATACCGCAGCGCCGGATTCTGGATCTTGGAAACAAAGTAATACGTGTAACCGTAAAAGATCAGGACGAAACCGGCCAGAAGAAACACCATGTAATACGGTCCGCGCTGATAGACATTATTCTCATCGAGGCTGAATACGAGCGGCTTAAAGATATTACAGATCAGAAGCGTCACTTCGACCGCCCCCAGCACCGCAAAGAAAGCAACCTGAAGCTTCGGGACCGTCTTGTCGATGTGCTGCACGACCAAATAGATAATGCTGATGCCCACGATAAGATTGTACAGATACAGATAAGTATTTCCCGTGAGCAATATCACGCGGATCCCGAATCCCGTCCTTCCATCTAAAAGCGCAGTCAGAGCATCACATAAGCAGTTGAATACCGAAAGAACGATCATCATGAGAATGATGCGGCTCTCTTTTTTTCTGGCAGGCAGGCTCCACCCTTTCGTCAGAAGAATGACCAGAAGCAGGATCACACCGGCAAAATCCGTACCGAAAACAGATGTCAGGTTGAGCGTCGTATCCATAGTCTCTCCCAGATGTCCTCCAATTACCAGATCCGTTCCATCCAGGCTTTTGCCATCTTCGGCCAAAGCACTACATCGTCATACTCAGGCATCTCCGGCCATGCGGGTGCCGCCGGTGCCTCTTGCTGCGCCTGATCGGATGAACCATCCGTGTTGTCCGGATCAAGCGGCTTCGGCGGCTCCGGGAACTGCTCCATCAGTTCTTTTTGCCGCGCATCGGGAACACGGACACCACGTCCTTCGCGTACAGCCGCAACTGCGCGGTCCACCTGTTCCATCGTGTACGGCTCGCCAAAATCGCCTTTCCGCCACGCTTCGTTGCAGACCGAAAGGCCATGCCATCCTGACGGGAAAGCGTAGTAGGCATAGGGTACTTTTGCCGCACGGCAGTTCTCTGCAAAAAGCGCACTGTTTTCCACCGGAACCAGATTGTCCGTGACCGTCTGCCACAGGAATGTCGGCGGTGTTTTTTCCGTTACATGCTTCTCGAGCGAGAAATAGTCGTAGTCTTCCTTCGGCCCGTCCTGACCGACCAGCGCCCACATGGAATAGATGTGGGTAAATTCGCCGCTCGTGATGACCGGATAGCTGAGGATCATGGCATCAGGGCGGTTTGAGACACTGTCGAGTTCCGGATCCGGATCTTTCACATCTTCGTAGTGCACGCCGAGCGAACCGCAGACATGCGCGCCCGCGGAAAAACCGCAGATAACGAGCTTGTTCGGATCCGCGTGGAGACGCGCCGCATTCTTTCTGATATAGCGCACCGCACGGGAGGCATCGTTCATCGGCTGCTTGCGGAGCGGCACACACATCGTGATGTCCGTCGTATAGGTCAGCACCGCGCAGTTCATGCCCTGCTCATAGAAAACCTTCGCGACGATCTCGCCCTCCGGAGGCACGACCATACAGTATCCACCGCCCGGCACGACCAGCATGAACGGGCGCTCTTTCTGCCCGTCAGATCCGTCTTCCTCATGAATGTAAAAATGCAGATTCGGCATAAAACCGTACGCCGCTTCATAGTTGTATTCGTCGTCTTTCCAGATATCTTCGCGGAAAATTTCTTTCATCTTCTGTCCACTCCTAAGTACGCCCCTCGCCGGCTTCTTATCTTCTCGCGCCAAAAGCACTTTCGCTCGTCCGGCAGGTACAGAAATCCTTGTTTCTATTGTAGTGCTTTTTGAAAAGAAAAAGAAGTACTCGGAAGGCAGTCGCAAAAACAAACTAACGGTGATGTCACTTTCCTTTTCCGGACTTAGGGTACAATATTCGGGAAACGGAGGTTTGTATGCATAGTATTGGTAATATTATTTTCCGGGCCATGCTTCTTATTCTGGCCCTGATCCTTTTACTCGATGTTCTGGCCGTCCTGTCGGTCTCGGCCGCTTCGAAGATCGGTGGCATTACGGGCATCGTCCTGTGCCTTATTGCGATCTGCTATGCGCTTTTTCAGCCACGTATCCATCAGCGCTGCACGCTTCTTTGGCAAAAAGGCGGCGGAAGCCGTGTGGCCATTCTTCTGGCATGCGTGCTTGCTGTACTGATATTCCTTACCGCAATGACGGAAACCATCTTCATGGTACGCTATGCGCACCGCGATGCGCCTGAGTCGGATACGCCGCCGGTCGTGGTCGTTCTGGGCTGTCAGGTCAGAAACGGCGCGCCAAGCCTTCTGCTTTCCGAACGTATTCAGACTGCGTATGATTATCTTTCAGAACATCCGGAGTGCGTCTGCATCGTGTCCGGCGGTCAGGGTCCGGACGAATCCATATCCGAGGCCGAATGCATGTACCGCGAACTGACCCGCATGGGCATCGCGCCGGAGCGGATCTATCAGGAGGACCGTTCCACCACAACACGCGAAAACCTTCAGTTCAGTAAAGAGATCATGGATCGCGAAGGTCTGGGCGACACGATCATCCTGGTCACCAACAGCTGGCACGAATTCCGTGCGCACATGATCGCAGAGTCGCTCGATATTCCTTGCGGAACCGAAGGCGCAGACACGCCGCTATGGCTTCTGCCCTGCAACTATCTGCGAGAACTATATGCAATTTTGTACCAGATCGTCTTCTGATCCCGAAATTACGTTTCCCGTTTCAGGCAAAAACCACATAAAATTCGGAAGACCCTGCAAGTTTTTTTCCATATCGTCTACACAGAAACACTTAATAATGCTATAATGCCCCTAGTGTGTTTAGGAAAGGTTGGGAAAGAATAATGAAGAAGAAGACATTTTGGGTCATCATCGTGATCATTATTCTGCTGGCTGCGGCTCTTGTTCCATACAAGATTACCGGCGGAAAAGATAGCACGAAGACATACAAGTCTTTGGTCTATGAGATCACGATCTATCACGAGAAGATCAACAACACCGAATACTACAAGGAAGGATATTCCGTTACCTGTTTCGGAAAAGAGATCACGAACAGTACAAGTCAGGGCTGATCTGCCACGACTTGACAGAAATTGTACCCATAGAAGTGGAGGCAGGAGATTTCTTCTGCCTCTATTTTTTCGCCGCAAACCACGATCGGCACAGCCGGCGGGCACGATGCCGGAAACATGTGTGCGATGCGGCCTTCCGCCTTTTCCAGCGGGACTGTTTCAAACGGTGCAAAGCAGGCTTCGCGGATGCGCATCACCTGCTTCGGCCGAAGCGTCGGAAGTGGTGCCTGCGTGTTCTTGTTTGCACTGTTTTCCCCTTCTGCTTCCGTTTCCTTCCCGGAGACAGCGAGCAGTGCTTCTTTCAGCGCCTGCATTTCTTCTTTAGTTGTATTGACAGAGACCATCAGGACGATCGAGTCCATATCGGCGAACTCCGCTTCGATCGGTTTCGACTTTCCATTCTGTCGTAAGATCGCAGCCAATTCCGATCCGGTGTAACCGTATGAACGTGGCTGGATCGTGATCTTCAGCGGCTCCTCCCCGAAGAGCTTGAATCCACGTTCCCGGAGAATCGTTTTCAGAGCAAAAACTTCACCACAGATTTCCAAAAGACGGGAGCGGAAGTCCTCCGTCAGAATCTTGTTCACGCGGTCGAGGGATTGAAGTATCAACCAGGACGGACTTGTCGATGCAAAAAGATGCAAGGCCTGCTTCACTTTCTCTTTAGTAATCGCATACTTTTCTTTCGCCGCCGGCGACACGTGCAGATATGCTCCACCGGTCAGTACCGGGAGTGTTTTGTGCGCCGAATCGCAGCACAGATCCGCGCCAAGATCGATCGGATGAAGTGATTCTTCCAGAAACTTCAGATACGCACCATGCGCATTGTCGACTACAAGCGGAACGCCGTATTCATGGCATACTTCCGCTATGTCTCCGATAGGCAGGATATGTCCCAGATAATCCGGGGATGTCAGGTATACACAGCAAGGCAGTTTTTGCCCGTTTTCTTTTGCACTCCGGAGTTCTTCCCGCACCTCTTCCGCAGACAGATCCATGGAAAGAAGTGACGAGGTTTTCGAAAAGATCCATGTCACATCCAGATCCAGAAGGGCCGCTGCCGAAACAAAAGACTGATGGATATTTCTCGCCGCCAGCACCCAAGGACGGGACGAAGAAGAACCGGCGCAAGTGCTTTTGAATTCGGAGTTTGCACGAGTGCAGCACAGATACAGCATCGCGCGGATGGTCAGCGATGCGCCTTCGGTGGAATAATAAGTATCGCAGCCGAACAGATCGGATGCGTTTTGCTCGCTCTCCGCGATGATCCCTTTTGCGTGGAACAGCTCGTCCGCGCCCTCGATCTCGGTGATGTCGTAGGCTTCGACAGGAAGCTGCGATCGGGCATCGCTATGGCCTTTGTGCCCGGGCATGTGCATGCGGACCGCGCCACTTCGTACGTAGTGTTCTACAAAATCGCAGATCGGCGTGTTCAACGCATTCACCTCCATTCGAAATCGAGTCGGGACCGGGACAAGAAGCGCCGGCCGATTACTCGCCCGTGCCTTCAAACTCTCTGTGGATCGCGACCATCAGGGCGCACTCGATCCTCTTCTTAAAAAGCTCACAGCCGTACTTATACACACCGCGCACGGAACCCGTTGCGTGGTAGGCGTTTGCCGCGCAGCCGCCGGAGCAGTAAAGACGCGCCCAGCAGTTTCTGCACTCTTCTCTTGCGTATACATTGCAGGATGCAAAATCGTCCTGCACCGCAGTGTTCTTCACACCGTCAAAAATGTTGCCGAGCAGGAACTTCTTCTCGCCGACAAACTGGTGGCAAGGATACAGGTCGCCCCACGGAGTAACGGCCATGTATTCTGTTCCGGATCCGCATCCGGAAATTCTCTTGTAGATGCACGGGCCGCCCTTGAGATCGATCATGTAATGGTAGAACGTAAAAGGCTTGCCTTCCTTGTCGCGCTCGATCATGAGTTCGGCCAGTTTTTCGTACTGATCAAGTACGATCGGCAGGTCTTCTTCAGTCAGACGTGACGGATCATCTTCTGCGCAAACGACCGGTTCCATGCTGAGCTCCGAAAAGCCGAGATCCAGCATGACCTTGATGTCCTCGAGGAAGTCCGGATTGGCGTGGGTAAATGTGCCACGCATGTAATAATTCTTGCCGCCACGGGCTTCGACGAACTTCTGGAATTTCGGAACGATCTTCTCCCAGCTGCCGTTACCTGCAAAGTCCACACGGAAACGGTCGTGGATCTCTTTTCTTCCATCCAGTGAAAGCACTACATTGCTGCATTCTTTGTTTGCAAACTCGATGACGTCGTCGTCCACAAGTACGCCGTTTGTCGTCAGTGTGAAACGGAAATTCTTGCCCTTCTCTTTTTCGATCGAACGGGCATAGGCAACGAGGTCTTTTACGACCTGAAAATTCATGAGCGGCTCGCCGCCGAAAAAGTCGACTTCGAGGTTGCGGCGCGTTCCGGAATTCTCAACAAGAAAATCCAGTGCACGCTTGCCGACTTCGAAACTCATCACTGCGCGCTCACCATGGTACTTGCCCTGGGAAGCGAAGCAGTAGGAACAATTCAAATTACAGGTATGCGCGATGTGCAGGCAAAGTGCTTTTACCACGCCGGACGTCTTCGCCTTCAGGTCTCCGGCCATCGGCTCGTAGGTGTCCTTCGTAAAAAGCTTCCCGGCCTTTTCGAGTTCGCGGACCTGTGTAAAGCACTCCTCAATCTCCTTCGGGTCGGTGCTCTCGTATTTCTTTCCAATCGTATACGGGATGCGGTCGATCAGTGTCTCGATGTCGATCATGCCGGCCGATTTTCCGTCGTTTGCGGAATTGAGTTCTTCCTGATGCGTGTAGATCTTATCTATCTCCGCGATAATGTCGTATGTTACGTCATCTACGACGTGCAAAGCACCGGAGCAGACGTCCAGCACGATATTGTATCCGCCAAGTTTATATTGATGTATCATGGTTATCCTTCCTTTAGCGAAAAAAAGCTGTCTTCGTCACAAAATGGAAAACAAAGACAGCGATTTATTCTCGTTTGATGTGCGCAACAAGAATTACTTATTCTTGTTCTCGCACTGCTGGTTTGCGATACCGCAGGAAGTCTTGCAAGCAGACTGGCAGGATGTCTGGCACTCGCCGCAACCGCCGTTCTTAGCGCTCTCGCAAAGGTTACGTGTTTCAATCGTCTTGATATGTTCCATGAAAGTGTACCTCTTTCTTATAAACTACCAAGAATAATAGCAGACAGCACCTCTAGTGTCAATATTCGCGCAACATGGTATAATCGACATAGTGACTGGTTCTGCCGTGCTTTTGCGATGGCAGTTTGCACATAAAACGAGGTAAAAAATGGGTTACAAGGATGATGTTAAAAAACTGCAGGAGGAGGCCGGCATAACGGAGGCAAATCCCGTCTATGCCAAGACCGGTTCCCAGCGTGAGGACGCCATTCCCGGAGCCCGGCCCGCTACGCAGGCTTCTTCAGAAGACAATCCCGAAGACGTCGCCCCGGGAAGTACTTTTACCTCGGCCGAGAAAAAGATGTCCGTATGGCAGCGGATCTCCCTGCCCTTTATCCGCAGCAGTTTCCTGTCTGCGCTGTTTTTCCTTCTTGTCACGCTTGTGTGGATCGCGATCTCCGACACGATCGTGGCCAACATCATGGGCATCGGCACCAAGACGCTGCACATCTTTTTCATCAAGGATTTTCTGTTTGCGATCATACTCTCGATAATTCTGTACCGCCTGTTCTGTTCGCAGTTCGCGAATTCCTATCACATGGTCCAGGCGAAGGAGAAATCGGAGAACCAGGCGAAGTACTGGGAAACGATCGAGAAGTCCATGATCGAGACCGTGCCGGACATGATCGTGTACACGCTGGATACCGAGCTGCGCTATACGTCTTTTAACAAGCGTGCCAAGTACTCTTCGCTTCGTCTTTGGAAGAAGGAGATCCAGGTCGGCGATTCGATCCTGGATGTAGTGACGGATCCCGATATCAAGGCGCAGCTCAAGGAATACCTGGAGCAGGCGCTGAGTGGTGAATACCATTCGCATATCGAAAAATACGGCGACAATGACCAGACCGCATCATACTGGCAGACCTACTTCGCACCTCTTCTGGACGAGGACAAGAAGATCATGGGCGTGTCCTGTTTTGTCAACAACATCACGGCTTTGAAGCAGGCGCAGAGCAAGAATCTGTTCCTGAGTTACCACGACCCGTTGACCAAGCTTTTCAACCGTGTCTATGTGGAGGATGTTTTTGAACAGGCCGAGCGTGAAGCGCGCTGCCCGTACAGCATCATCGTGGCAGACATCAAGGGCATGCACCAGATCAATGAAAACTATGGCCGTTCGACCGGTGACAGCCTCCTTTGCAAGGTCGCCGAGATCATCAGCAAGGCCATTAAGGATAACGGTATCGTTGCACGTTGGGGCAGTGACGAATTCATCGTCCTTCTTCCCGACACGGAAAAGGAGAAAGCCGAGGCTTTCATGAACATCTGCAAATGCCAGTTCCCGGGCGTGACCGTTAACGGTATTCCGCTGCGCGTACTGACCGGATTTGCGACACGCACCGAGCCCACCGTTTCCCTGCAGGACACCGTGCGTTCGGCTGAGATACACAGTGAGCAGAGCAATTTAGAGATTTAAATAGAAACAGAGAAAAGTTTTTTCTTCGCTAGGTCCTCGACGCTTCGCGTCTGCGGAATCGCTCGAAAAAAACTTTCTCTGTTTTAAATCCTTGATGTTTGCTGTTTGGGCAAGAGAAATGCAACTTCTTATATGTGTTTTCAGAACATTTCGCAAGTGCTTTTGCAAGAGTTGTGATAGCGTGTAATTCTGTTGCAATGGATTGGTTTTGTAAATAATTGCGAAAAGCTTGGAATGTGACGTTTTTCTTAGTATTTGATACTTGAAGTCTTGTATTCGTCTTGTTACAATAGGCGAACGGAATCGTAACTTAGCGATGATATACTGAGTTCACATTATCGGTTTTAACAGCTTTTACGCGGGTTTTCCGCGCCTCATATACTAAGGAGATCTATCGTGAAGAATTCTTCTAATAACTATAACATCTACAGATCCTCTCGGCGGCGTAATGCAGCCAAGAGAAGAAATTTCGTAATCGGCTGTCTGGCTCTCTGCATGTGCTGCGTAATTGCAGATATCGTTTTTATCAGCATGCTGCTTTCCAAGAAAGATAAGGAACCTGCCAAAGCAACACAGGCAACAACTGAAACAAGTGCTTTGGAAACGGATGAGTCCGGAAACGTAATTACAGTTGACCCGAGCCAGTCCGGTTCGGATATCGCGCCGGAGTCGACACCTGCTTCTTCCGAGACTACAGCTGCGCAGAGAACGCAGACTGTTTCTGCCGAGACACGTGCGGCGAACCTGAGCACGCTTCAGACCAAGGTCGGCGATTACCTCTCCAAGCAGTCCGGACGTTATTCCATGTGCTATATCAATATGGCCAACGGCGAGATGATCGCGGTTAACGAGCGCACGCCTTTCGTTGCGGCTAGTTCCATCAAGCTTGCTTATAACACTTTCCTTTATGAGAAGGCCGTGGCCGGCGAGCTGAATCTCGACGAGAAGATGGCTTACAAAGCACAGAAGTATCCGGATGGCGACTTCGAGGGTGGTACGGGTACGATCCAGAATTCTGCCGACGGTACCGAATTCACTCTTAAGGAAGTGTCCCACCTTTCTATCACCGTCAGTGATAACTGCGGAACGAACATGATCCTTCGCCGCCTGGGTGGAATCGATGAGATCAACAACTCCTTTATGAAGCCGATCAGTGCGGCAGTAGATTACCGCACGCAGGTTTCTTATACCAACTACCGTGGCGATACATCCCAAGGTAAGAACCGCACAAGTTCTCTCGACCTGGCCAAGTACGCCGAGCACCTTTACAACGATTGGAAGGGTTCTCCGGATTCGTACCAGCCTCTGATCGACGACCTTTGCAGCACCGAGTACAACTGGGGTGTTCCGGGCGGCGTTCCGGGCAGTTACAAAGTCGCTCACAAAGTCGGGTTTAATGATCCTTACGGAGCTTACAATGATCTCGCCATCGTTTTCGGCACCGAGGACTACGTTCTCGCAGTCATGACCGAGAGCGGCGACGCCAATGCAGCCAAGAACATCATCGGCGAAGTTTCCAAGATGGTGTACGAGTATATCGAGTCCAATTACGCCTGACGAGGCGTGGGGGGAGTGCTTTTCGAGCGGAAGCGTTACCTTTTCGTAATCTGTGAAATTCCGAAAAGTTCCATTGTGTTTTTCCGAAGCACCCGCATATTCAGCGGACTGTCTTCTGTTTCATGAGTCAGGATCAGATTCTTTCCGGTATAGATTCCGTTCTGCCGATATAGATCCAGTTTCTGCATGCTCTCTTTCCGATAACCGGGATCATCCAAACGTCCTAGATGCTCGTGGTAGTATATCTTTCGCGTAGTCTTGTGCAGCAAAACGAAATCAACGTACTTCACCTTGCCTTTCCCAACACTTACAGGAACATCATACAGATACGGAACATCAAGTTCGTAATACATGTCTGCAATCATCGACTCAGACTTCGACCTTACCTTCTCACCGCGTTTGGTCGGATATATAAGATGCTCCGGGTGGAACGGATTCGCCTCAAACGATTGTCTCTGCCACATTTCAGCATATGTCTCATCGTCCAGAAGATACGGACGCACCAGAGCACGGCGCCCCTCACCCAGTTCTTTGAACACATCATCAGAACTGAGTATCTTTCCCTGCGCCAACACGTGATGAATCGCCTTTAACTCAGAATCAATAGCTCGGATCAACTCCACATCATATCCCTTCTGGGCAAGTTCTTTTGCCAAAGCACGGTTCGACGAGTTGATATATTTCTTTGTCACTGATCCATCTGTTTCCGTGACCTGATAATACTGTGTAGCTCCATTCTTCTTTGAAAGCCTGAGGCTTCCCTCGGGCAGGCTCTGAAGTTCGATCTCAATACTTGAAACCAAGGCCTCCAACAATCTCTTTCTCTCTTGTAATTGGCGAATCAAATACGACATAAAAATATTCCTTTCGATTAATGTTTTCTTCATTTCAAAGCCAGGCGATCGCGCCTCTTCAAAACATCAAACATCATCTAATCAGAATAAAAAACATACTTCAAAATGAAGAGTAAGGTTATTTAACAACAGTCAGACACAAATAGCAAGACCCTTTTTATGTCTTTATCAGGCAAGTCGGTCATTTTTCTTCAAAAGCACTTTTCAGACCGTACTGTGGCAGTCGTTTTTCTGTTTTTCTCTCTTTGCGCCCGTACTCGAAAACTCACTGGCAGTCGTAAACGATGATTCGGTGGTTTACGCCCGTACAAAAGGGTATTTCCGAAGTTTTTTCTTTGAGAAGTTCGGTCATAATCGATGAAAACTGTAACTACGACCGAACATTGCCTTAAAAGACCTCCAAAAATACGGGCGCAAAAGCACTTTTCTTCATTTTCGCCTGCCACGCTCTTTCTTCTTCGGCAAAAGCACTCTCACCCACGCTCTTCCCAAATCTCGCCTAACGCTTTTTCTGCCCACGCCACGACCTGCTCATCGGGCTCTTCAGTCGCGCCCAGTTCGTACGGCAGGTGCGCTTCTTCGTACTTGTACTCGCCCATCTTGTGAAACGGCAGCAGGTCGACGCGTTCGACGCACGCGAAGCCACTAAGTTTCCGGAGTCCCGCAAGCAGTTCGCCGTTGGCCTCCCGCCATTCTTCTTCCGTCCCAAAAGCACTTCCTTCCGAATCCTTGTCAACCAACGTCAACCCGGGAACCATGACGTGGCGGATCCAGACAGGCTTACCTGCCGCTTCTCGGTCTCCCAGAAGTTTCCACGCGTGATCGGTAGTAAATCCAGTGAGTCTTTCCGCTCTTTCGCGATCGAACGACTTGATGTCCAGGAGCAACAGGTCCGCTTCCATCGCCGCCTGAAGCGCCACGCCTTCGCAATAGACTCCGGACGTGTCGATCGCAACATGGAGTCCTTCCTCATGCAATGCCCGCACAAGCGCCAGAACAAACTCTGCCTGCCGAAGCGGTTCACCGCCGGAAATCGTCACACCACCGGACTTGATATACGAACGGTAACGCAGGATCTGCTTCACCTGCTCTTCTACCGTCACTTCCTCGCCACCTTCAAAAGGCCACGTATCCGGGTTATGACAGAACTTGCAGCGAAGTGGACAACCCTGAAGAAAGACAACGAAACGAAGCCCCGGCCCGTCCACGGCACCAAGGGTTTCGATCGAGTGTACATGACCTTTAACAGTTTTCGTCATACAGGTTTCTCATTTCTCCTCGGCAACCATCGTTGCCACGCGGCTCTGGATATTCGCCGCAACTGCTTCCGCCGTCTTGGATCCGTCAAAAAAGGCCGGTGCCTCTTCCAGAATGATCTCCTTGATTGCATCCGGCATGCAGACAGGATTGTTGATCCGCTCTACAAAACCGACAAACTTCGCCGCCTCGTTTGAATTCATCGGCGCTGAATCTATGCTTCGTCCGAATTCTTTCACTTCTACCTCATAATCCCAGATATTCAATTCCATCGCGTGCTCCAAGCATTCGCGGCAGATATTTACAGCGAACGACGAATTCTCATCAGAAATCTTCGTCTGAACATCCGGTTGCAACATATAACGAACAAAATCCCATGCCTCATCCGGATTCTTGGAGAACGCAGAAATGGAAATCGTTGAACAGGCTGAAGCACCCAGTCCCGAACCCCGGGAAGTCGGCCATCCGATCACACACGGATCCCCTCCGCAAAGATCTGCGCTCCGTCCGTAATCAAAAAGACTTCTGCACCAGAAGAACGACAGGCCGGCCAAGCCCGCATTCATCGCAGCATCCTCTGCGCTATGGTAGTTGTACATATTATCACTGTTTAGAGTATCAAGAATACTTAGATACGTACTCTCGCTGAGAGGCTTATAACAAAGACGGCTGAGATTCATAAGTTTGATGAAATCCTCGCTGTCAAAGTGCACTTCATAACGGTCATAGTCAACATAATGACTAAAATCCTGCGATACCAGTTTGAGAAGATAGTCAACATCCTTCATGTCCCTTGAGAAAAACGGGAGAACATTTTCCGGCAAGTTCGCGAGCTGATTTGAGAAGGAATCGATCGTAAAATCCGTGGCCCCGCCTACAGTTTTCTTATCCGTGATCATTGCATCAAATTGCACAGAAAGCGGAAGCATAAAGAGTTTCCCTTCTTCTTCAAAAGCTCTTAACACGTTATCAAAATACAAACTTCTATCGATTCCGTCCGCACCATCAAGATACTTATTCAGATCGACCAGCACATGTTCCGAATTAAACTTCCCGTAATCATAGAAATTCATCAGTATATCCGGTCCGTTTCCCGACTTCATATCAAGAAGCACGTGATCGGCAATATCCGCTGCGGCCTTGCTATAAGCACTGCTGCTGTCGATTTCTCCGGTATGGTCGAATATCAGCACCCTTGCCTTACTTTCCGGTCTCTTGTTGTACTCAATAACCGCACGCTCATATACACCACGAAGATTATAGGCACCAAGGTTCAGCACTTTTCGGCCGGCATACGGATTATTCTCTGCCTTTTCAAGTTTTACAAGAGAGTGCGTATTCGAGTAACGGCCTGCACCTAACTTGACTTCCTTGGACTTAAGAAAATAAAATTCTGTATCCGATTTTACGAAAAGATCGCCGATATTTCCCTGCGGAATATCCGTATCACTCCAAAGCAGCACCTGCGTCTCTTCGCCTGTCGTAATATCCCATTTCAGAAGTCCGTTCACTCCGATATCATACGCAGCATCCGCTGTATAAAAAACGTTCAGTGGCACTTTCAGTTCACTCTTGAGATCGCCGAGTTTATTATTCTGCAGATCTGCTTCGTAAATCGTCCGGGTCTCTCCGGTATCAGTATAGCGGATCATCTCCACATAGATCGTATCGCCGATTTGGCAAACAGATCTGGGCTGCTCATCCATGATGACCACATGCACGCTTTTTCCTGTAAGATCGACTTCATAAAGAGCATCGTAAGAACGAAGGACCACATCTCCGTTTGATAGTTCAAAAATGTTGTGCCCATCGACCATGCCGGTAAGTTTGACCTTATCCGTACGTTTTCCCGTCTTGGCATCGAAGAACCAGAAATATCCGACACGCTTGTCCGTATTTCGATTCAGATAAATCCCCCATGCAAAAAGACGTCCGTCCTTCAGTTGAATAATATTATTCAGTTCCTCGTTGACGCCCATCTCGAGATTCGCAACGAGATTGCCGGAATAGTCGAAGATCCCGTATTCCGGATGCATGTATTCATATCGGATCTCATCTTTTTGCTTTAACGCGTCGATGGAAAAATCCTGATTATCCAACACATCCTGCTTCTCCTTAGGGATCTCGTAGTAGGTAACTCCCGTAACGATCAGAAAATCGTCATAGTAACGGATATCCGCAATATACTGATGATCCAGTTCTTTTGTCTCATCTATCGGAAAAACAAGTTCGATTTCCGTATCTGCATAGTATGGGTCCGTCTCCAGAATAACGCCATCCGGATGCGGCACATACGTAGTCTTTCCCGTGTCATCCGTTCCTTGAATATCCACTTGCGAGCCCGGATTACTCTCGGGAGAAGCCGAACCGTTTGACGGATCCTTTTTCTTGCAGGCACCGAAAGCCAGGACAATCGTCGAAGCCAGCATACCTGCCACGATACGCTTCACTTTTCTTCCCTTTTCATTCCATCCGTTTCTTCCCGAAAAGCACTTCATCCGACCGCCTCCTATTCCTTTTTACGACTCATCATGTGATTTCATTATGAGAGGGAAAACAGGCGCATTCAACCGCATTTTCAATTTGTAAGGAAATAGAAACATAAAAAGCCATAACACAGATATGCCCGCGTCTCTTCTGCTGATTGAAAAAAATCTTGACGTGCGATTCCGCAGGGCATAGCCCGAGGACCAGCACAGAGATATTTTTCGCAAAAGCAGAATAAAAACGAATTACATTTTCGAGTGCACTGTTCTTCTGATTACTTCCAGCTGTTGTTCGTGTGTGAGTGTCGTGAAGTTTACGGCGTATCCGGATACACGAATGGTCAGCTGCGGGTATTTCTCCGGGTGATCCATCGCATCAAGAAGTGTCTTACGCAGGATTACGTTGACGTTGATGTGGTGGCCGCCGTCGGTGAAATAACCATCGAGCAGGTTATAGAGGTTGACCTGCTGTTCCTCGAGAGACTTGCCGAGTGTGGACGGCAGGATCGAGAAGGTGTAGGAAATGCCATCTTCGCTGTAGTCGTACTGCAGGTTCGCAACAGAACGCATAGAAGCAACTGCACCGCTTCTGTCTCTTCCGTGCATCGGGTTGGCTCCCGGTGCAAAAGGCTCGCCGGCTTTACGTCCGTCAGGTGTGGAGCCGGTCTTCTTACCGTAAACGACATTGGATGTGATCGTCAGGATCGACTGTGTCGGGCGGGCGTTACGATAGCACTTGTGCTTAGAAAGGTGCTTCATGAACTTACGAACGACCTCTGCGGCGATACGGTCAACCTTCGGGTTGTCGTTACCGTACTGCGGGTAGTCGCCGGTGATCTCGAAGTCAACAGCCAGGCCCATCTCGTTACGGATCGGCTTAACTTTTGCGTACTTGATCGCGGAGAGGCTGTCAGCGATAACGGAAAGGCCGGACAGACCGCAGGCCATGGTGCGGTCGATCTTCTCATCGTGGAGCGCCATCTCCAATCTCTCGTAGCAGTACTTGTCATGCATGTAGTGGATGACGTTCAGTGTGTTGATATAGAGCTTAGAGAGCCATGCGCAGGTCTCATCGAAACGCGCCATGACCTCATCGTAATCGAGGTATTCGGATGTGATCGGGTTTCTTACCGGGCCGACCTGGTCGCCGGTCTTCTCATCACGGCCACCGTTGATGGAGTACAGCAGGGCCTTGGCGAGGTTCGCACGGGCACCGAAGAACTGCATCTGCTTGCCGACACGCATTGCGGAAACGCAGCATGCGATGGCATAGTCGTCGCCGAACTTTTCACGCATCAGCTCGTCGCTCTCATACTGGATGGAAGACGTGTTGATGGAGATCTTCGCGCAGTACTTCTTGAAGTTCTCCGGAAGGTTCGGGCTCCAGAGGATCGTCATGTTCGGCTCCGGTGCGGATCCGATATTTTCAAGAGTATGCAGGAAGCGGTAGCTCATCTTGGTGACCATGTGACGGCCGTCAAGACCGATACCACCGATGGACTCGGTGATCCATGTCGGATCGCCTGAGAACAGTTCGTCATAAGCCGGTGTGCGCAAGAAGCGGACGATTCTAAGCTTCATGATGAAGTGGTCGACAACTTCCTGGATTTCGGACTCGGTCATGGTGCCGTTCTTCAGTTCTTCTTCTGCATAGATATCGAGGAAAGTGGAAACACGTCCGAGGGACATGGCCGCACCGTTCTGCTCTTTGACTACGCCGAGGTAGCCGAAGTACAGCCACTGTACTGCCTCAGTGAAGTTTCTTGCAGCACGGGAAATGTCGAAGCCGTAGCTCTGTGCCATCTTGGTCAGTTCGTACAGGCTCTTGACCTGCTCGGAGATCTCTTCTCTCTGCTGGATCGTCTCCACGTCCATGACGTCCGGAAGGACCTGATCCTTCGCCTTTCTCTTCTGGGCGATCAGGAACGCGGTACCGTAAAGCGGAATACGACGGTAGTCGCCGATGATACGTCCACGGCCGTAAGCGTCCGGAAGACCGGTCAGGATACCGCAGTGACGTGCGCGCTGCATCTCAGGGGTGTAAGCGTCGAAAACGCCGTCGTTATGGGTTTTTCTATATTGGAAGACACGCTCGACCTCCGGATCCATCTCTCTGGCGTAAGCATCGAGAGAAGATCTGACCATGCGGATACCGCCGAACGGCATAATAGCGCGCTTCAGCGGAGCATCGGTCTGCAGGCCGACGATCTTTTCTTTGTCTTTGTCGATATATCCCGGGGCATGGGAAGTAATGGTAGATATAGTATGCTCGTCGATGTCAAGGACGCCGCCGTTCTCTTTTTCCTTCTTGCGGAGTTCCAGGATCTGATTCCACAAATCTGTGGTCGCCTGAGTAGGTCCCGCCAGAAACGACTCGTCTCCATCGTACGGTGTGTAATTCTTGTTGATAAAGTCGCGGACACAGATGTCCTCCGACCATTTTCCAGGTACAAACATTGCAATAATCCTCCTTGCGAACCTTTCTGCGGAGCATCCTTAGTCGGACCCTCTCCCGAATCATTCATCTAAAAAAGCCTTGCGACAAAAACCAGTCTCTTCGTCCATTTTTCTTCTCCAAAAGCACTTGTAATCGCTTCACTTCCTGCCGGGTGCCACCCCTGCGTTCCGTCTGCAATGATCTGCGGGAGCCACCCCGCCATTGCAGTTGCTCTTTACCGGACAGGTGCCACCCTGTCCACAAGCGAATCCGAAGAAAATACTCTTTCCGGATCAAATGATTTTCATTACCGCTTCATCATAACGCAAGCAAGGATAGATGTCATCCGTTTTGAAACAGATTTTTTATACAAATTCCTTGACCTTCCCCATCAAGTCATTGGTGCTTTCGATCACTACCCACCGCCCGAAACTTTACGTGACATATCTTTCACGCAAAGATTTCAAAAAAACGGGATAATTATACTGGAATCTTGGTGAAACACGACACTTGGAGGTGCCTTATGAAAAAAACTATACGGAGCCTGCTCGCTGTATCACTTGCAGCCTGCATGATCCTTCCTCTGGCAGCATGCCGGAAAAAGACAAAGGAAACCGAAGAAACCGAGAAGACTAAGACAACTACTCAATCTGACAACAAATCCGAGGATAAGACCGCAGGGACCGACGCGGATCAGGTCACGATAAAAACACTGAAAGCGAATGAATCCCGGGTAATCAAGCCGGAAGACCCGTTCTTCCATACACAAAGCACTCAATTGAATCTGGAGCCGGTCCCCGATGTAGTATTTGCTACGAAGGAGTTTACCAATCCCTCACTCGTAGGCGACCGAATCCTGGTAAATGTAAATGTAACCGTTAAGGACGGTTCCATAATTGAGAATCTCTCTGAGAAAAACTACACGACCACCGATGGATACCAGTACAACAGTCTGCAGCTCTTCGACTTAAACGGTCAGAATCTCGGAAGCATTTCACTGGACCCGAACTGCGAATTCCGAAGTGCTTCTGCTATTGGAAAAGACGAGATCCTGGTCACCGCAGGAAGATTCGACGAAGGCGATTGCAAATCCAAGCCGTTGCTTTTGGTGATCTCCCCTTCCGGAGAGATACTCCGCGAGCTTCATTTCGACATCGAAGGGCCGGCATACAACATGCAGGCCTACCCGATGGAGAACGGCAATATCTTTGTCGCCACTGACGGAACTCTTTACCTTTTCGATTCCGAAGGCAAGCTGATCAAGAAAAACGAAGAGAAATCCCTGGGAGCCTTCATGAACTGCTCGGACGGCAAATGGTATGTCGCGCACATTGCCCTTCCGTCCACCAATATCGCCGCGTACCAGGAAGTCGACATCAGCACCGGCGAGCTTAAGAAAACATATAAGGTCCAAGGAGATTACGCGGCCGATCTCGCGCAGAACACTGACTGCCTCATTTTCAACGAAACGAGCGTAGAGCAGTACAGCATTGAACAAGGCAAAGCCGTTCCGGTGCTTTCGACGACGAGTGCCGATATAAACTGCAGATTCCTGAAAAACGGCAGGATCCTGTCCGACGGTTCCATGCTCATGATCGAAGCGGACCCGGACAAGGACAACGATCGATTCGGCACCGATTGCTATTGTTATTTTGCCAACACGATGTCGGTCATAACTCTTACGCGCGCCGATAAGAATCCTAACGCGGGAAAAGAACTCCTGAAACTTGCCTTATGTTCCAATAGTGAGCCGTATCTTTTCGACGTGATCAAGGAGTATAACGCGGACCCGGAAAACCACGCATATATCGAGACCTACACGCTCTATGACGGCGACATTTCCTACATGATGGATGACGAGCGCGTCAAGATAGCCGGGCATGCGGCCAAGATCGTAACCGAAGATATGCAAAACGGAAACGGTCCGGATATGATCTGGGGATTCTCCGAGATCTCGGATCTCAATACCGAACGTCTCCTTCTTGATCTGAAACCGTATCTTAAGGCCGACACATCCATCAAAGAAAACGAGTACTTCTATAACATCTTCAGTGCTTTTGAAAAAGGCGGCAAACTCTTTACCATGCCGCTCACCTACTCCATTCGAGGTATGGCCGTCAACAGCAGCTTAGACAGTGCCAAGGCAAAGTGGACATTCGATGACCTGAAAAAGATGGAACGCGAGATCTACCCGCCGAGCCGCGTCTTCCCGGAATACTCATGTTCTGAGATCCTTTCGCTTTACATGTCCGCTTCAAATTCGGATTTCATAGACAATGAAAAACGCGAAGTTCACTTCGACACCGATAATTTCAAAGCACTGCTCGAAGCAGTAAAAAAACACACGTCACCTGAGCCGGAGTTCAACAGCGGCATTATGATAGATTCCGAAGACCAGTTGATGACCCCGGAGCTGCAGTTCATAATGGCTAAAGCTTCCGCGATCTACATCAGTTTCACAAATCTGGAAGAATATTGTCTCGCCCGGGAAATCTATGCCAATGACAGAGCGATCTTTACCGGATACCCTTCCTTTGATGGAAAGAACATGACCGCTGTGGGCGTATCGTCAGTGTCCGTCACGGCATGCGCCGCCAATCCGGATCTGGCTTTCGAATTCATCCGCTATTGCCTGAAGGCAGAAACACAGCAGCAGCTGTGTTCGGGAATGGACAAATTCCCGGTCAACAGAAGTGCTTTTGACGCGATAAGCCAGGCACAGATCGACCCGAATGCCGAGCTTCGCAAGAAAGCCGAAGAAGACCCGGAAAACTATTACATATCGTGCACGATCTCCGAATCCGAAAGAGACGAACTGGCCGCGATCATTTCTTCTGTGGACAACTCCTTCCAGCTCGACAGCGATATCATCCTGCTCATAAAGACCGGAGCCGACAGTTACTTCCGGGATTTCGAGTCTGTCGATGCTGCCGTAAAGTCCATACAGAAGGACGCTTCCAACACTTTGAAGAAACGGGGCAATTAACGATTTGACAAATCGCACAAGACATTTTGAGTGGTATTGACGGGAGCGGAGTGGTATCTTATAAGCGAAAAAATTTGATTCATTCCGCGCACCGGTTCCGGCGTCGCGTAACAATAAGGAGACAAGAATTATGTGTATGAGAAAGACAAAAATAATCTGTACTCTCGGTCCGGCGGCGGATTCCGATGAGGTGATCCGCGAGCTCATGCTGGCCGGCATGAACGTCGCACGTCTGAACTTTTCCCACGGCTCTTACGAGGAGCACCAGCAGCGTATCGACCGCGTAAAGCGGATCCGTGAAGAACTCGATCTTCCGGTCGCCCTTCTCCTCGACACCAAAGGCCCGGAGATCCGGACAGGCGAATTTGAAGGAGGCAAGACCAACTTCATCGAGGGTTCCGAAGTCGTGATCCGTGAAAAAGATGTGATCGGTACCGACAAGGAATTCTCTGTTTCTTATAAAGAACTTGCCCACGATGTCAAAGTGGGTTCCCGTATCCTCATCGACGACGGTCTCATCGAGCTCATCGTCAAGAAGATCAAGGGTGGCGATATCTACTGCACCGTCAGCAACGGTGGTCCGGTCTCCACGAAAAAGAGTGTCAACGTTCCGGATGCAGAGCTTTGCCTGCCGTCACTGACCGCCAAAGATAAGGAAGATATCCTCTTTGCCGTAAAGAACGAGTTCGACTTCATCGCCGCGTCTTTCGTAAGAAAGGCAAGAGATGTCCAGGAGATCCGTCACATCCTCGAGAAGCACGGCGATCACGGCATCAACATCATCGCGAAGATCGAGAACAACGAAGGTATCCTGAACTTCGACGAGATCCTGAAAGTAAGTAACGGTATAATGGTTGCCCGTGGTGACCTCGGCGTCGAGATCCCGGCTGCGAATGTACCGATCGTTCAGAAGCGCTGCATCCAGCAGTGCCATTCCGCCGGTAAGATCTCTATTACGGCAACACAGATGCTCGACTCCATGATCCGCAACCCGCGTCCGACAAGAGCGGAGGTTTCCGACGTCGCGAACGCGATCTTCGATGGTACTTCTGCCGTTATGTTGAGCGGCGAGACTGCCAACGGTAAGTATCCGGTCGAGGCCCTGAAGATGATGGTCGAGATCGCCAAGCAGACCGAGGCTTCCATCGACTACTGGAATCAGTTCAGTAAGTCCAAGCCGTCCATGATGCCATCCGTCGCCAACGCGATTTCCCACGCGACCTGCACGACCGCCATGGACATCAATGCAAAAGCTATCGTTACGGTGACTCACGGCGGCAGAACCGCCCGTCAGATCTCCCGTTTCCGTCCGGCCAGCCCGATCGTTGCCGGCACGCTCTTCCCTCGCGTACAGCGTCAGCTGAACCTGAGCTGGGGCGTCTACCCGATCCTGGTTCCGGAAGTCGCCACCACCGACGAACTCTTCGAAGTCGGTATCCAGGCTGCACAGAAGTGCGATTTCCTCAGCAACGGTGACCTCGTCGTTATGACCGGTGGTACTCCGGTCGGCATGAGCGGTACGACCAACACGATCCGCGTGCAGGCTCTCGGCAAGTCCATCGTACATGGTAACGGCCAGCCCACTTCCGATGAGCAGGGCTCCCACGTCACCGGTACCGTTTACATCGTAAAAGACCCGGAGCACCTCGATGCCCAGCCGCCGCTCTCCGAGGACGACAGCATCATCCTCGTGGCTCCGTACACCAACAACAAAATGATGCCTTTTATCAAGCATGCAAAAGCACTGATCGTCGAGGATGACGATTCTGCTTCTCATGCCGCCACAGTGGCGATGGCCCTTGATATTCCGGCTATTCTGTCCTGCGAGAACTGCACGAAAGTACTCACCGACGGCGCGACCGTTTCGGTGGATGCGAAGCGTGGAAGCGTGTCCTGACAGGTCGGAAAATGCCCTCAAAATCAGCCTCGGCAAACCTCTAAAATCCCTGATTTTTGCCTAAATCAGGGATTTGTGGTACAATATTGCATGATTATTGCACCCCCTTGGCAAAACGGACGGGGGAAGAGGTAACAGATGCTGTTCCGCAACCGGCCACAAACACCGAAATTGCGGGATACAGAACTGAAGGAGATTGGAATGAAGTTTATCGGACTTCCGAAGAATACCGCGCAGAGCAAGAACCGTTTTACGACATTCGTCGGCATCGGCATCATCATCTTGCTTGCGTTTTCCTGCGTCGTAGGTACAGATACTCTCCTGAACGGCTCCAAGCGCAAAACGGAGAAAGAATACGACCAGATCAACAATATCGAATACAAGGCCGATTCCACACAACTGGAAACTTCCGCAACGACTACTGAAGAAACTACAGCTGCCACTACCACCACGGAAAGTGCTTTTGAAGCGCAAGCCATGGGCGTTGGTGGAGGCAGAACGTATTTCGATGATGCAGCCATGGGCGGAGGCGTAAATCCGGGTACTGAGGAAACCGCTTCCCCTGCCCTTGCGGGTGGCGCGGATGCGACCACGGAAGCAACCACAGAGTCTTCCGAGGAGACCACCGTTCCGGAAACGACAGCGGCCGAGACCACAGCGGAGCGCGAGGCGGATCCGACGAATACACCTGCTCCGACAAGAACACCGACACCGAAGCCGGCATGGACAGAAACGCCCATGAGCGGTACATATTACGTGAACGGCGAAGTTAACGTCCGTTCCGGCCCGGGTACGGAATACCCGATCACCAAGACTCTTTATGCCGGCGATGCGATCGAAGTTGTAGCGATCACGAATACCGGCTGGTTCAGAACGATCCGCGATACATATGTACTCGCTGACCTGTGTTCTGACGAGAAGCCGGCTACGCCGACACCGAAACCGGAACCGACCAAAACACCGAAGCCGGAGCCGACCAATACGCCGAAACCGGAGCGCGACGAAGAGCCTGAGCGCACACCGACTCCTGTTCCGACTCCGACACCTGTCCCCGAGAAAGATCCGGAACCGACACCGGCTCCCGAGAAGCCTGAGAAGCCGGGAGATGGCTCGATGGTCCTCGTCGGTGCAGACTTTAAAGTAACATTCTACGGTCCGGACTATGCAGGTCCCGGAACCGACAACCGTACCACAAGAACAGGCACGATCGCCACAGAAGGCCGTACCATCGCAGTTGACCCGAGCGTTATTCCTCTCGGTTCTACCGTGTATGTAGAGAATGATCCTCTGGGCGGCGACGGCTATTACATTGCCGAGGATACCGGTTATGGCGTGGACGGTCACACGATCGACATTTTTGCAGAAGACGGCGAATCCGGAAATCACCCGACTCTGTATAACGTCAAGGTGTACATTGTAAACTAATAAAACTTAGGGGAAGCTGTATATGGCATCATCAAAGAACCGAAGCACATCGGACAAGAAGTCCGGTGCGCCCGCATATAACAACGCGGTACGTCTTCCGTCTGCGTTGAAGAAGAAAAAGACCGGTGCCCCATCGGGAAAGCCCGGCAAGAGTAAGCGTTCCGCATCCAACCAGTGGACCGACAGAGAGATCCAGGATGAGATCTCCCTTCACATCAACCGCGCGCACAAGATCGAAAAGACCGAAAAAGCCAAGCACGCGGATTCGTCCCGAACACTGAAAAAGCCTGTCAAGCAGGAAAAGAAAGAATCTTCCAAGACCGTTTCTTCCAAGTCATCCAAGACTTCGAAGCCTTCTTCCAAGAAGGAACTCAGTGCCAAAGCCACAAAATCGACCAAGAAACTCCTCAGTGCCGGTGCTTTTGGCTCGGCATCCGCAGAAGTACTCTCCGAGATCAACACAACCTTCGTTAAGGCCGTACAGGACGCGGAGAAGGCTTTTGCAAGCAGGCGCGAATCGCATAAGCTCAAGGTCATTCCTCTGGGCGGTATGCAGGAGATCGGCAAGAACATGACGCTCTTCGAGTACGACAACGACATCATCATCGTGGATGTCGGCGTGGCGTTCCCGGAAGAAAGCATGCTCGGTGTTGACGCCGTGATCCAGGACTACACATATGTTATCCAGAATAAAGACCGTGTCCGTGGTATCTTCTTGACCCACGGCCATGAAGACCATATCGGTGCTCTCCCCTATCTGATGCGGGAGATCAAGTGCCCGATCTACGGCGGCAAGCTTACGATCGAGCTGACGCGTCACAAGCTCATGGATGCCGGTGTCGGAACACGCGGTATCGAGCTGGTCTATGCGGCAGCGGGCGATGTCATCAAAGCCGGTAACAGCTTCAAGGTCGAGTTCATTCGCGTCAACCACAGTATCGCCGATGCTTTTGCATTTGGTATCCGCACACCGATTGGAAACATCATCCACACCGGTGACTTTAAGATCGACTTTACACCGATCAACGGTGAGCCGATCGACCTGGGTCGTTTCGCGGAATACGGCCGTCAGGGTGTGCTTCTGCTCCTGGCAGAGAGCACGAATGTTGAGATCCCCGGCTCCTCCCCGTCCGAGAAACACGTGGGCGAGTCTTTCCAGCGGATCTTCAGAAACACGACGGGACGCATCATCATCGCGACGTTCAGCAGCCACGTGCACCGTATGCAGCAGATCTTCACCGCTGCCGAGATGTACAACCGCAAGGTGGCCCTGATCGGACGTTCGATGCTCAACACGTTCTCCGTCGCCAATTCGCTGGGTTACATCAACATGAACCCCAGTACTTTGATTGATATCAACGACATCAACAAATACGAACCGGAAGAGGTCGTCATCCTGACCACAGGATCTCAGGCCGAACCGATGAGCGCGCTGTCCCGCATGGCGTTTGCTTCGCACCGCGTGGTCGATATCCACGAGGGCGATACCGTCATCCTTTCTGCTCACCCGATCCCGGGCAACGAGAAACCGATCTATCGTGTCATCAACGAGTTGTTCCGCCGTGGTGCCCACGTCATCTACGAGTCTCTTGCCGATGTACATGTTTCGGGTCACGCCTACCTCGATGAACTGACGCTCATCCACACGCTGGTCAAGCCGAAGTTCTTCGTCCCCTGCCATGGTGAATACCGTATGCTTTTCCGTCATGCCGCGCTCGCGCAGCGCCTCGGCACACCGGAATCCCGTACGTTTATCCTGAATAACGGTGATGTTCTGGAAGTAACACCGGATACCGCCAAGATCGCTGACTTTGTCCCTGCTGCACCTGTTCTCATCGATGGTGCCGGTGCCGGTGATATCGACAACCGCGTATTCCGCGACCGCCGTATCCTGGCTGACGATGGTGTGGTTTCTGTTTCCATCGTCATTTCCAAAGTCTCCGGCAAGCTCCTCTGCCCGCCGGCCATGCAGTCTGTCGGATTCCTCTTTGAGAGCGAAGCCGGTGCGATCCAGCATGAGCTTTCACAGAAACTCTACAACTACCTGCACCGTCTGGAGACCAACAAGTCCACCAAGACGATCCGCGAGGCCGTAGAGTCCAATCACATCCGTGATGCATTGAAGAGCATGCTTTTCGAGAGCACCAAGAGAAGACCGTTGATCATTATCAACGTCATGGAGATCTGATACCACTTTTGATGGTACCCACATATATGTCATGAAGGAAAAAAGAGGGCTTTTCAGCCCTCTCTTTTTTCTATTCTTTTCAGACCTTTCAGCTCGTTACTCAACGAAGTTGTCCTCGTAGGTCCAGCCGCGTCTTAGTCCGGCGAGGTGTGCACGCAGGTCCTCCATGTTGGTCATTCCGTAATTCACCCACTCTTTCGGTGACATGGGATTCATATTCTGCATGGTGGATCCGCAATAGATTTCTCCGTCTGCAATACAGTCTTCAAAGCTCACATACCAGTATACGTTCTTGCTTTCCGGCGGGTCCTGTTCCAGATCTGTCACGGTCCATCTGTACACGATATATACCAGGTTTTTGTTTTCTGTTGGGGATGCGGTCAGAGCGATGCCCACATATTCAATATCTCCCACATTCTGTTTTCCCTGAAGTTCGCTGATCCCGTTCAGGCAGAATGACATCCAGTCCCCGGCTTGTTTCCTGTATAATTCGATGACCTGATCCGTAAGCTGCTCCAGCTTTTTTGCATGTTTGTGGTGTTCAAACTGAATCGGATCTTTTCCCTCAAAAGGAATCAGCTTGCTCTCATCTACAGTTCCTCCGGCGACCTGAAGCCCGGTATCTTGAACATGTGCGATCAACCTGTCCAGATCCAGACAGCCATGCACCGACCAATTACCAAAGCAGATGATCGATGAAGGCATGAGAATTCTGTCGCTGTTCACATATCCGCTCTGATACACTTCAGGGAACCCAAACGAACAGAAGAACTGGCGCTTCACCGGTTCGGCTCCGGTCTTGTCGGTCACCTGCACCTGATAGACCATATCCAATTCCATTTCGACGATCGTCGAACTGCCAAACGAGGTTTCTGCTTTACGGATCGCGCCAAGATAGTTCATCTCATCGATCGTGACCTCATCCGGAAGGCCGATATCGTCCATATCGTGGCTTAGCAAAGCATGTCTCGCCGCATCGTGCATCTCCTTGTACTGCGAGCTTGTGATCTGTTTTATATCCGAGATATACCCGTCACCTTCGATCGGTCCCGGTTCCGGAGTCGGTGTGGCCGTAGAAGGATCGGTAGTCGGTTTCACCGTCGTCTCCTTGACCGCCTGTTGTTCACCGGCTTCCTGCGACAGCTTCTTCTTTCCTTTGAAAAGACTCCCGTTTGCCGCAAGGACCACGGTCACAATGATGCCCGCAAGAAGGAGCATTCCCACCGAAGCCAGTATCACCGTTTTCAGTCCGCTTCCATAATTCTGGGGAGCCGTTTCCTCCGTTTTCGTCACAGACCTCTTCATCTCCCATGACGGATGCGCACTCTGCGCCATCGACTCCGGCGTCAGAACAGCCTGTGGCTTAGAAGCATCTGAACCCGCCAGTTCTTTTTTCGAATCTTGTTCATCCAAAGACATACACTTTTTCTCCTTTCCTCTTTCTCTTCCTTTTCCTTCTTTCTTTCGTTCAGATCATGTCTTCTTTTCTCTTGGGATTTACGCTTTTGCATCGTCAAAGTTATCTTCATATGACCAGGTAGAGTGGTTGCGCGCAAGGTGTTCGCGAAGTTCCTCAATGCTGTTGATCTCGCCGTCTACTTCACTATCCATGCTTATGAAATAGCTCGAGGCATACACCGTGTAAGAAGATATCTGGCCGTCTGTATACACTTCTTCGATCCCGGTATACCAGATGAAAGTCTTCTCTTGCGGCGGAGTGCTATTCAGGTCAATCTCATGGATCTCATACACCACATAGACCATGTTGTCACGAGGTCCGGCGGATACGGCCAGGCCTAAATATTCCGCATCTTCATATTTGAACCCGTCCTTGATTTCCTGAAGGATATTCTCTTTCATCCAGAATTCCGTGACGTCACGGAGTCCCCGTTCCATCGCCTTGGTGATCTGATCGATCCGGGATACGCGTTCAACTTTGATCTCAGTCGGATCTTCTCCATCAAAAGGCAGGAGGCGTGAAGAATCAACGGTACTTCCCAGAACGGTATATTCGGCCAGGATCCGGTTCGTTAACGTGCCAAGGCTCGAATATCCTCTCGCAGTCCAATTATCAAAATAGATCGCATCCGCAACCGGCCCCCAATCCTCCGTATTCAGCGTTCCATCCTGATACACCTCGGTAAAAGCAACTACCCAGAAATACTGTCTCTTCACCGGTGAGTCTTCGGTGTTGTCCGTCACCTGCACCTGATACACCATATCGAGTAATATTGCTTTTTCCTGCGACTGGTATGTGGTCGTATCCGCAAGCATCATGCCGAGGAAATTCATCTCATCGACAGTTATTTCGTCGGGCATCTTTTCTTTTCTGAACGGATCGCCGTCTTCCCGTATGTACTGTCTGGCCGCTTCATTCATCTTCTCGATCTGTTCATCGGTAACCTGATCAAGCGAGGTGATCAGCTCCGCCTTAGGTTCCGTTGGCGTGGTCGATGTCGCCTCTGTCGTCTGTGATGAGGTCGTTGTATCTGTTTCCGAAACCGTGGGCAAAGAAGTTTCACCGGCGGGTTCTTTTTCTTTGGCAAAAGCGCCTGTTGCGGTGAGCACAGCTACCGTAACGATCCCGGCAAGCAGGACCGCAGAACAAGATACGATCAGTGCGATCTTTCCTTTATTTTCTTTTTTCGCGGGATGTTCGGTTTCCGGCGAGACCGGAGATTCCTGTGGCAGGATTTCAGCCGCAAACGTCTCCGGAGTCAGGATCGGCAACGGCGCAGAGCTCTGCCCCTGCTGCGGATTCCCGGAAGGTTCTTGTTCATTCATAAACATATCTTCCTCTCTGTGTGACCGGATCTTTCCATCGATCCGGCCGGCACTTTATTCTTGCCCTTTCACGTCTTCAGATATGCTTTCTTTCCCTTTAACCCCTGTACGCTTTCACTTAATTGCCTTTACGTACTTCGATAACATCGCGGATCGCCTTGATTCTTCCGATCACGCGGTCAAGCTGTGCCTGATCTTTCACTTCCACCGTCATGGTAAAACGAGCGGTGACATCCTTCATGGCCGACAT
>JAFZZM010000054.1 GCA_017615755.1 Clostridiales bacterium | reverse complement strand
CGGTTAAGGAGGAAAGAAAGTGGAAGAATTTACATTAAGTATGGATGCCATTCTCACTGAGGCTGTTCGTCGCCAGGCGTCCGATACGCACATCACAGTTGGTCTGCCACCTATGATCCGCGTACACGGCGAACTCATGCCCCTGAATTCCAACATTTTGACACAGAGTGATACGGAATATCTCTGCAAATCTATGTTGGACAAATCCAGACAGCAGTATCTCAATGAGCGTGGTGAGATCGACTTCTCCTATGTAGTTAGAGATTACAGCCGTTTCCGTTGTAACGTATTTAATCAGCGTGGTAGTTACACACTGGCTGCTCGTACTATTACAACAGAAATCCCGACGTGTGAGCGTCTCGGTCTTCCTGAGCTGTTTAAGGATTTGGCTCTGAAACCGCGTGGATTGATCCTTGTAACAGGTCCTACGGGTTCCGGTAAATCTACAACACTGGCCGCTATGGTTGGTCACATCAACCAGAACCGCCGTTGTCACGTCCTCACACTTGAGGAACCTATCGAGTACTTGCACCGTCATGGTGAGTCCATGATCAACCAGCGTGAAGTTCACGAAGACACCCTCTCATTTGCAAATGCTCTTCGTGCTGCTCTCCGTGAAGATCCGGACGTTATCATGGTTGGTGAGATGCGTGACCTCGACACGATCAGTACAGCTATCACCGCTTCTGAAACCGGTCACTTGGTTATGTCTACATTGCACACCAGTGGTGCGGCTGACACGATCAACCGTATCATCGACGTATTCCCGCCTCATCAGCAGGATCAGATCCGTGTTCAGCTGGGTACCGTTCTCGTAGCGGTTATCTCTCAGACACTCCTCCCTCGTGCAGATGGTGCCGGACGTGTTGCTGCATTTGAGATCCTCATTGCAAATGACGCTGTTCGTAACCTTATCCGTGAAGGTAAGACATATCAGATCGACAATACCATTGCTACAAACCTGAAGCTTGGTATGTGTTCTCTCGACTATTATCTTGCCGAGCTTACAAAGAAGGGTCTCATCACACGTGAAACTGCAATTTCCCGTTGTAAGGATCCGGACGAATATCGCCGTTACCTCGCTTCTGCCGGTACTGCGAATTCTGTTTCCAATGGTCTATTTAACTCGTTGGAGTACTAATAAATAGAAAACAAAGAAGGAGGTTTGCTTCATGCCAAATTTTAAATATGAAGTAGTCGATGCAGCTGGACGTTCAAGCAAAGGCGTTATCGAAGCCGCTACAATGGCAGATGCTTCGAAGATGCTTCGTGCTGACGGTCGTTTCATTGCTTCACTGGAACAAGACAGTGGCTCAAGTCTTTTGACAATGAACGTCGGAAGTCCAAAGCTGAAGACAAAAGATCTCATGATTATCACGAGACAGCTTTCTTCTCTTCTGAGTGCAGGTATCACCGTTATCCGTTCTCTGGATATGTTGTACCAGCAAATGGAAAGTAAGAAAGCAAAGGCAGTTATCGGTTCCATCTATGAATCGATTCAATCCGGTAAAACACTTTCGGAAGCCTTCCGTGAACAATCCAAGGCTTTGCCTACGATCATGATTTCTATGATTTCCGCCGGTGAGGAATCCGGTCGTCTTGATGAAGTTACAGCAAGACTGGCAGCTCACTTCGAAAAAGAGCAAAAGTTGAAGAATAAAGTCGGTGCCGCTTTGGTATATCCTATTATTCTCGCTGTTGTTACTTTCGGTATCACCATCGGTTTGATGACTCTCGTTGTTCCGAAGTTCGCTGAGACTCTTAATTCTCTCGGCGGTGAACTCCCGGGTCTTACCAAAGCAGTTATGAGTTTCAGTGACAGCTTGGTTGATTACTGGTACATCTATCTTGCTGTAATCCTCGGTATTATCGTTGCATTCCGTATGTGGAAGCATTCCGAAAAGGGTAGTCTTTCCTGGTCCAGATTCCTTCTCAGAGTCCCGATCATCGGTAAATCGCAGAAGGCAACCGCTGCTGCTCGTTTTACCAGAACAATGGCTACACTGCTTCGAAGTGGTATCAGCGTACTGGACTCTATGGAAATCACAAGCCACACTCTTGGAAACAAGTGGCTGGAAACACAGCTTTATGATTCCAGAAATGAAATCCGTAAAGGTTCTTCCGTTTCCCGTTCCATTCGTGGAATCAAGGAATTCCCTCCTATGATCTACGCTATGACGGCTATCGGTGAAGAATCCGGTACTTTGGATAGCATCCTTGACAAGGCAGCAGACTTTTTCGAGGATGAGGCAGATGCAGCTACGGCAAAGATGACAGCGGCACTCGAGCCTATCATGATCATCATCATGGCCGGTGTAGTTCTTCTCGTAGTTGGCGCTTGTGGTCTACCAGTTCTCACGATGTCCAGCAACATTTTGTGATGATAACTCGAAAGGAGATAAATTATGGCTTTAGGAAGTGGAAGCAGCAAAGAGATTTCAATTGACGTCTCTAGCTCAAACATGAAAATGGTAGTCGGCGGTTACAACCGCAAGACTGGAACGGTACAGATCGACAAGTTCGGTATTATCCCGCTCGAGTCCGATACTATTGCTGATGGTGTTATTTCTGACCAGTTTGGTGTAGTTATGGCACTGAAAAATGCACTGGCTAAGTCCAACATTCAGGACAAGCGTGCAATCTTGACAGTAGAGGGAAGTTATCTTCACACAAGAGATCTGGAACTCCCGGCTGTTAAAGCAGATCAGCTTCGCGACATGGTTCGTTACGAGATCTTGGGTCAGGGAACGAACAACCGTGATATGATCGTTGAGTACATCGTATACGATAAGGTACTCGATGAAGAAACAAAGCAACAGAAGTACAAGGTACGTGCTACTGCTATTCCGAAGGATGTAGCAAATGACTTCCGTGAACTGATGAAGACAAGTGCTCTTAACCCGATCGCTCTGGATGTTAATCCGAATGCTATCCGTAAGCTCTTCAAGAGCGGCACGATCAACGGAACAACCAACATTGCTTCCAATACACTGTTGCTGATCGAGTTGTCCTCTAAGACAACAAATATCACAGTATTGGATAAGGGTTTCCCGGTTCTGACACGTCGTCTGCAGTTCGGTCACTCCAACGTACGCCAGGTTGCTGAAACCGTTAAGAAGGTTCAGGGCAACTCCGCTAACAAGTCTTCCATCCTTACAAGACGTCTTCAGGTCGTTAAGGGCGAAGGCATTTCGAACGTTGACGTTTCTGATATCGATGTATGGCACGAGACAGTTAAAGATGAGCCGTCTCTCAACAGTGCAGTTTCTGCATATTTCAAGAGCTTGACAGACGCCATCTCCAGAACGGCTCAGTTCTCCATCTCCAAGTATCATCTTGATGCGATCAGCACATGCTTCCTCTATGGCAGCGGCGCTAAGTATCGTAAGATGGATAAGGAACTTTCCCGCCAGCTTGGTACTCAGGTTGAAATTCTCGGCTCCCTTAACACAGTTCAGGGTCCGAAAGACTTTATCTTATCAGACTATGTGAATGCGTGCGGCGCACTCATTCGCGATAATTGAAAGGAGGCGAGATTATGAGTTTAGCAAAATCAAAGAATGACTTTTCTAAAAGAGACATGAACTTCTTCTCAGAGTTCAGCTCTGGCGCATCTCAGAATTTTTCGTCTGCATTCCCGGTTTTCTTGCTGATCGCGCTCACCATCATCATTGGTACATTGATCGTTTGGATCGCTTGTAGCGTATCAACAATGAAAAAGACAAACAGAATCAACGATCTGAAGGCTGAGATGGCTTCTGCGGAATATCTCGAGAAATTGAGCCGCAAAGACAAATCACAGGCTGAGGTTGAAGAACTGAGAGAATACTACTACGTTATTTCTTCTCTCGATTCCAGAATCAGCTCCACAACAACAGCTTCTGCTGACACTTTCACAGCTGTTGTTGAGGCTGTTCCGAACGATACAGTTCTCACATTCTACCTGGATCAGGATGGCACAGTTGAGATTCACGGTTCTTCTATCAACAGAGAATCCCCGTTGAACTACTTGAAGACTCTGTCTGACAAGAACATCTTCAGCTTTATTGAAGAATCTATCGTTCCTTACGATCCGATCGAGGGTGGTATGAATGATAAGACTCTCATCTTCGGTGAAATGCATTATGATTTTATCTTCAAGTGCACACTGAAGGGTCACTACGCAGTAACTTGGGCTAAGTTTATCGATGGTCCGTCACTTACTCCTCTTGGACAGTTGGCTTCTCAGTCCTTCAATGCTGGTCAGGAATACAATATTGAGAATATCGCTTCTTACACAGAGAGCGGCATTACTTACGATCTGACAAACATTAAGATCAATGGTGTTCCGGTATCTGCATCGGTATTGGCTGAAGCAAAAAGTTCAAACAAACTTAACGGCAAGGTTGCTACAACGATGAATATCGAATTCATCTATACAGCTCCGAAGACAAGTGAAGGAGGTGCTTCCTGATGAAGACCACAGGTGGTAGAGACACATTCTTATTGTTTGTTGTTCTCATCTTGGTGATCGGTGCAGTTTGCTACATGTTCGTCATCAAGAGATCATTAAATAAACTCAACCAGGCATCACAGGATCTGGCTATCGTAGAACAGGAAAAGGCTGAGAAAGATAAGATTATCGCTCAGGCTGAAGAACTGGATCAGATCCGTGAGACCCTGAAGAAATCCCTCGAGGATATCGAAAAGAAACTTCTCCCTGACCTTTATACACAGGCCATTCAGAGAAAGCTCTACAAGCACTTTGAGGATGCCGGAATTCCTTACTATGTAGAACTCAGCAATGATGCGAAGAAGTTTGAGACCGTTACACTTCCGGATGGAACGGCTAGCCCGGATAGAGTTGCTTACTCCAGCTACACTCTCAAAGTATCCGGTACAGATGGTTGGTTGCTGACTCATGACGAAGGCGATAAGATTCCTTTCGAAGTATTCTATGAGCAGTCCCTCATCGATGAGACAACAGGTGGCGTCGTTTCAACTACAACACCGAACACAACAGTTAACAAGTCCGCAACAGAAGCTGGTATTACTGATGTTAAGGCTATCAGAAGTGAAGAACTTGTTGGTTACAAGGAATTCATGGCAGCAATCAAGAAGATCCAGGATGAGTGCCCGGATTACGTTAAGATCGTTGATGTTGGATTTGAAGATCAGGGCCAGGGCTTCGGTTATTTCACAGCTACAGTAAATGTTTATGCATTTGATCTTGTTAACCGTCAGTCTGCTGTAAACAACAACATGAATTACATGGTATGGGTTGGCGCAGATAAGATTGCTACAGGCGGTTTGGTAGGTATGCCGAGCTACTTCACACTCTCTTCTCCGAGCTACAGCGTAGCTGAGGATTCTCCTCTCTACGGTCACTATGTATCTCTGGTAGATTACAAGTTCAATGTAAACCGTCCGTTCGCTTCCTGGAACATGTGGGGTTATGAGTGGATTACATTGAAGAGTGCACTCGAATCCAAGGAATCTGTAAATCCGGATCTTCTCGAACTCGAACTTAAGTTGAGACTCGGTATGATCACAATGGAAGAGTACACTAAGGAATCTGCTACAATCGTTGGTTCCGGAGTCACAATGCAGGAAGGCACAACAGACAATACTGCAACAACACCGGCAACATAAGATTAATATCATCTTAGATTCTCAAGGAGCTGTCAGAAATGACAGCTCCTTTTTTATGCTCTTCTCTTCCCTGCTGTGAGATTAATTTTTTTTCGTGTATAATGCGATTACAAGGAAAGGAGATGAATATAATGAAAAATACGTTCAAACATACAAGATTATACCAAGCGATCTGCTGTATCCTCATGGCTGGAATGGTATTTTCCATGATGCCAAAGGCAGTCAAAGCAGATGCAGTCTCTTTTTCTGAAGACACTTATGTACAGGCAGAGAGCGGTTATAACTTTGCCGACTTTATCGAGCGTCTTTACAATGTTGCCCTTAACCGGCCTTCCGAAAAAGCCGGTAAGGATTTTTGGATTGAAAAGGTAACTAAGGATGGTTTTACCGGTGCGGACTGTGCCAGAAACTTTCTGATCTATTGCCCAGAGTTTGGTAACAGAAAACTTTCCAACGCCCAGATCGTAGATACCATGTATAAAACCTTCTTTGATCGCGCAGGTGAAAAAGCAGGAAGAGATTTCTGGATCGACTACATGAAGACTCATCCGATGGAAGATGTAGTAAACGGTTTTATCAACTCTACCGAGTGGTGCAATCTCTGTGCAAAGTACGAAGTCAGATCCGGTGCTGTTCCGTGGGTTCAATCCGAGTATCCTTCTCAAGCTGCCATCGATTTTGTAGAACATCTGTATCAGGTAACTGAGAAATATGATCGTGGCTATCCTAAGAGAGTTATCACTGACGAGATTAAACATTATTACGCTATGGAAGTAACCAATTATTCTGGTGGAGCAGCCGAAGCTGTTATGTTTTTCACTACCGAAAGTCTTGATGATGGTGTAATCTGGTATAAATCTAACCACGAATTTATTAAATGTTTATATGAGTGTGTATTAAATCGCACACCTTCTGAAAAAGAAGTTAGCTACTGGATCAGTGTATTGTTCAACAATCAAGACTACCAAGTTGCGTGTACTATTGCCACATCTGATGAGTTCAAATCATTTTGTTACAAGCACGGCTTCGGCACAAAACTGCCATACGAAGAAACAGTAACAACCAGACTGAACGTACCAAACTCACCAGCACCAACCGTTGCTGCTTCTATTGCTAACGACAAAGCAATCATTTCAAAAGCAGTCGAGCAGGCAATTAAGGATTACTGTTCCTGGAAATCCGGATTTAACTTCAATTCAAAATTTATGAAAGAAGAACAGCATTGCGCAGATGAGGCTCATGACTACTATCTCTACGATCACACATTTATCAACCATGATGCGGAAGGTGGATGCGGATTTGAAGGCTGCTATTCAATGAAAGCTATCTGGACCGAAGACTATAACAGAACAGGAAAATTCCATAGATATCAATGGTCAGGATATGGAGCGCAATTTGAAACAGATCTATATACCGCTGTCTATAATTCCGCCGTGTATTGCCTAACAGTTCACTGTTCCGATCTAAGTGAAAACGCAAATGTTACCGAGTTCGGTTATGGTGTTGCGGTAATCTGGGATCCGTATTTTATGAACTGGTGTGGCTGGACACCAAACGTTACGTACTACATCTATATAGGGGCTGAACCGGCAAGTATATAATCACTTGTCTGATTTAAAGAGACACGAGCAGATTTGTTCGCTCCTGTCTCTTCTCCAATATAATAAAGAACATAATCTGGATAATAGTTGGCGGATCACCTTGCCAATGTTTTTCTTTTCCTGAGAAAACAAAGCTAATACACAAAACTAAGAACTAATTCTTTGCTGTTTTTTCAGTTGATTATTTCTTATTGAGCCTATATATACATATTTATAACTATATATGGTATGAAAGAACGAACGTGGACACAATTTGTCACAATTCAAAATCGGAAATTGTGACCAGGATCTTGAAGTTTTGATTTTGCAGGAAGCAGTACCCCTTCTCATTATGATTGTCGCAAACACTGATATATCAGGCATTTGAGCCATGTTATGAATCCGGTATTGACAACTGATCCAGTTCATGATTTATTAATTATTGTCTTCAATTGTGAAGCCAAAAAAAGTTTTTTCACAAAAATGTGAAAAAAATTCAAAATTGGTATTGCATTTTCAAATTCACATGCTATAATGTAATTACAAACTCAATAAAACATTTAGGAGGAACTTATTATGAAGAAGATTCAGAAGAACAGAAAAGGTTTTACATTGGTTGAAATGGTACTCGTTATCGCGATTATCGTTATCCTGGCTGCAGTAGTATTCTTTACAGTAGCTGATTACCTCAACGCTGCTAAGGGCGCTACATCCAAGCTGTCTGAGCACAACCAGGCAATCGCTGATGGTACAGCTGACATTTCTGCTAACATCTAATTTCAATCTTGTAACTTTATGGGGGGGGCTGAACAGGCCCCCCTTTTTTTAATCATTTGATCTTTAGTGTATGTGAGTATTCGGTTATTCCTTGGATTCAATTTGTTTACAATTTAGTTATTGATTCTCAGTTCAGTGGTGTTATAATTAGCTTGGTTATACTTGGAGGCAATTATGAATAAAATTTATAAAAACAGACGCGCTTTTACGCTTGTAGAAATTGTAATTGTTGTTGCAATTATTGTTTTGTTGGCCGCTGTTACTGGACTGTCCGTTTCCGAGTATCTTCGTGACGCTCGTTCCGCTTCGGAACAATTGAGCAATAGCCGGGCGGCTTCTATCGCTAATAACGTGTCCATCAACAATAGTTTCGTTAATGTCGGTTATTAAGGAGGAAGTCGAAATGTTTCGCAAAAATAAGGCCTCTAAGCGGGGTTTCACCTTGCTTGAGACTATGTTATCAGTTGCTCTTTTGTTGATCGTTTCCCTTGTTGTATATGAAGGTTTTCTTACGATTTTAAGCTATGCTGCTGACACAGCTCTTGCTGATCGTATGAGTAACGACAACCAGAAAGAGATGTATTCCCAGGTAAGTACAGTAACTAACGGAGCTAAGGTCGCTGCAAGCGATTCCGGTGCTGCTATTTACATTGATGGTGGCGGTATCAACAATGTATACATGGTTAAGCCATTGGTTGGTAATGCCGGTACTTCTCACCTTACAGGTACTTCTTTGATGCAGGATGGCACTTTCGTTGCTACAACCAGAAGACATGGTTTCTACTATGTTTGCCGTGGTTGCCCTTCTCACAATGAACCTCTCCAGTACTTTGAAGAGGATGATGGAAGCGGCGGAAAGCACGTAGTTGGCAAATGCCCGCACAAGGATGCAGGTGTACAGTGCTCCTACTCTATCGTAATTAAATAAGTAGGAGGTGGAATTATGATTAGACTAAGCAAGAAAAATTCTAAATCTCGTCGTATTGGTTTCACCCTCCTCGAGATGGTAATCGTTTTGGCGATTATGCTTATGATGTTCACCTATCTGGTGGCAACATTCCAGGTAGTCGAGAAAGGTCACACAGGCGTTGCAATGATCAACGATCTCCATGACTATGCTTCGATGAATCTGAAAGCGATTGCAAATAACCTTTGTAACTCAACAACTGTAGGATCCAGCGGAAGAACGATCGCTGTTGCCGATACAAATCATGTTGTAGTAGATTCCAATTCTCTGTTGCCCTCTTATCGTCAGTATCCGGGTAACGCGAATGGTGCACGTTGGATGGTTAAGCTCGGTTTCACCACTCATTCCGACACAAAGATCGTAGATGTTACGATCTATCTCTACGACTCTAAGGATGGCAACTCTCTTGCATACACCGACAATATGTCAGTTTATTGCCCGGCCTGCAAGGAAATGGTTGATCTGACAAATTCTCCGACAATAACATTCTCTACAGAACCGTACGATGGTTAATACATAATAGTCGCTAAGTATTGAAAGACCGCTCTCTGAGCGGTCTTTTTTTGTCCTCTTCCGGGAATTTCCAACATATAATCTTCATAATTCTAATTGCCATAAAAAAGTTTAGAATTTTCAGTAGTTTGGTATTGATTTCTGAAAATTGCGAGATTATAATTATGTCATAAATGTGAATGAACTGTGAAAATCCAGGAGGTGTTTTATGATTAAGTTAAAGAACGGCAAGCGCGGCTTTACTTTGTTGGAAATGGTTATCGTAATCGCAATTATTGTAATCATCTCAATCGTTATTTACTTCAGCGTAAGTGACTATCTTACAGCCAGTAGATCAGCTACAGAAAAGTTAAACGATCATATCTCCATTATCGAGAATGCAGCAGAAGCAGCTTCAGCTTGTATGTAAAAATTTGATCCCACATTTTACGACACTTCTTTTAATATTTTCATCACGTTTTTCATAGAGAAGGCACTAGGAGGATGGGTGCCTTCTCTATTTTTGTGCCTTGTTTTACATAAAGATAGAAAAAGAGCACGGTCCTTTTCGGATTACCGTGCTCTTTCCCTCCCATTTGCCCAGATTTCGCGTCCACTTCCATAAAACGATACCAATATCGTTTTCGACACTCAAACGCGAATTGAAGCCATTAATTGCGAAATATGGCATATGCCATATTTGGACGATTATGAACGTACAGGATCAACCTGGTTCGCATATTTCTAATTCCGCCTAGAAGAGCTCATATTCATTCAATCCTCATACGCCAATATATTCTTCTATATTTGAGGATCCTGATCGCTTACAAGACCTATATAGGGCGGTTTAATCACATGCTGCTTTCTTCTCTTCCCACTTCCACTCATTTGTATGACGAGATCGTGGGGGAATACCTCTGGATTAATCTCCGGAAATATTAAGGGGGGCTCTTTCGAGCCCCCCTCGCAATATGCTAATTGTTGTTTCGCTTTAGATCAGTTGTAGTAGAACTGATAGTCTTCAGCCTTATAGCAAGTTGTCAACGGCTTCGGGGAGGAGTCGCCATCCGCCGGACCCGGGCAATATGCCATGTTGAGGTTATCGGAGTTACCCTGCAGAACCTTAACAGCCTCGAAACGTCCGTAGAAGTTTACGTTATCCTTGAGCTCGAGTGTGCTGGCGTCTGCGCCACGACCACCGAGGCAAATGTAAGCATCTACTACGCAAGCACGTGCTGCAGATACGAAGTTCTGACCAAGACCAAGGATGTAAGCAGCCGGCTTAGTACCGGAAATGGCCTTAACCTTACGCTGTGTTTCAGCCTGTGTCCAGTCCTCACTTACATGCTGTGTAGAAACGACACCGCATGTTCTGCCCATGTAGCAGTATCCGCACTGGTCAGACATAATGAACTTAACGCCCTTGTTCAACACGATGTTCAATGTGTTGTCTGTCTCATTTGTAACCTTGATGTAGAAATCTGTGAAGGTTGTGTCGTTGGTCATTGTGATTGTGGTACTACCCTTGGAGAGGTCGATCTCCAGAACGCCCTGGCTGTATGTGCCGGACATCTTGTAGTTCTTACCACCATCCTTGGAGACTGTTCCGCCGCCGTAACCGCCGCTGTGAATGGACTCACCGCCGCTGACTTTGTAAACTTCCATCTCGTCAGATGTAGGGATCTGTCTACCAGCTGCCCTCATGATCTCACCATTGTTAGCCATGTAGTCAGCACCTGTGTACTTAAGGTTCTGATATTCCTGCTCTTCAACAGAACCGCTAACGAGAGCGCTCTTCTGAATTACAGTGTTACCGTTGGCGCTTACCGTACCACCATCGTTGATGATAATGTTTCCGCCCCAGTTACGGTTGATCTTAATGTTACTGCCTGTGTCTGCTACGAGGTACGGGCAATAACCGTTACCCATTGTGTACTGGTTAATTGTGATATCTGCATTGTAGAAGTATGCAGAATGTGCCTTCATGTTAAGACCGCCTTCATCTGTGGCATTGGATCCATCAGAATGACGGAGAACATGCTGTCTGCCTGTTGCGCCATCATAGTCAACGCCCAGGAAGTAGAAGGAATGCTCACCACGGATCTCGAGACCATTACCACCGGACTGGATGTCATAACCTGCATTCGGTCCATAGAAGATAATGTCGTTGTAGTACAGAGCGCCCTGACCACCCTTTACGATACCTGTGTAAACTACACGGTTCTGGAAGGATGATGCAGAAGAGTTAGAAACAAGCGCTGTACCATGGAATACTGTAAAGGAACGAGGGTCATTTACGAAGAGCTTCGGAGAGTCGTTCGTAACGCCATCCTCACCTGTTGTAACCATGTTTGTGCAGATGTCCGGAGACGGCGGCGGTGGTGTGTACTTAAGACGAACGCGCAGATTCTCAGAATGTCCATCAATGCTTGTTACATCGATAATTGTATGGAAATCCAGGAAAATATCATCGCTGCTCTCATCTTTCGTAACATCACAAGTTGTAGTACTTCCGGATGCTCCGGCAAGACCAGGTGCAATATTCGTACCGTCTGTAGCGCCGGCAGATGCACTCGGGGATGTTGTATTCGCACCGCGGATCGTCAAAGACGAATTGATGGCACCAACCAACATCTTATCTGTTAACTCCTGATTCTCAATTGCGTCGATCACGGCTTCTGCTGCACTGACGAGTGTTAATCTTTCCTGGCTCAACTCAGCGTCAACATAGTAACGAGATCTACTTGCAATGGTAATCGTCAATGCGGATGAAATAAGAATAAGGGACATACCGAAGATAACGAGAACGAGCAGCAACATACCACCCTTCTTGTTCGCCTGATGTCTCTTACTTGTTCGTAAGAATTTCATCTTAATTGCCTCCATAATAAATCTTTTGTGTCAGTTCGGTTAAATGTTATTATTGGTTATACTTAATTATCATTATATTTAGATGACTCCAAAAATAAACCCTCTCATAAGGAATGTTCACAATTGTTCACAATTTTGTACATTTTCAGAGCATTTTTCTGGCAATTCTTCCGTTTCACTTCCCTTCTTCTGTTTTTCTTCCCATTTTTCCTGCACATATCGTGCAGCGTTTCCATTTACAAATCTTAACTGTCCGGATCCGTAAAATTCTTGCTGAGGAGTTTTCTTTGCACGTATCTTTGCGGTAAGCGGTCCATGCTCGGCACACTGCCAGAGCGACATCCATGTATGTCCCGAAGAAAACCACTCCAGCGTTGCCTTTATCAATTCCGAACAAACCGGGCAATGGAGTTCTTCCTTTAAAGCTCTGGCCACCGCTTCCTTTTCATTTGGAAACACGCCGGTCTTCCATCTGTACTGCGTATTCAGATTCGGGTTGGAAATATAATGCTTGAGACGTGGGATCTCGATATCTTCGTTTGCATTTTCTTTCCGGCACATTACAAAATAGTCGGTCAGCGTTTCTTTCAGGATCCTTGCCTCATAGTATGCATCTTTATCTGCACTATGGAAATCATCTGTCTGCGGGATCCGATAAAAATCCACAGCATAGGCGACACTTCTCTGCTGAGCTGTGTTCTCTGCGATCCGCCCGAACAACGGCTGGATATCCAGGAACCTCTCGTTCACTTCCGCCGGCATACCATGGATCTTGAGATTGGATTTCAAAATGGAAATATCGGAATCACCCCAGGCACAAAGTACATAATCATCTCCGCACCATTTCAGGAAATAGTCATATGCTTCCGGAAAAGTAACGCCGCGCTTCAGGTCATCCGTGTTTTTGTTGATCACACGGGAGACCTGTCTGTTCATGATCTTATAAAACTGTGGTTTGACGATGATGGAAAAAGGTCTGGACATGGAAAAACAAGTTTCGGATTCCATGGTAAGCTTTACTGCGCCGATCTCGATGATCTCTCCGGGAAGATCCTTGGGATTCACCGGAGAAGGCATATAAGAGATGGGCTGGTTCCACTCCATGTCAAAAACAACGAATGTGATTGGAAACTGTATTTCGTCCTTACTCATCAAATGTCCTTTCCTTCGTCGGCTTCATTCATTTCCGTAACTACCGGTGTTTTCTTTTTCTTCTTGCCTGTAAAAACAGATGACAAAGAAACACAGACCGTAAGCAAAGCGAAGATGACAAGCGACGCCACCGCCACATCAAATTGCGGTGGTTCGTATTTCATAGTAACGTGGTGTTCCCCTTCGGTCAAGTGAATCGAAAGGAAAGCGTTGCAGCCTGCAAATGTTTTCGTTTTCTGTCCGTCGACACTCACGCTCCAGCCACTATCATATGGAATTGTGAAAAGAAGGTTTCCGGAAGTCGGAGCGGTAATGTCTCCTTCAACTTCAGAAGCTGAAATGGAAGATACCCGGAAACCGTTATCCGCAAGTGTTGATTCAAGTTTTTCGTAATTCTCCTGATTTAAGGAAGCCACAGCAAACTTGACTGTCTCGGATTTGTTGGACGGGAAATCCATGTGGACCGCGATATGATCAACATTTTCCTCGGGCTGCTCAATGCAGTATACTCTCGACTGTGTTTCGGAAACACTATGGGAGTCCAGTGGTCTATCCTGATCATCGTACTGTGTCACTTCCAGGACTACCTGCTGCTCAGCAGAGCATAATATATATATAGGTTTTATATAGTCAACTTTTATCGTTATATCCACTTCGTTCATATTGCGTGAGGAAACGATGGTAAAACGGCCGTCTTTCAGATCTTTGGTGTTCTGCAAAGAGTCCACTGTATAAGGTATTTCGTCAAGGACCGTACCTTCCGAGAAAAGTGCAGTGAACATATTCTGTGTTCCAAAAACAGAGATCTTGTCGGACAACGATTCGTAGATCATCTCAGAAGAAGAAAAATAACCAAGATTTCCCCTTCCCATCTCTTTATCGGATGAAGGAAGGCTGATCTTTCCCGAAACCGAGAAAAACTGCTCGATCCACGGAACACATTCCGTCTCCACGATCGTTTTAGACGAACGGCTCAGGCCAAGTGCTTTTAAAGCGGAAGAATATGCATCCGACTGAATGTAGCAGGAAGAGTTCAGTGAAGGAACGTGATATAAAAGTCCTGCATTTTCCGAACCGGTGTTAAGGAATGCCAGACGATCGCCTGGACCAAATGCCTGAGTTTTTTCCGTAACCTGACGCTGGATCTCTTCGTCAGGCTTGTTGTATGTTACTGCCGAGCTAAGGCGATACTCCCACTCATCTTTCTTATTCGGAAGAAGAGTCTTTCGAAGGTCCTCGCTCATCGGCTTTACAACAGATTCGGTGTTTGACCCCTTCGTAACTCGAACAAAATAGCGGTCTTTCAAGGGATGATAGAGTGACATGGTGGTTTCCACCAGAAGAATTCCGGCAAAGATGAGAGCCAGAAAACGATTCTGGTCCGGAGTGTTCTTCTTCTCCATCAGCGCAATAATAACAAAATATACAGCGATGAAAGAAAGCGCATAGTATATCTTGTGGTCGGAATAGTCGAGATTCGTTGCGATCGCGCAGTTGATGACCATGAAAGCCAGAATGATCCCCACGGTAATACGCAGATTCCGATGATTCTCAATAAAAGCATCAGAAGCAAGTGCTTTGGAAGCCATGCACATCACCATGAATACCAGAAGGAAGGCCTGAGGGTAGGTGCCGGTGATCGGGTAATGAATACCGCTGAAAATGAATGAAAGGAAGCGGTTCGCCATGATGATGTAGAAAAAGAGAAGCGCGCTCAGGGAGTATAGTTTCTCCTTGAACGGGATCCGGGATGCCAGTGCATAGTAGATCGTCAGCATCACGGCAAAGATACCACAGTATACGCCCGGGAACTGGGATGCGTCGCTTACCGTATAAATCTGGGAGTCGAAAGTAAACCGGTCGAGCAGGTCCCAGGCTTTCATGTTGGTGTTAAGGTCATCCGGGAAACGGAATTGCAGATCCGTCAGCGAGGAATTGAGGATCCCCTTCAGTACCGGGAACCACACGATGGCGGAAAGGCCAAGTGCAATAATGAGTGCAATGGCGAAATCCTTCACATTGACGAGTCTTTTCCGGAACTCGAATTTTTCTTTTCTTTGCTCCATCATCAGAAGCGGATACATGGCAACGATGAAAACCAGTACATAAAGACCGGATTGCCAGTTGCTGATGATGATCATTGCCATCGAAACGATGAAGAGCCAGTTGTGTTTACCCGAAAGCAGGTAATGCGCGCCAAGGATCAGAAGCGGCAGCCAGATCAATGTGTCCAGAAACCAGGGTTCTTCATAGTAAGCCAGCATGTATGCGGAAAGTCCGTAAGATACGGAAATCGCTACGGTCAAAGGAGAGATGATCTTCTCTTTTTTCCAGACAAGAACGCAGAACGCTAGTGATGCAAAAGCACTCCGCAGAGCGAAAATGGCCTGTGTAACTTTCGGAATATCGGCTTCCGAGAAGCAAAGATAGATCAATGTGAAAGGACTTGCCGCATAGCAGGCCAGAAGATTCCAGAAGCTTGTTCCTCCGCCGTTGTTCCATGTGTAGAAAATGGATTCTCCGTTCTTCACCTTATGGCAAAGTTCGGAAATGACCGGCAGATACGTCTCCTGCATGGAGTTCGGCATATAGCAGGTATCCGTGAAAGGAGCCAGTCTCAGGCGCCATGCCGCAATGAGCAGCAACAGCACCGGGAGGAAAAAGGCCGCGATCAGGCATACCTTTGCTTCCGGTGAAGATATCGTTATCCGTTTATCCTTATAAAGTGACCTCATTCCTCTTCTGAAGCCTCCGCTGCAGAATCCGATTCAGTATCCGGCACAGGATTCGGTTCAGAATTCGTATTTTCAATCATCTCCGGCTGGCTTTCCGGCTGATTCTCCGACAGATTTTCCGTCTTCGGATCAGCATCAGTCTTCTCTTCCTCCGGATCTGTTTCCTTCTTCGCGTATTTTTCCTTCAGATCCACATACTCCAGTACTTTTCGACAGATCGTAAAGAAGATCAGCGCTCCGATCGACGCGTACGTGATGTAGCAGCAAAGTCTGAAGCGGGAAGGTTTGTATGAAAGTGAAATGTTATGCGTTCCGGCCTTGAGGCGGATGCCCATCAAAGCATCATCGATCGGTTCGAGTGTTGCCGGCTGTCCGTCAACGGAAGCTACCCAGCTCTCGTCATAAGGAATAGTCAGGAAAAGCACTCCGTCTTCTTTTGCGGTGATCGATCCTTCAACATGGGTCGAATCGTAGCTGAGTACTTTCATCTGCTCATCGCTCAATTTCTCGACCATTTCCTTATAGCCGTCTTCATTGACCTTTGCGCACTGGAGCCAGAGATTACCGGTAAGCTTGCTGTCACTGAACTTCAGAGTTACCAGCTTGTTGGTGTTCTTCTCACAATAACCGAGATCCATAAACTGGTATGTTCTTGCCGTATATTTTGTCTCCGTTGCATCTGTGGAACGCTTGACCTGATCATTGATGATGACCTGCGGAGCTTTGCTCGAAACCGCATAGAGATACAGATGGTCACCGGGATTGGCATTCTTGATCGTCAGGATGATCTCTGCCTTGTTTTCTTCGAAATTGTACTTGTATCCCGTTCTTTCATTTCCACCATCTGCCTTCACTCCTGTTGTGGAATTGAAGCTTAATTCAACAGGCTCGAACACATCGTTTTCGATACCAAGGCTCTTAACGAAAGAGTTGTTGGACAAGAACGGAACAGAAGTCTGGTTCATGTGGTATTCCAGAACGGCATCATCAACCATATAGCCCAACGCCAGGGAATCCGGGTTTACAAAGTGACGGATCGTCGAGTCTGACTCGACCTGTTCAAAACAAGCCGGGATCGGTGAGGTGGTATACAGGTCGAACATGTTGCGGACGCCAAAAAGTGTGCCCGTGATCTCGGTCATACCGAAGTTACGCATGCTGTTGATACCATTGTTGTGGAAACCGAGATTATTGATAAATTTAACGAAACTCTCTCTTGCCGTTGAGGTAAAGATCGAGATACCCTTCATGTTGTAAAGCGCCGGCTGGTTGCAGATATATGCCGGATAGATCTCCGATCTTTCAAAACCGTATGGGTTCTTCTCTTCGGATTCGATGAGCATCGACTGGATCTCGTCGTAACGGGAACCATAAAAGTCCCAGCCCGTAAAGCCTTCGTGTGCAGCCACCAGGCTGACCGTCACGGCTGTGGACGCAAACAGTTCGGCAATGAGAACAAAGAAAAGAGCTATCTGCTGGAACATCGCGCTCTTCTTCGCATTGGCGATCATACGGAGCATCGCCGTATAGATAATGATGAACACGATGGAGATACCCATGGCAATGTATCCCTCCTGTCCTTCACCGATCTTTTCGTAAAGGATCAGGAAGGCGATCATGCTCAAGCACGGAACAAGCAGTTCACCTTTTGTGAAACTCTTGAGGTTACGAAGCACCTTATATCCCATGATGACCACCAGGAAAGAGATCAGGAAGGCCTGTCTGTAAGGGATCTGGTTCGGGAAATGGAAGCCGTGCCAGATGTAGGTCATCATGCGGCTGCTTAAACTGATATACATAGCCGCAAGTCCGATTCCGTATGCGACCTTCTCTCTCAGGCGGATCTTCTTGCAGAGGAAATACAGTGGAACCATCATCACAATGAGGATACCGCAGTATACATTTGCCATACCGTCTCGGATATTCGGGTTTGAGCCCACGAAGAAACGGCTGAGGAAATCGAAGAAATCGTTCGTGACCTGGAATTCCTTCGGGAATGTGCCACCGGTCGCGGAAGAACGCTGGAGCGTAAAGTATGTCGAAAGTGTCAGGAACGCTGAGATACCACCTGCAATACCGGAGTATACCGCAAATCTCCAGACAGCCGACCAGAGATTTTTGATGGTGACGCGTTCCGTAATGTGAACATAAAGGATCGGCGCATAGATCACCAGGAAGAGGCAGACAAAATAGCCGGAGTAGAAATTACTGATCAGGCATACCGCAAGCGAGAGGCAGTACAGAAGCGGCTTCTTGTCCCGCATCATGCGGATCAGTCCATATACGATAAGCGGCAGAAGCATGACGGCATCGTGCCACATGATATTCCAGAAGTAGGAAGCTACCCAGCCACAGAGTGCGTATGCCGTGGCAAAAGCAACCAGGAGCAGGTCTTTACGCTTCTTGTCGAATTCTTTCAGAAGCATCGACATGAAAAGACCGGTGAAGCCGACGCGGAGTACGGCCAGAAGGGCAACGCAGTCACCTACATATTTCGGTGGGAAGAACACAACCAGAATATTCAGCGGGCTTGCGGAATAGTTGGCAAATACTGCCCAGAAGTTCGTTCCCAATCCGACATTCCAGGAGAAGAACAGACTCTCCCCTGACAGGATCTTGTTTCGAAGTTCCACCAAGAACGGAGCATACTGATGGTAACAGTCAACAGTCAGTACCATATTCGTTCCGGCGCCAAGCGGGTGGACCTGCAAGATCAGAAATATTATCGTCATGATGAACGCAGGAATAAAAAACGAATAGATATAAAACTGTCTTTCACAGTATTTACGAAGCAATCGGTTTCTTGAACGCATCATCATTTTCCCCAGTTCATTATATAAATATATTAATCGCTTGCTTATTGTATCACATAGTCCCCGATTACGCACTTTCACACCATGCAGAAAATCTTGTAACCTTACAGAAATGGAATAATCAAATCATTTATGTTAGAGTATAAATTGAATATTTATAATCATTCTTGCGAGGTCAAATTGAGCAGATTGAAGATCAAAATCATATTTAATCCTTCTTCCGGACGACAGGCAAACGGGCTTGTGGTCGGGGATATTCTGCACTATCTTTCCGAAGCCGATGCTATCGAGCGGGCAGACATTTTCTATACCGCGACCAAGGATGATGCGAAAAACTGTGCGGCCGCTTTGAAGCCCGGCGAATTTGATATGGTCATCGCCGTAGGCGGAGACGGCACGATCAACGAAGTCGTGAGCGGCCTCATGAAGGGTGGTTCCAAGACTCCTCTTGCCATCCTTTCCGGCGGTACGGTCAATGACTTTGCCACCGCACTCAATCTCCCGACGAATCCCTCTGCATTTGCCAGAATGCTGATGGAAGGCCACAAGATGCAAGTCGATGTCGGCCAGGCCGGAGACCACTATTTTCTGAATGTTCTTGCCGGCGGTCTGATGACGGATGTGGCCTATAAGGTACCTTCTGCAGCCAAGACGTCGCTCGGTTCTTTGGCCTATGTGATCGAGGGAGCCAAGGAAGCTCCGGGAAATCTTTTCAAAAGCATACCTTTGTATTTTGCTACTTCAAGCAGCGAATACCGCAAGGATGTACTTGTCTTTTTGATCTCCAACAGCAGGAGCGTGGCCGGTATCCGGAAACTTTTCCCGAAGGCCCAGCTTTCGGACGGTCTTCTGGATGTCCTGATCCTCAGCAAACTGGAGCCGGGGAAATTCCTGCCTCTTATCGGAAAATACATCGTCGGCGATCACATGTCCGACGACAGCGTGCTATATTTTCAGACAGATCACCTGGATATTGCTCCCATTGGTGATCAGGAAGTGCGCCTTGATCTTGACGGCGAAGAAGGTCCGCTTCTTCCTATCACTGTCAGGTGTCTCCCACAGGCATTAACTTTGATCGTTCCACATGAGGATGGTGCATAAGGACCTGAATCGGAGGTAACAAGCGATATATTGAAAGGCAAATGAAATGAAGAAGAATAAACACAACAAAAATGAAGATCCGAAAGAAAAGAATGTGCTCGAGCCGGATGTTCCGGAAGAGACGCAGGATGAGGAAGTATCTTCTGCCGATGAGACAACAACGGACGGACAAGATCCGGATGTTGATTCCGGCAAGGAAACGGAATCTGATGCGGAGCCGTCGGATGATGCAGATCTGCCTTCTTTAGACATTTCCGAGGAACAGGAAGTCATCGAGGAAGAAAGGATCGATTCCTATGAGGACATGGAGCCGATCCCGATGGAGATGGCTACCCATGACATCAATACCATCATCGATGACGATGATCCGGATACACCGTTATTCCAGGAAACTTCCACCAGAAGATCCGATGCCACCGTTACGACCCGTGGCAAGAAGATGAATCTGAAGCCGAGAATGTTCCTGATCGTTATGGCCGTGATCTCCCTGATCATCCTGGCCTGGTCTGTATTCTCACTCGGAAATCTTAACGAACGTCTGGCCAGCCCGCTTACCGTAGGAAAGCAGGACGTTTCGAATGCCGAATTCAGTTTCATGTACCACTATGTTCTTCTCGAAAACGGTGTAGATATCTTTAAAGAAAAGACGGCTGAAATGCTTTCCGCACCTGGCGAGAACGGATTCGCCACATATCGTGATTATTTCCTGGATGCTACCGCCAAGGAGATCCAGACCGTGTATATGCTTTATGATGATGCAGTCGCCCATGGCTACTCCATCAATCAGGATCACAAGGATCGTGCCCAGGCATATATTGAATGGCTGAAAGGCAAGGCCGGCGCCATTCATGTCGATCTTGACACCTACATCAAGGGTACTTTCGGACCTCTGGTCGACAAAGACCTCATCATGGATGTTCTGCCGAAGGTTTACTTTACGGAAGACTATTCCGCTCATCAGAAACTCGATGAACTGAAGGCAACACAGGAGCAGGCCGAACAGGCATATGAGGATGCCAGAAACTCTTACGACCTCGTCTCCTACCGCTTCCTGCGCATCACTTTCGAGGCACGTGAGGAAAGCTACGTAACTACCGCTAACATCCGTGCCCAGAAGATCATTGATGCTATCGATCACGATGAATCCAAGTTCCAGTCGGTCGCCGCCACGCATTTTTCCGGTGAAGCTCAGCAGAAGCTCCTGATTCCGGATTCCACTTTGCAGAAGCACGTCCGCTACAGCGAGGTCGAAGAAAATGAATGGCGTGCGTGGCTTTTCGATACGTCCAGAAAGTCCGGTGACTGCGAGATTTTCAAAGACGAGTACGGCTTCCCGATCATCCTCTGTTTCGTAGAGCGTGTCCGTCAGGAAGAGCCACTCCGCAATGTCCGTTTCTTCTATATCAATCTGGCAAACGAAGAGACAGATCAGCCCGGTATCCCGGCCGCTGATATTCTCCCGTTGTCCCAGACGATCTTCGACAGCATTACCGATGAAGCCAGCATGATCACACTGGATACCACATATGCAGATGAACTTCTGCAGGGCTCCATGCGTTCCGTACAGCAGGCATCGCTTTATCCGGGTAGTTACAACGCCGAGATCGATGACTGGATCTTCGATCCGGAAAGAAAGTCCGGAGATAAGACCATGCTGCAGAGAGAGACAGATGTACTCATCCTCTTCTACGTGGAAGCTTCTCCGAATCCGGAATGGTACGACCGTGTCAACAGCTTCATCCGTATGGACAACTACCAGAAGTTCATTAGTGAGAAGCTCAAGGACTACGCCTATACCTTCCATCAGGATGGACTGGATTACGTAAAGGATATCCCGTCCTGACAGTGCTTTTGAAGAACAGAATGAAAACAAAAGGGATCCGCCCGAAAAGCAGATCCCTTATTTATTCTGTGTAATTATCCGTGGATCGGACTTCCGATCAGCCGCGGAGCGCGACCGCAATGAAAATGATGATGGAAGAAAGCATCATGATCGATAACAAGATTGCCAGGAATCTCATACCGGAACTGTATTTCGATTTTTGCGGATTATTTCCTCTCATAACTATTCCTCCAGAATCAGACTAGTGTTAGTGTATCACGATGACGTTTTTTGTCAAATGTCAAAGCACTTGCGCCTCATCGTTTTCTTGTATCACAGATACTTCAGAAGTTCATCGCGGACTTCGTCCATGCGGGCATCCGAGATACCGAAGTCCATCACCTTATAGTTCCAGGCAGCACGGCCGATACCGTACTTTACGAAGATCTCGTTGATCATGGAATACCACTTCACTGCATCCTTCGGAGCTACTCGGTCGATCACGCCATATTCACCGCAGTACAGAGCAACATTACGTTTCTCGGCAACTGCCAGCGCTTCGGCAAAGATCTTTTCGAAATATGCACTGGTAAGTTTGTCATCCGGAGAGAATCCCTTAAAGCCGGTCGTCATCTGTGAGAGCATCTTGTCTCCTGCCTGATCCATCTCACCGTACGATGCATCGATGGATATACGGAAGGAAGTATCCATAGACGGGATCCACGGCGCGCCCTGATGCGTAAAGATCAGCGGCTCATAGCAATGGAAATTGTAGATGATGTTCTCGTCATAAGGCATCGCAAGATCTTTTACCGAATCAACACTATTGTTCCAGTAACCTCCGACCAGGATCTTGATCGTCGGTGCGATCTTACGGATGCGCTTGATGCAGTTCTCGGCGATCTGATTCCAGAGCTCTCCGTATGCCTTATCCGTTACCTCATTCAGAAGTTCGAAAGCCAGACGCTCCTCGTATTTTCCATAGCGTTCTGCGACTCTTTCCCAGAGAAGATAAAAACGTTCCTGCAGGCGCTCACTGTCGAAGAATCCTTCTTCTCCGAATGCCGGATCGAAAGAATAACCCATGGTCTTATGGAGATCCAGGATCATGTTGAGCCCGTACTTTCCGCACCAGTCGATCACGTCCTGAATATGGCCGTAACCGCTCTCAACCGGGGTTCCTTCCTTATCTTCGATCAGCTCATAATCGAACGGAACACGGACATGGTCCATGCCCCATTCTTTTATCGTTCTGATATCTTCTTCTTTAACAAAATTGCTGTAGGTTTCTTCGGTGTCATCGCACTGTGACAGCCAGCCGCCTAAATTAATACCTTTCTGGTATCCATTCCAAGTTTTCATGTGTCATCTTCTCCTCACTTGAACATGATATGGATATTATAGCAGAAAGCGTCTTATTCTGAAATCAGTTCGTATGCGGAGACACGCTTGATTCCGCGGGACATAACATAGGTCATGGCAAAAACCAGCACTCCGATCGCCGCAATCGTCAGAAGGATCAGCATCGGGAAGACCATGAAGTCCACCTTCTCCATTCCGAAACCGGAAAGGATAACCGTCAGGAGCGGATTGACCACGAAAAATCCGATGAATGCACCAATTACAGAGGCAAGGACCGTTACCGGCATAAGTGACAGGGCAAGCTGCAGTTTCAACTGCTTGCTGGTAAAGCCGACGGCTTTCTTGATGCCGAACTCTTTTTCCTTCTTGATGAAGATAGTCTTCAGAAGGATCTTGATGACCAGAAGAATGATCGCCAGATTCAGTGCGACCATGATCATGACGATCAGAGCGACAGCCGAGATCTCGTTGCCTTCTCCACTGTGTACCACATCGTACCAGTTTTCCGATGCCACACTCTTATCTCCGAGCAGTGCTTTCATATCGGCAAGAGCCTGGTCAACACTTTCTACACTCGGATCTTCCATACGGAAGCGGACGATATCGTAGTTCGGATCAATACCGAGGCGCTTGGCCCCTTCTTCACTGATGAAGATTCGTTCACCGAGATTCATGACCGCCTGCTGAAAACCGGTGATAATAAATCTCGCCGATTCGTTTCCACTGCTCACTTCGATTTCATCTCCGATGGAAACGCCGAGACGGTTTGCGATGATCTTTCCGATTACACATTCATTGGCTTCCTGAAAGTTCGCACCTTCGTATACGCCGCACTGCAGGTATTCCGGCTTATCGGTATAGAAAGCAAATGTCTCATTTCCGTCAATACTGATATTGGCAAAGTTATAGCCGTACACCTGGGAAACACCTTGGACTTTACTCATTTCTTCCATGATCCGGTGCGTCTCTTCAGTATCCGTGTTGACGTTGATGTAACCATCCGGATTGTCGCCGTGGATCAGATTCATGAACTCGGTCGGATTGATCTTGCTGTTATAGAAAAGGATCCCTGAGAACATGATCATGAAAGCCACTACACTCATTACACCCAGGAGGATGATGTTCTGTCCCTGGCTCTGCAGCATGCTCTTCAGTGCAAGAAGGATATTTAATCCGCCATTGGTATTTTTGAGCGGAAGGTAGTTCTTCTTAAAACTGTTGGACTTCAGGCCGAAGCGCAGTGCCGTTGCCGGATGCAGATTCTTGAGCTTGATCGTGGACAAGAACACTACAACGATCATGGCCAGCGCAATACCGCCCAGTACCATGGCTGTCGTACCCGGGCAGAAACGGAGGACCCAGAGGACGCCGGTGATTTTCTGAAATATAACTTTATCCAGGATCGGCATCGTGAAATAGGAGATCGCGCACCCGATCACACCGCCGAGCATACCGACGATAATATATTCGAGCGTCATCGCTGCACGAAGCTGCCCAATCGTATGTCCGACAGCACGAAGTGCACCGATATTCTTTACGTCTCGGTCGATGTTATTGTTGATCGTGAAAACGATCATGATCAGGCAGACCGCCAGAACGACTACGGAAAACGCCGTTACCAGACCGGAGATAATGTCCGCTACTGCTACATAGCCTTCTTTTGCGAGATCTCTCTCATATGCGTAGTAGGCGATGTCGGCTTCATTGAACTGATTTCTTACTACCTGAAGCAGAGTCGCACTATCAACACCTTCTGCACGATAGACTTTGACCATCTTCCGGTTGGCATAGTAATTCATCTCGGCAAGTGCTTTTTCACCGGTCTCAGCCATCTTGGAAAAAGAATCGGCGTCGACCATGACCTCCATCCAGCCGTAGCTGTTACCACCGATGAGTGCTTCAAAAACACCCGCAACCGTGAAATCGATATCTCCAATAACCGGGGATTTCATGTGGACTATGTCGCCTGTCTTGATGTTATTTATTGCCGCATAATACGAATTCAGATACATTTTCGGACCGAAAAAAGATTCATCCCGCTCGAGGAAAGCATACTCATCCGCGGCACCGTATTCACCGATCCGGGTGTAAGTTCCACCTTCCAGGTCCAACTCTTCATCCGAGTCATTTACGGTGAGCTTCACGGTACCTGCCATGATCATATCCTGGGAAGAAAAATCCGCGATTTCTTTTACACCACTCAGCGCGTCTGCTATTTCTTCATCCGTACCGAATACATAACCCAGCACGTCAGCTTCGTGTGTCTTCTCCGCTTTTTCATCGTAGATTGAGCTGTACTGCCCGATAAAGAAACCGGTATGAAGAAGCAACGAAGACAGGATCAGGATTGCCAGAAACGCCACCAGGACATTTCGGTCTTTTCTCATATTGGCACGAATCAGTTTTACCATCCCATCTCCTCCAGAAATCCACGGATCATCTCATGTCTCTTCTTGTCGCCACTCACGTATTTTCCGGGGTTGCACTCCCCTTTGATACCGCCGTCCTCGAGATAGAGGATACGGTTCGCGCGTCTTGCAGATTTAATATCGTGAGTAACCATGACGACCGACTGACCTTCGTTGTTGATGTCTGTCAGAACATTGAGCACTGCTTCGACACCCGCTGAGTTCAGTGCACCGGTCGGCTCGTCTGCGAAGACGACATCCGGATCGTTGATGACTGCACGGACCATCGCCGCACGCTGTGCTTCACCACCGCTGAGTTGGGCCGGGAATTTGTCTGTCATTTCTTCATTGATACCGACCCGCTCGAAAAGCGCTGCCGCTTTTTTCTTCAGATCTTTCTGTTTCTGTCCGACCAGCATACCTGTGGAGATAGCGTTATCCATGATGCTCATGCTGTCCACGAGGTGTACCTGCTGGAAGACGAAGCCGCAGTGTTTTCTTCTAAAGACCGCGAGCTGGTCGTCGTTCATTTCAGTGATCTCGGATCCTGCGTAATCGATGTGTCCGAGGGAAGGCTTGTCCATGCCGGAAAGCGCATAAAGGAGGGTTGATTTTCCGGCACCGGACGAACCCATGATGACGGTAAAATCGCCGTCGTAGATCTCGAGATCGAGGTTCTTGATGATATGGTACTGCTTCCCGGAAACCGAGAAACTCTTGCTTAGTTTATCCGTTTTAATGATGACTTTTTTCTCCACTTGATGTCTCCTTCCGTCTTCTCCTACACGAAAATGACCGCACAGTTTTCTCTGTACGGTCTTAGTATAGTTCAGGTGATTTTTTAAATCTTTGTCTGATTTTTAATCGTTCTTTAATCGTGTCTTACAAAAGTTTTAATCGCAGCACGACAACCATTCCGCCATCGCGGTTCAGGCAGGTGATCTCGCCGCCCATTTTCTCCATGAAATAACGGGAAATATAAAGACCCAGGCCCGTTCCGTCTTTCCCTTCCGCATTTGAACCACGCTTGAATTTGCCGAAGATCTTCTCGATTTCTTCCTCCGGCACACCGCCGCCCTTATCCCCAATCTCAATCACGAGAAAACGCACTCCGTCGATGCCTTTCTCGCACCGGCTGGTCACCGTCATCTCCGTGTCCGCATACTTATAGGAATTGGAAAAGATGTTGTTGATGACCTGGTTCAAGCGAAGCGGATCGGCCTGCACTACGGCATCCTCGATCTTGAACCCGGCCACCTTATGTTTATGGTCAGCTTCAGAAATAAAGTGCGTGATATCTCCCGAAGTTACTTCGCCGAGCTTCACTTCCAGGTGCTCCAGTTCCTCGAGTGTCGCATGGAAAAGATTCGACACCAGACTGTCGATCTGGTCTGCTTTCGCATTGATGCTTCGGATCGTCGTCTTCTCTTCTTCGCTCTTTGCCGAAAGTTCCATTACGTCGGCCATCGCCTTGATGGACGTCACCGGCGTCTTAATATCATGTGAAAGCTGCGCAACGAGTTCTTTTCGCGCCTGCACCGCTTCCGCTTCACGAAGTTTACTTGCCCGAAGCTCGTCTCTCATGATGTCAAAAGCACCCGTAAACGCACCGAAGACGTTTCCTTTATCCATCTTCATCGGGGCATCGAGATTGCCGGCCGCGACCTCCGCCGCGAAGTCTTTCATCTTGTCAAAAGGATCCACAACGCGTCTTTTCAGATATAGGAAATAGATAACCGATATAACCAGCATCAGGAGGAGAAAGCCGCCCACCAGCATCGCTATCGTGCGGTTTCTCTGGACCTGCTGCTCCTGGTAGTTGTTATGGACGATGAGTTTTCCTACGATCGTTCCGTCTTCTGTCGTGATATCGCGGACTGCGTCATAATGGGTCGTGGCCGCAGAAACGGAAGTAGACATTTTCTCTTTCGAGTAAACAAGAAGATTTCCTTCACCATCGATGACCGCATAGTCGAAAGGCTGGTCGCTCTCGATCTTTTCCTTTTTGCGGAGTTTCGTCTTGTCCCAGTCCTTGCCGAGCGAAATCACCAGACGGTTGATCTCTGTCGGATAGGAATCGATCTCACGCACACCGAGATTGCCGATGTACACACCGGCCAGAATGATCAGAACGAGAAAGAATGCGATATAAAGAAGAAAGGATCGGATCTTCACGGTGCATCCTCCAGGATGAAGCCGCTTCCCCATACCGTCTTAATGTGGATCGGGTTACTCGGATCTTCTTCGATTTTTTCACGGAGATGACGAATATGGACGTTGAGCGTGACGTCACCCACGAACTCCGACCCCCAGATCTTCTCGAAGAATTCTTCTTTCTTAATGATGCGGTTTCTGTTATTGAGCATGTAGACCAGAAGTCGGAATTCCATCGACTTAAGGGGCAGCTTCTCTTCGTCACGGATCACGACAGCCTTTGAAAGATCGATCGTGACTTTTCCGAGTTTTACAAGATTCTTCGGTTCTTCGCTTTCCACATTGCTCTTTGATTCTTCGTAACGCTTAAGAACCGCTTTCACTTTTGCCAGAAGAACACCGAGTGAATACGGCTTACAGATATAATCATCCCCGCCGATGGACAGCGCCAGGAGCATATCGTCCTCCGCCTGTCTTGCGCTAATGAAAAAGATCGGGACATTCATTTTTGCACGGATCATCTGGCACAGTTCAAAGCCGGAATCCTCTCCGAGATTAATATCCAGAAGGATCAGTGAACACGTATTTTCCTCGAAGAAATCCAGCGCCGATTTCTGGTCAAGCGCATATGCGGCCGATACCCCTGACATATTGAAATACTTACAGGTATACTCCGAAAGCTCTTGTTCGTCGTCCACGATCAGAACGCTGTAATGCATATTCCTTCCCCCAAATCAGAATCAACCCTGCAGAGCCTGGTCGATTTCTTCTGCATAACGTACAGTTTCCATTGCATCCCGGCAATAGCGGTCCGCACCAATGGCATCCGCATACTCCTGCGTCAGCACCGCACCGCCTACACAGACTTTCGCCCATGGTGCCTGCTCGCGAAGAAGCTTGATCGTTTCTTCCATCGCCGGAACGGTAGTGGTCATCAGGGCCGAAAGACCCACGATCGGTGCATGGAGACGGATCACTTCGTCGACTACGGTCTGCTCGGGCACATCTTTGCCCAGATCGCTGACGGCAAATCCGTAGTTCTCCAAGATCAGTTTCACGATATTCTTTCCGATGTCATGGATGTCACCATGGACCGTTGCGATGACAAAAGCACATCTCTTCGGTCCGTCACCGCCGTCTTCCGCCATCAGTTTCTTCACCTCTTCAAAAGCAGCCTTTGCCGCTTCTGCCGCCATCAGGAGCTGTGGCAGATATACTTTTTTCTTTTCGAAATCTTCACCCACGATATTGAGTGCCGGGATAACTTCTTCCTGAATGATCTCCAGTGGTTTCTTCTCGGCAAGTAATGCTTTTGTGAGAGAACCCGTCTTCTCTTTCAAGCCACGGACGATGGCTTTCTGCAGTTCCGTTGCCGGTCCGCCCGAAGAGGACGCATCCGCTGCCGGAGCGCCTGCCGGTGCAGCACCTGCAGCAGGAGCCGTCATTGACGGTGCCGGAAGATTCTGGGCATAGTTGATATAATCCATGCAGTTTTCATCCATATTATGGAGAGCACGGAATGCATAGTAGACATTCATCATTTCCTGCGAATACGGGTTCATGATCGCCGCAGACAATCCGTCCTGCAAGCACAAAGCAAAGAATGTCGATGTGATGATGTTTCTGCTCGGAAGTCCGAATGAAACATTGGAAATACCCAAAGAAGTATTAACCCCAAGATCGTGGCGGATCTTATGCACTGCCTGCATCGTGGCAAGCGCCGCGGTCGTATCGGCGGAGATCGTCATAGCCAGCGGGTCGAAGATCAGGTCTTTCTTAGAGATTCCATAGTCAGCCGCGCGCTTGATGATCTTCGCGGCAATGGCCACACGTTCTTCTGCTGTATCCGGAATACCGCCTTCATCGAGTGTCAGAGCGACAACAAATCCGCCGTACTTGGCAACGAGCGGAAAAATGACGCTCATGACTTCTTCTTTTCCGTTGACGGAATTGACCATGGCCTTTCCGTTATATGCACGAAGTCCTGCCTCCATCGCAACCGGGTCGGTCGTATCCAGCTGAAGCGGAAGGTCGGTCACGGCCTGCAGTTCTTTTACCGCACGAAGAAGGAATGCCGGCTCGTCGATCTCCGGCAGACCTACGTTTACGTCCAGAAGCTGGACGCCTGCATCCTGTTGCTTCAGAGCTTCGCCCAGAATATAGTCGATATCGTTTTCACGGAGTGCCTGCTGGAAACGCTTCTTGCCGGTCGGATTGATACGCTCACCGATCAGGATCGGACTTCTACCGAACTCCACTGCCTGTGTATAGGAGGAAACCAAGGAACGGTTCTTCTCGGTTACCGGGACAGGTGTGATCGACTTGGATCTTTCTACGACTGCGCGGATATAGTCCGGCGTCGTACCGCAGCAGCCACCCGCAATACGGATGCCCTTCTCCAGAAGTTTTCCGACCGATTCGGCAAACTCCGGTGGGAATACATCATAGACGGTCTTTCCGTTTTCACTTCTCGGCAGGCCCGCATTCGGTTTCAAAAGGACCGGAACGGAAGCATATTCGAGATACTCCTCCATTACGCCTACAAGCTGGTCCGGGCCAAGCGAGCAGTTCGCACCGATGGCATCTGCATGCATGCCTTCGAGCATGGCGACCATCGCCGCCGGGCAGGCACCGGTCATCAGTTTTCCGTCCGCACCGTATGCATTGGAAACAAATACCGGAAGGTCCGAATTCTCCTTCGCCGCAAGAAGTGCAGCTTTCGTATCATAACTGTCGTTCATGGTCTCGATGAAGATCAGATCGACGCCGGCCTTCACGCCGAAACGCACGGTCTTGCTGTACATCGCTACCGCGTCTTCAAATTCATAATCACCATATGGTTTTAAAAGTTTACCAAGAGAGCCGATGTCCAGCGCCACAAACTTTTCCTGTGTGCCGGTGCTCTGACGTGCCGCTTCACGGGCATTCTCCACCGCAGCCTTGATCAAGGTCTCCAGTTCTTCGTCATCGAATTTCAAACCATTCGCACCAAACGTATTACTCAAAACAACATTGGAACCCGCGTCATAGTATGACTTCTGGATACGGATGATCTCCTCCGGACAGGACACATTCCATCGTTCCGGAAGTTCTCCCGGCTGAAGGCCTGCCTCCTGCAAAAGTGTTCCCATACCTCCATCGAGAAACAGGAAATGGTCTTTCATGTAGTCGAGTATATTCATATTGGCACCCCTATCCATATTCTGGGAAAAGTTTACCACAAAACCACTCTACATACTATCAGGCCCACTCCTGCACAACAAGTTTCACGCGCTTCTCGATGATCCCGATCACATCGTCCAGACTCTTCTGACCGACAAAGTACGGCTCGGCTTCTTCCAGAATAATGCTTTCGATCTCCGAATCGATCCGAAGTCCGTTATGAATGCTTTCCACGTAGCGGGTATATCCTTCCATGTCCTCATAATCAAAAGTTGATGTACCCACAGCGCCAACACTCCGACCGAATTCTTCCCACTTTATGTCCTTCTCGTTTACCTTGTCAAAAGCAACCCGGTTGATCGGCAGACCCGTAAAGGTCAAGCTCGCATCCGGCATCGCGGTCTGCGCTTTTTCACTAAGGAGACTCTTTACAAAGTCCCATGCTTCCTCGTGATATTTGCTTTGCTTCGCAATCGAAACAGTAAAGATCGGGCGCACCGACATACCGCCTTTCGAACTGGTCGGGAATCCACAGAAATCCGTCTCAGCGAATCTGTCTTTATTGTATGAATAACCCGTTCCGTCTGACACCGTCGACCAGAAAAACGCTATCGAGTCATCTCCCCGGAGCATGCCTGCAACAGCCGAGCTGTCTATAACGTTATCATCCGAAGGGATGTACTGTTCCCAGCTCAATGCATATTTTCTGCAAAACTCCAGTATCTTACGGAACTCATCGTTATTGAAATCCACTTTCTGCTCATCGTAATTCACAAAGCGTTCCATATCGTTTTCCAGCAGAGCCTGAAGGAGCGTTCCTCGATAAGTTCTATCCAGAAGCTGGGTATTCAGCGAGAGCGATGTCGAGATCGTATCTATATCCGACCAGTCAATATTCGTTTTCCCGCGTGTATATTTTGCATTGCCGACGAAGCCCGTCACTGTGTACATAAGCGGGATCCGGTATAGTTTTCCGTTTCTCTCGGACGCTTCGAGGATATTATCGAATATCGTTGAACGGTCCAGACCATTCGGACCATCGATCAAAGTATTCATATCCAGCAAAACATTATCTCTTTCGAATCTCATTTCGCTTCCGAAATTGATCAGAATATCCGGGCCTTGCCCATTCAGAAGATCCATATAGACCTGGTTTTCTATCTGCGCACTTCCTGCTCCGGTACTCACTGCCATGGACATCATCCAGGACGGGGAATATTCGGTCATATAGATACGGGACTTCTTCGTCATATCGCGATTGTAATCCACGATTGCATCGTAAAGGACCGCATTATCGTTACCGACGCCCATGGCTGAAAGGTAGCGTTTTCCTGCGTGTGGATTCTTCTGTGCTTTTTTCAGATGCTGTATCGTGGCACGATAGATCTCCTGCGTTGCTTCCGCTTCCGCAACCTGATCTTCCTCGTTAAAGCTCCGGATCGCGTAATAGTACTCCTCGTTGGATACAACACGCAAGGAATCCGAGTAGATCTCTCCATGGTAACAGTCCGTCTGATTCCAGGGGATCACTTCGACCATCTCCTTCGTATCTTTGTTCAGCGCACAAAGACCGTTACCCGTATTCAGATACACTGCGTCCGGTCCATATATCAAGGTTTCCCCTTCCTCAGAGGATACAGGAAGAGCATACCTGTCCGACAACATCTTACAAGTATCGGTATCGTATTCTACCAGTTCATAAGCACTCCAGACTTCTTTATAGCTCGGGACAAGCTGATAAAACTTTCCGTCAACATGGAAAAGCCCTTTTCCGTCCTGACCGGATGCACTGGCTACCGGATTTCCCTGCGGATCGAAAACCATCGTCTCCCACCCCTTAGTCACAAGGAAATTACCATTCGGAAGCACGAGACACATCTTCACATATTCGATTTCTTCCGGAAGAACGACCGTGTTGATCAGATCCATAGATGGCGTCAGTTCGGAGATCTTCGCCACACCATCCTGATTATACAGCAGGAGTTTTTCTCCGTTTTTTCCTTCAAAAAAGTACTGGAATCCGATTATGCTTCCGCATCGGAGAGTATTCTTCAACGTTCCGTCCAGATCAAACCAGGCCAGAGTTTCGACCTGTTTGTCATAGATGATTTTTTCGATCCTCTCCGCTTCTTCTTTGCTCAGTTTTTCTTTTCCCAGAACATGCTGCTTCCACTTTTCCTGTGTCTCTTTATCGATACCATATTCGTCATCGAAAAATGCAAGGACACAATCCGAAAAGACTTTTACTTCGTCGATCCATCGGTTGTAAAGCACACGATCATCTTCCGAGGGAAGATCAAGTTCAAATTCTTCCAGATCATAAAAGGGATCACTTTCCTGGATGATCTGTCCGCTCGCCGGGGCAGAACGCACGATCTCTCTTGCCGCCGTTTTTCCGTCATCATTGATCTTTCCGCCCTTCTTACAGGCAACCGATGAAATAACTACTGCCATGCTGATAGCCAACGTCAGAAGGTTTCTCACACACTTTTTCATACAACCCTCCAAAAGCTTCTCAAGCCTTATCTTCCACTTTGTTCCTCTATAGTTTCAGCATATCATTTTCTATGTTGCTGACAATTTATTCTTTCCCAATTATTCAAATCGCGGTCTGAAATGTCATTTTGGAAGTACGCCGATGATTGCCGTGACGCTCTTGCTCGGCGCCATCAGGCACGACTCGGAAAGCGTGATCCCGAGTCTTCTTTCTGCATCCAGAAGCGGAAGAAATACACGCTGCACTTCAATAGGAAGATCGCCATATCCCGGGGAATAACGCCAGTTGGTCTTTCCACCGAGTTTTTCCGCACATGTCTTCACTTCCGCATCAAAAGCATTGCACAGTGATTCCACACGTTCCGCGCCCAAGCCCTGAAGCAGAAGCCCAAGCTTCGGGTCAGCCTTTTCATATCTTCGGATCAGCCGGTCTATTCCGGATCCGATCGTCGCCGCAAAAAGCACCACCTTTGTGCAGCCCTGAAGATTCATTTTGAGTTTTTCCGATTTCTGTTCAAACGGCAGGATCGGATAGCCATCCTCACCCCATTCGATTGGAACGACAAGGAATCCCACGCGGAAAGAAACCTGACCCGCGATCAGGGAAAGCGCCCGTTCCATAGATGCCGCCAGCTCAGGATCTTTTGCCGCATTCTCCTGCTCGTAGATTGGAATACAGGAATAACGAAGCCACTCCGTCACATTGATGGAAGGTGTCTCGTAATCCAGATACTGCGGAATCGTCTTTTTTTCTGAGGTCAGTGCCTCTTCAATTATGGTTTCCCGGTCCATGGAAGCACCTTATTCTATGCCGTAATCTTTCCAGAGAATATTGGAAAGGTTGTGCATGATCGCTTCCGCTACATCCGGTTTATTCATGGAGTACACGTGTACGTTCGTCACACCGTTTGCATACAGGTCAATGATTTGATCCGTAGCATACGCAATTCCGGCCTGTTTCATGGATTCCAGATCCTGTCCGAAATAATCCACGATCGCCTTGAAGCGTTGTGGCATGAAAGAACCACTGAGTTTGATTGCCTTCTCTACCTGGATCGCATTCGTGATAGGCATAATGCCCGGCACGACCGGGCATGTGATACCGGCTTCACGGATCTTGTAGAGGAAGTTATAGAAAAGGTTGTTGTCAAAGACCATCTGGCTGACCAGAAAATCCGCGCCGGCCTCGACCTTCTCCTTCAGATGCTTGATATCTTCGTGCTGGTTCGCACTTTCCGGGTGTACTTCCGGATAGCAGGCACCACCGATACAGAAATCGTATCCGCTCTCCTTGATCTCGCGGATCAGTTCCACCGCATGACGGTAATCCCACTGGGAACGGTCCGTGTTCTCCAGCTCCGGCGTCAGGTCTCCACGAAGCGCCATAATATTCTGGATTCCTAAGTTATGGATCTCTTCGATCTTGTCATGGATCGTTTTCTTGGAACTGGAAACACACGTCAGATGGGCCATAGTCGGCACACCATGTTTCTCCTCGATCGTTTTCGCAATATCCAGTGTAAAACGGCTCGTTCCACCGCCTGCACCATATGTTACGCTCATGAACGCAGGCTTGCTTTCTGCGATTTTCTCAGTCGTTTCTTTTACGCTATCGAAACTTGCTTCTTTCTTCGGCGGAAACACCTCGAAAGACAAGGACATACTTTTCTTATTCAAAATATCGATGATTTTCACAGCAGGGAACTCCTCTCTTTTCACGACACATGTGGCTATATTATAGCACATGGGAAAGAAATAAAACGTTTCCCGACAAAACAGTGAATATTTAGTAAACAAGGGCTTTTCGAGCTTTTCCGGCATTTCCATAACACGAAGTCCTCGTATATAATCTATGAGTGTAAGAGTTGTGTTTTGGGGTTGGTCGTGCCACATGATGAGGTTAAGATGAAGAGAATCGCAGTACTCACTTCTCATGTATATGAACAGATGTCCGGATTAATGCAGAAAGGCATCAATGCGGCTGCGCTCGAGTACGGCGTGAAGGTCATATACTTCGCAAGTTTCAGCGACTCTTATAGCAACCGCAGTTTCGGAGAATACACCAGATACGATGAAGGTGATAATGTCTCCTTTGATATTCCCGACTTAAATCAGTTTGACGGTGTGATCAAGATCAGCACCTACTTCAGCGAACCGGCGAAGCTTCATCTGAAACATCTTCTTTCGAAAGTGAAAGTTCCTGTCGTCAATATCGGAGGTATGGATCCGGATATAAGGAACGTCTGCTGTGACGAGACAAAATCCTTCGGGGAAGTCGTCGAGCACTTGATCACCGCTCACGGTTGCAGAAACATCTACCATCTTGCCGGAATAGACTATAAGAGTTTCACACACGAAAGAGTCGAAGCATATAAGGATGCGTTAGAACGCAATAATATTCCGTTCGACGAAGGAAAAGTGTACTATGGTACGCTTTGGAGAGACTGTGGTGAACCAGCTCTCGAGTATATTCTGGATCACTGTAAGAAGAACGGTACGAAATATCCGGATGCAATAGTATGTGCTAACGACTACTCTGCACTCGGACTGGTAGTTGCCTGCAGAAAGCGCGGCATCCGGGTCCCCGAGGATATCAAGGTCTCAGGATACGATGGTGTGGATGATGCGGTAAACGGTTATCCTTCTATCACGACATCAAGCCAGCCTTTCTATAAGTCCGGTTATCGGGCAGTCATCTCGATCCTTGAAGAGCTGGAAGGGAAAGAACAGCCGCAGACGATCCGGATCTTAGGAGAGATGATGTGTAATCAGTCATGCGGATGTAAAGAGATGCATGCCGATAACGTAGCCGATATCCGTGACTTTTACCTGACGCGTCTTCGCAATACAACGAATACAGCACAGTCTACAACGAATCTTCTCATGAAGGTCTACGATGCAAATACCAATGAAGAGTGTTTCAAGGCTATTTCCGAAAATGCCAAAAGTAATACCGGATTTAAGGAGATGCTCATCTGCATGGCTCCCGGCTGGGACAGGCAGAGGATCGTTGGCGAAGAATACTCTACGATCGATGAAGAGATGAGCATCGTCGGCGGATTCCGCGGGGACAAAGATGTCGAACCCATGGTCTTCCGCAAGAAGGATATCCTCCCGAAGGAACTTCTGGAAGATCCGTATCCGTATTACATTTACACGCTCCACCACCTCCAGTATTACATGGGCTACCTGATCGTTTCGCCTGACATCGATAACCGCGAACAGGAATCGCTTCAGTCCTGGCTCGTTGATCTGAGCATGATCCTGGAATCCCGCCGTATTCGAAAAGATCTTGAGCTGTCCGTCTCAAGACTGGAATTCCTGTATAACAGGGATATGCTGACCGGTATTTACAATCGTCGCGGAATTGAACAGTTCTTCGGTGATTTCCATGAGGAGTGCTTTGCGAAAAAAACCGGTCTTGCCCTGATGGTTTTCGATATGGATGACTTGAAGACGATCAATGACAGTTACGGACACAACGAAGGAGATTACAGCATCAAGACCATCGCCGATGCACTTACTGCCGCTTCCGGAGAAGAAGAGATCTGTACCAGATCCGGCGGCGATGAATTTGTCGTGTTGGCCAAGAACTACAATGAAGATAAAATGACGGCATATGTCAACCGCGTCCGCGAATACATTACAAGCAGAGTCGAAGAAGATAAGAAACCATACCGTGTTTCCATCAGTTTCGGTGCCCATATCGGTCATCCTCACAAAGAGGATTCGGATGCTGTTCAGGCTCTCGAAGACTACCAGAGGATAGCTGATGCCGCCATGTATGTCGAAAAGAGACGACACAAGAGTTCCAGAAACGTGTGAAAAGATTGGCAGCAAAGATCATCATAATCTGACGATCTTTGTTGCCATTTTCTCCGTAAACCGTACATCATGTTCCACGATCAGCATGGTCGGCCGGTAAGTCGAAATCAATTTCTCGAGCTGCATTCTTGAAAACACATCAACATAGTTCAGCGGTTCATCCCAGATGTAAAGATGTGCGGGCGTCAGAAGACTGGTCGCGATCAGGACTTTCTTTTTCTGTCCTTCCGAGAACTCCTCGATCTTCTTATCGAACTGCGCCTGTTCCAGCGCCAGCTGACGAAGTGCCGCCAGAAACATACTGTAGTCGATACCATGTTCAAAGGCATGCATCCGAAGGTCGCCGTGAAGATGGGATGTGTCCTGGTTGATGTAGGAGATCTTCAGGTGCGGCGCTGTCAGAAGTGTTCCCTCAAGCACGATGTTTTCGGCTTCTGCCAGACCCGCAGATTGCATGATCGCCTTGATCAGACTCGTCTTGCCACATCCGTTTTTTCCCTGGAGAAAAACTCTCTCCCCGTTTCGTATCTCAAACGTCAATCCCGAGAAGACCGGCATGTCTGAATCAGTATACCGAAGCGAAAGTTCCCGCGTCTCGACCACCCTGTCCCTGAAGTGTTCCATAGGCGACAAGCGTAGATCTCTGACCTGCTCGATATCGTTGAGAAGTCCTTCTTTTTCCGCGATCTGTTTTTCCATTCGCTGCTCGAAAACTTTCACACGCGACTCCATCTTCTTCGTCTTCGAACTGATATATGTACGCGCATTTTTCGTGCGGTCATGTTCTTTCAGCGGATCATATCCGATCTTCGTATTCTCGCCTTTCGTTGCCCATCGCTGGCTCTGATCCATCGCGCCTTTCAGGCGTCCGATCTCCTTCATGTGCTTCTCATTCTCGGCCTTGGCAAAAGCATCCGCGCGCTCTTTATTGTCCCACCAGGAACTGAAGTTTCCGCTTTGAACATCGATGCTCGAACGCTGCAGGACCAACACATGATCCACACATGCATCCAGAAGATCTCTGTCATGCGAAACCAGAATGAAACCCTTCTTTCCCGCCAGATATTCCTTTACGATATCTCTCGCATCCTTATCCAGATGATTGGTCGGTTCATCGATCAAAAGGAAATCATTTTCCCCGGCAAAAAGCACTGCCAGCATGACTTTCGTTCTTTCTCCGAAACTGAGAGTACGGATCGGCCGGTAGAGCAGTTCCGGATCCACCTGGAGTTCCGAGAGTTCGCACATCACACGCCAGTTCTCCACATCCGGTTTCCAGGAATCCATCAGCTCGTCCGCTGTTTTTTCTTCATCCTCCGCCGAGATCTTATACGGGAAATAATCGCATCGCACATCCGCGCTGATGCTTCCGCTGTATTCGTATTTTCCAAGAAGCAGATTTAAAAATGTTGTCTTTCCTTTTCCGTTACGTCCGATAAAGCCCAGCTTCCAATCCGTGTCGACAGTAAAAGATACATGTTCGAAGATCGGATCGAAGCTGCTTTCGTAGGAGAAAGTAAGATCGTTAACTTTAATTTGTGCCATATATATGCCTCTTTCTGCCTGAAACAAAAAGTCCGTTCCCGCACACGCAAAAACAGACTCACACGATCCACACTATCTCCGAAAAGAAAGCCGGTAAAGCTTCGCGATGATTCCATGAAAGCGCACACAGGAAGACCCCTTTTCAGGTCTTTTCCTTAAAACGTGTATTCTTCCGAAATCATCACTTTCTCATTGGTCTACCCGGACGCGTTTCCGCGCTCTTTCTTTATATTTCCGAAGCCCATGTCCTCAAGTTTTTATCCTGAAGGACTGCCTCTTCTTTGATACTAACACGGGATACAACACTTGGCAATATCGTTATACCACCATGCTAAAAACATGCCGCAAATGATATAATGGCATCAACGACTTTTTCGTGGGAGGATCAACTATGGACACCAACATTTCTAAGCGCAATGAACTTCTTTCTGCTACCGTGATCGCGGGTTTGAAATCCCGTAATATGGAAGGCTACTATGCCAACACCAAAGAAGAGGCGCTCAAGATCGCGCTGGATCTGATCCCGAAGGGCAGCTCCATTTCCATGGGCGGTGCCATGAGTGTCCACGAGATCGGTCTTTCCCAGGCTTTGAAAGAAGGCGACTACGATTTCATCGATCGTGATGCGTATGAAGATAAGAGAAAAGCCATGCTCCTTGCCTACGATGCCGACTTCTTCCTCTCTAGTTGTAACGCCATCACACAGGACGGCATCCTGGTCAATATCGACGGTAATTCCAACCGTGTTTCCGCAATCGCACAAGGTCCGAAACATGTTCTCTTCATCGTCGGCATGAATAAAGTATGTAATGATTTAGACAGTGCCATGAAGCGTGCCAGAAATGTCGCTGCACCAATCAACGCACAGCGCTTCGGACTGGATACCCCCTGCTCCAAGAAGGGCACCTGTTTCGATTGCAAATCTCCGGATACGATCTGCTGCCAGTTCCTTATCACACGTTATTCCCGCCACGCAGGACGCATCTCCGTGATCCTCGTCAATGACAACCTCGGATACTGATTCTTCAGAGAATACGAAGTAAATACAACACCAATATGTGAAGCGGATAGAATACGTAGAAGAACCATTTGTGGAACGGGTTCTTGCTGCCCGGTTTTCTGTTGTAGAAAAAGATGAAGACGATCGGTACCAGTACGACACCGGTCTGGAACGCGGAAAGCCATCCGTTATGATCCATGACTGCAGACATCACGATTGTCAGCGTCACTTCGACTGCGGCAATGATGCCGAAAGAGATCCATTTCTTCTTCTCGTTGTCACGATAGATATAACAGAACAGCGCCCAAAGCACTGCAAAGATACTCCAGTCACCCAGAAGTGACAATCCGCATCCAAGTACGACCAGAAGGATCTTCAGCGGCTTCTTTCCTTTGATGCTATCCCACATCCACACTGTCAGGAAAGCAATAAACAGTGTCCAGATCACACCAAACATATCCATACCAAAATATGGGAATCGATTGAAATTATTGAGCGAATAGGGAGCCCAGGAAACCAGCGCAAACAGGAACAGACGGAGAGCATACTTCGTCTTGTTTCTCGTATATTGATACCCTTCTGCAAGAAGAACGGCCATGCCGGGTCCGGTCAGTCTTCCGATGAAATGCAGGATCTGTCCGCTCAGGGTCCTTGTCGGGAAATACCGCCAGGCCAGATGATCGATGACCATCGCAATGATCAACAGATACTTCAACTGATTCCGATTCAGTTTCAGCCTGCCGGACATTCTTTTATCAGGTGTGAATTCTTCCATGTCTTCGTTTCTCTTTTCCGTCATTTATCGTAAGAAGGGTCTCCTTTTCCTTCTCGACAGAAGAATTGTAGCATAGGCCAAAAACGAGAAACAGTGACCATGGTCACCTTATGATGACTTTACCAGAACACTCCATAACAGTATTTCCGGAGATGATCTCACCCACTTCATCGCAGGTGATCGTGCCGGATTTCGGATTCTTCACCGAGTCGATCCTGCCCTTGACATCCGCCTCGACTTCCGAATATTCAAAAGCAAGATCACACCCCACCATGGTGCAGTTTACAAGTTTCAGATTCTTACAGTAACAGAACGGCTGTGTGCCGATGATCTTGCAGTTGATCAAGGTCAGATTCTCTGAAAACCATGCCAGGTATTCTCCCTTGACCACACTATCCTTCACTGTCACATTCTTGCTGTGCCAGAACGCATCTTTCGTATCGAGATTCGAGTTCTTGATTTCAAGTCCGTCAACATATTGGAAAGAATACTTGCCCGTCATAGTCACATCGGAAAGAGACACGTTCTTGCTGTCAAAGAAGACATACTCCGATGAAATGGTCACGTCTTTCAGTGCGATCCCGTCGCACTTCCATCCGAATTCCACGGAGTTGATCGTGCAATCCTTGATCCTGATATCCTCGCACTCTCGCACCGCTTTCACACCGCGGAGCTCAGCGTTCTTCAGCACACCGTGTTTCGCATACCAGATCGGTGCACGGCATGTCTCTTCCATTGTGACATTCTCTACCGAAAAATCTACGACGTGCCAAAGCGGATAACGAAGGGCGAACCGGCAATCTTTCACCTTGATATCCCTGGCTTCTTTTAATGCCGATTCTCCGTCAGCCGGGCCTTCAAAATTGCACTCCGAAACATTTACATGCATCGCGTTATAAAGTGCCCGTTCTTCGTCAAATGTTTGTCCCTTAATGTTAGTCCTCTTTTGTGTCTCGTTACTCATGCTGTCAAAAATCCTTCGTTAAATATTTTACAGGTTGATCTTGATAGAGATCAGATCTTCGTCCTTGCTGCTGTGTCCTGCAAAAACAGTAAACTCACCCGGCTCGACGACCTTCTCGCACTTGCTGTTGATCAGCGCAAAATCGTCATTGCTCAACTGGATCTCCACGACCTTTGATTCACCTGAAGCCAACGCAACCTGTGTAAATGCAATCAGGCGCTTCACAGGCGTCAATACGCTGGATACGCTGTCGTTCTGGTAGATCTGCACAGTCTCCACGCCGTCCTGATCACCGGTGTTCTTTACTGTTACGGTAAGCTTCAGGTTGGCATCTACGGCCAGATCTTCATAGGCAAAAGCACTGTAGCCCATTCCTTCGCCGAACGCAAAGAGTGGCTCGATCGGCAGGTCGTTGTATTTTCCGCCATGCCATCCTGGCATCTGGTTGTAGTAGACCGGGATTTGTCCTGTATGTCTCGGGAAGGAGATCGGAAGACGTCCGCTCGGATTCAGTTTTCCGAAGATCGCCTCGGCCAGAGCAGTACCGGCAAACATACCACCATTGAATCCGCAGATCACGGCATCGGCCTTCTCTGCCGTATCGCCCATGCAGAGCGGCTTGGAAGAAATCAATACGGTACAGATCGGCTTTCCTGTTTCTTTCAGCTTATTGAACAGTTCAAACTGTCTTCCGGAAAGGTTCAGATCCGCACGGTCAGAGAATTCACCGAACTGTGGGATCACATCACCGACAGCATAGATGATCACATCGGCATCGGAAGCGGCACGAACTGCTTCTTCCAGATCCGCATCTTCGTTCTGCCCCTCAATCGGTCTGACTTTACAGCCTTTCGCATAAACGGCTTCGATACCGGACTGATCGCAGATCTCCTTAACGCCTTCCCAAAGTGTCACATATGGACGGATCGCCGGACGAGTGTTTTCCGGGTCCGGAACAGGATGTGTGAAATAGGTCCAGTCACCATACTGTGCACGTACATTGTCCGCATTCTCGCCAATGACCGCCACCTTCTTCACATTGCCCCCAAGAGGCAGCATGCCGTTATTTCTAAGAAGTGTTACGCTCTTTCTAGCAGCATCAAGAGACGCATCCAGATGTTCCTGCTTACCGAAGCAGCCGGGCTCACCTTTCTTCTCCGGCTTCTCAAAAAGTTCCATCTCATATTTGATCGTCAGAATATGCAGTACCGCTTCATCGACAACGGATATATCGACCTTGCCGTCACGGAGTGCATCGAGCATGCCCTGATAGAATTCCTTGGTCGTCATGATCATGTCATTACCGGCAGATGCCGCCATGATCGATGCTTCGGACATGTCAGAAGCAATATGCTGCAGCCATACAAGGCTTCTCGTATTATCCCAGTCAGTAATTACGAAACCATCGAAATCCAGTTCATCACGAAGGACATCGTGCAGGATCCTGCGGTTTGCTGTAAGCGGAGTTCCATCCAGGAAACCATATGCAGTCATGATCGTGGCACAACCTGCATCGACCGCTTTCTTAAACGGAGGCAGAAATACCTCTCTGACTTTTCTTTCCGTAACTTCCGTATCGTACGCATCACGGCCGCCGGTTGCTTCACCATAGCCGAGATAATGTTTCGCACAAGCGAGGATATGTTCATCGTCGGAAAGATCTTCGCCCTGGTAACCCTTGATGATTGCCGCGCCGAGTTCTCCGATCAGATACGGATCTTCACCGAACGTCTCATTCACACGTCCCCAACGGGTATCACGACCGATACAGAGGACCGGAGAGAATGTCCAGTGCAGACCATCGGTAGCAACTTCACGGGCTGTCACTTCGCCCATCTTTCTTGCCACTTCCGGATTCCAGCTGCATGCGCATGCAAGCTGGGACGGGAAGATCGTCGCCTTATTATTCAAACCATGTCCATGGATAGCATCGATACCGAAGATCACCGGAATACCAAGTCTTGTCTTCATAGCCTCCTGCTGGAGTTCTCTGGCATCGTCACCTAATACATGGAGAAAAGAACCCGCACCGAGTTTTGCCCACTTCAGTGCTCCCTCCCTGCCACCATCCGTATAAGTAACCTGGATCATCTGCGCCACTTTTTCTTCTGTAGTCATCTTGGAAAGAAGTTCTCTTGCCTTCTCTTTTGCCAGTTCTCTCTTCATAGGCTCGCCCTCCATAATCGATGGTCGTAAAGTTATATGGTGCTTCCATTATAACAGAGCGGCTTCTTTTTTTTCTTGTCACTTTCTGTTTTGGTATGACTTATTTTTTGTCCACATCCGGCAAGAAACGAAAAAAGGGACTATCTCAAAACTAACGAGATTGTCCCTTTTCTTGTGGGCGAAACCCGGGTGGTATGGGTTTGCCGGACAGATGATGGTGTTTCACTTTTTGATCACGAGGCCTTTTCCCGCTGGAATACCTGATCCGTTTTTTCTGCATACCCCCGGGGGGTATACAGACGATTTTGAAGATGTGAATTCATACCAAATTCAGTTTTTTTCAGAAAAAGTATGCATTTTTCTCCGCTCTGCTGTTAAATTGATGGCCTGAAGTAACAGATCCAAGTGCTTTTCGTACGGGATGAAAGCTATATCGGTCTTTTCACTTTCCGATATGTGCCGATATGGGGGAGGGGGTATAGGAAAAATGCATACTTTTACACGTTTTTTTAAAAAAGTATGTAGTACTCCAGGTTCAACCTAACTGATCGTTATAATTCGGCAGAATGGTTCTGAGACAGCACCGAAAAAACGTAGTAAGATTTGTGCGTCAGTTGACTTCTCCTCTTTCGATTCCGTATTGGTTACAGATCTTGGTGAACTCTTCACTTCCGCCGAAGAACTCCAGAACGCTAGTCCTGTTCTGACGGTTTGCCTTGATCTCTCCGGCCCAGTAGGAAACTTCACTTGCCTCCGGATCTCTTCCCATAAAGGTCGTGTAAAGGCGTTTCACATACTCTTCATCAGAGGTTTTCAGGTTCACGAATTCTCCACCCGTGAAGAACTGCTTTGCAGCGCTGTAACCGGTCTGTTCCAGATTTGTCAGCGCGAGGCTCCAGTATCGTAAACCCTTCTCTTCTGCCGCTCTTCCGAGACAGCATGTATAAAGACGTGTGGCAAACTCGATCGCATTCTTCGATGCATACTCGGCTTTATGGTAGAGGGCACCGGAACGTACGCCGTATGTCGCACAGACATTACACCACTCGGTTGATTCGATGAAGTCATTTACTACAGTCACTCTTTCGGTTCCATTTTCAAGACGGCCCATCCAGTACGCCTTACCATTTGCGTCGGATTTGCGGTCATAGAAAGTCTTATAAAGCACTTCCAGGAAGTCACTGTTGTCCAGATTACGGTTCATGAATTCAGGCGCTTCGATGAGGAAGAATCTCGCACAATCCGCTCCGTTATACTCACCGTTCTTAACCTTTTCGACCCAGAAAGCTTTTCCTTCCGGTTCAGAAGCACGGTTCAGTGCCACCTCATACAGACGCTCCACAAAAGCTTCAAATGTCTGCTCTTTTTCCGGATCCGGTGTCGGGTCGCCGGGAACAGGTGTCGGATCGTCCGGCTTAGGCGTCGGGTCGCCGGGAGTTGGTGAAACAGGAGCCGGTGTCGGGTAGTCCTCAGACACCGTCAGGTACACTGTAATAGAAGGCTCCGTGATGTAGACGATCTCGTCAGCTTCAGGAGTCTGATCAACGACCAGTCCTGCATTTCTTCCGGACATATCTACCCAGCCGAAACGGACAATGACCTCTTCAAAACCGCCGGCCATCAGTTCTTTTTCAACCAGAGTTTTTGCCTCTTCAGGCTGCATTCCGATCACATCCGGCATTTTCACAGACGGTGGAACCGGAGTCGTGGTCGGCGCAACCGTCGGCTTCTTGGGCGCCGGAGTTGCATTCCTGTCCGTAATCATAGTAGCCGAGGCATTAAAGAAAATGGCACAGTCCGTCATCGTTCCGTTAATATCCAGTTGTCCCTGACTATAGAGGATCTCCGTGCCGCCATGTGTATCGTCCGCTTTCTGAAGCGGGTATTTCTCCATCAGTTCAAACAGGATCGGGCAATCGCAGATGTAGAAAGCATCCATCGGATTCTCGGCAAGACTCAGATAATACAAGTCCTTATGTCCGCTCAGATCCACCCTCGAAAGATTGGCGCCATAGCACCAGAATTCCTTCAGTTTTTTATTGGCACTCACGTCAATTTTTTCGATCGGATTGTAACCGCAGCTGATGTACTCAAGTTTGGAATTCTTACTTGTATCCAGTTCACGGATATGGTTACCGTAGCAATCCACATGGAAAAGTTCCGGGCATTTACTAATGTCCAATCTGTCCAGGTTATTCTCGAAACAATCAAGCTGCTTCAGTTTGGTATTCTTCGTCACATCCAGTGTCTCTATCTGATTCGCATTACACATGAGTGTTTCCAGATCAGTATTCCCGGAAACATTCAGTTTTTCCAGTTTGCCATTGAAGCAATACAATTCTTTCAGTTTGGGATTTCCGGACAGATCCAGTTCCGATATCTCACAAAAATTGCAGTCTAACACTTCGAGTTCCGTAAAGATCTCGATACCTGCCAGAGACCGGATCGGAATACCATCAACATCGATCGAGTTGATCGACAGGATCTCCTCCTGCGTAAGTACTCCGTCCGGATCCGGATCCAGTTCATGCTTAACATATGCCAGAAAATCTTCATCCGGGAACAGCTTCTTGTCGATCTTGATGTCCTGACCTGCCATCACCTCTTTTTCTTGTGACGGATCTTTCAGATCAGCCCGGACCTGCATCTGCCCCGCCGTCAGTAATGGTGCAGACAGGATTCCGGCTGCCAGAAGGCCTGCATACATCGCTTTCATTTTTCTCATTCTTTTTTCCTCCTTGCATGTTATTATTCTTCAGACAGGCGCCTGTTTAGAATCGGTTTTGTATTGTAATGTCGGATCGAACTGTCTCATGTATTCCACATATTCTTCTCCGAATTTCTTCCATCCTTCGGGAAGCCACTTCGCAAATCTCTCAAACACATCGTCCGATGTAGCATCTTTGATCACACGCATGATCATGTCGGTACGGGATTCTTCGTAGTCAAACTGAAGCGAGATACGGCACATCCTGTCGATGACATCCTCGCCGTAAGTTTCCACCAGGAACGTCACAAAACGGATCCCGTACTGGTACTCACTGTTCGCATGTCCGCTTTCCACTTCCGTATCGTAGATATATGTTCCGACCGGATCGGCATAGATCCTCGTCTCATCGTACGGATATGGATTTCTTTCATCGCGGATGAAGAATGCCGTATCCCATGCCGGGCGGTTTTCCAGGACCGCCAGTTTATATTCGGCATAGGTCGCAATACCTTCTGCCAGTACTCTTCCAAAAGGACCCGACTGACGAAGCTGCAGTGCGTGTGCCATTTCGTGGTACGCTGCCTGAAGATCGTATTCCGGTGAGAATACATCCTCTTCATACAGAACGGCGACATTTTCTCCGGCCCACTCGACACGGCCGTCATGCGGATTTTTAAGGATCAGGATATTCAGTTTTCCCAGGTCCCGGTTCACATCGGAAAAGGCATTGTCGAAGTACAAAAACCTCCAGTTGATATCGCTGTTTACCGGATCGCGTTCATACGACATATGCAAAAGCTCTTCCAGTTCACTCATGATGCGGTCAATATGCCCGGCCAGATCGCCATGGATCTTCACACCTTTCTGGAAGAAAAGGAAGAATCTCTCATCTTCGTAAAAACAATCCTCCTTGATCTCGATCACCTCATCCGGATCACCGCTTAGTGAGATCGATGGCCATTTACTGATGGTCTTTCCCACGGCATCCGTCTCCGAAGCAAGATAACGAAGTTCTTCTTTTTTTCTCGGCGGGTCCGGTTCATCCTCCGACACGGTAGCTCTCGTATACAAAGAAGGCACCTGATATGCAGGAGCACTCATGATTTCCACATTTTCCTTCCTGCAGGCCACATTAAGATTAGCCATGACTAACACCGTCATCAGCACGCACAACTTCTTTTTCATCATCGGACTCCTTTCCTGATGTCCCGGACCGAACTTCCGCCGAGCCATTTCCCTTTCTTTAAGGTCAGTATAGTTCTCCGATGTGTAATCTTTATGTACACAAAAAAGAGGAATGCGATCTGCATTCCTCTTTTGTAAAAGCACTATCGATTTTAACCTGGAGATTAAAGGACCTTAGCCAGGAAAGACTGGAGTCTCTCGTTCTTCGGATGATTGAAGATCTCGTCCGGAGTACCCTCCTCGACGATCTTTCCTTCGTCCATGAAGATCACACGGGAACCGACTTCTCTTGCAAAACCCATCTCATGCGTAACGACTGCCATCGTCATTCCGGACTTTGCGAGATCCTTCATAACATCGAGAACTTCACCGACCATTTCCGGATCCAGTGCCGAAGTCGGTTCGTCGAACAGAAGCACATCCGGAGACATACAAAGTGCACGGACAATAGCGATACGCTGTTTCTGTCCACCGGAAAGCTGGCTGGGATACGCAAGTTCACGGTCTTCCAGAGCAACCTTCTTGAGCAGTTCTCTCGCCTTTGCCTCCGCATCGTCTCTACTCATCTTCAGAAGCTTTCTCGGCGCCAGCGTCATATTATCCAGGATCGTCAGATGCGGGAAAAGATTGAAGTGCTGGAACACCATACCCATCTTCTGACGGAGTTTGTTGATATCGTTTTTCGGAGAAGTGATGTCCACTCCTTCAAAAGTGATCGTACCTTCTGTCGGCATCTCAAGGAGATTCAGCGAACGGAGGAATGTGGATTTACCGGAGCCGGAAGGTCCGATGATGACCAGTACCTCTCCCTTCTTGATGTCCGTGGTGATCCCGTCCAGAGCATGGATCTCACCTCGCTTGCTCTTGTAGTGCTTGGCCAGTCCATCTACTGAGATAAGGACTTCACCGTTTTCAATCGTCTTCGTTGTTTCGTTATTGGAATTCTCAGCGCTCACTGTTTCTCAGCCTCCTTTCAAGTATCGATACTAACTTGGTAAAGAAGATAACGACGACCAGGTAAATAATTGCTACAGCAAGAAGACCGGGAAGCGCGTCATATGTACGGCTTCGGATAACGTCACCACCACGGGCAAGGTCCATGATGCCAACGTAACCGGAGACAGATGTTTCTTTGATCAATACGATAAACTCATTGGCCAGCGCAGGCAGAACGTTCTTAAAAGCCTGCGGAATAATGATGTAGATCATGGTCTGCACATAATTAAATCCCAGAGAACGACCGGCTTCAAATTGTCCGTTATCGATACTCATGATACCGGAACGGATGATCTCCGCGACATATGCACCGGAGTTGATACCAAAGGCCAAAGAGGCAACAAGCAAGGTATTTGTTGAGGAAGCGAAGATGATATAGTACATGATCATGAGCTGAACGACCACAGGCGTTCCACGGATCACGGTCAGATAGAGATTCACGATCGTATTGAAAAACTTAAGCAGGAATCTCTTAATACCCGGACGCATCTCCTTGATCGTCTTGTCATGTGTAGCACGTACAATAGCCGCAACCACACCCAGCGCTACGCCAAGAAGCAACGCGAAGAACGTGATCTTCATCGTCATCCACAGTCCCTTTAACAGGTACTTATATCGTTCTTCTTCAATCAAATTGGTATATAAGCGGTCCTTCCACTTATCCCACCAGGTCGCCAAGGACAGGAGAACCCGGTATCCCTGTTGCGAATATAACATGATAACACCCTCCAGATCATCTTCTATTCGAGACTACTATTTTATAAGAAAAGAAGGCGGAAATAAAGTATTTCACGCCTTCTTTTTCATTTCTTTTCCGTTTCGTCTGGAAAGCAATATATGCTTTCTGAACAAGTCATAATATCAGCCGTTGGAAGGAATGTACTTCTCGATGATAGATGCGATCGTACCATCATCTGTCAGTTCCTTCAGTGCAGCATTGAGCTTATCAAGAAGAACGGTGTTGTCCTTGTTTACGCACATAGCATAATCTTCAACCGTGAAAGGTGTTTCCAGGATCTTCAATCCTTCGTTTGCAGCAACAAAAGACTTAGCCGGTTCGTTATCGATAACTACTGCATCAACCTTACCTGTAGAAAGAGCGAGAACAGCATCCGGACCCTTGGAGTAACGTACGATTCTGGATTCACCTACGCCACCGTCATCCGGCTCAGCGGACATGTAGATATCACCTGTTGTACCCTGCTGTACACCAACCTTGTAGTTGCCGCCCAGAAGTGTATCAATATCAACGATCTCGGAACCTTCCTTCACGATGATCGCCTGGATACCTGTAGCATAAGTAGTAGTAAAGTTTACTGCCTTCTTACGTGTATCGGTAACAGTCATACCGGCCATACCGAAGTCATACTTATTGTTCTGTACACCGGCGATGATGGAATCGAACTCTACGTCCATGATCTGCAGTTCAAGACCCAGCTTCTTCGCAAGTGCTTCAGCGATCTCCGCATCGATACCGACGATCTTATCACCCTGATAATACTCGTACGGCTGGAAGAAAGCATTGGTAGCCATGATCAGCTTGCCTTCCTGTACAGTGAACTTCTCAGCAGCTGCAGTTGTATCTGCGGCCGAAGAATCCCCCGCGGTTGTGTCCGCTGCAGTTGTGTCAGCAGCAGTAGTTGCCTTTGTTGTCTCTTCCGATTTGGAACAGCCGGCCATAGCTCCCGTCATGCAGAAGATCAAACCAACAGATACGATCTTTGATAATAACTTCTTCATATATATCCTCCTATGACAATAAAATGTCTACGCTATAAGTATAATGCCTCTGCTCCCACAAATGCCACTCCGATATTCTACGAATTTCTCAATCAAAAGCACTGGGTTTTCGGCATTTAGGACAAAAAGAGGGGCTCTTTCCGTACAAAACGGAGGATTTTCCTCCTTCGAGCCGCCGCCCATGATATAATCAGGTCAAATCTACGAAGACACGAGGACACGATATGCCTTCCGAAACACCGTCACCCGAATCAACTCCGAAGACCACCAAAGGCCGTTCATTTCTCTGGACGCTCAGATATACCCTGATCAATGCCACATACTTTTCCGCATTCTGCACGATCCATGCATGTGCGGCGGTCTTCCTTCTGGGAAACGGTTTTTCCAATACAGAAGTCGGCGTTCTCCTGGCTATCGCCAACATCCTCTCTGCGATCGTGCAGCCGGTCATCGCCGGCATCATCGACAAACAAGGGGCATTGACCAACCGCCGTTTCATCCTGATCTCGGTCCTGGTCATTCTTGCGGGGTCTGTCGTTCTTCTCTTCTCGACCAATAACAAACTCGTTATCTTCCCGGTCTTCGCCCTGATCTACATGATCCAGTTTGCCTACCAGCCTGTCATGACGGCGCTGTGCTTCGAATACCAGAAAGCCGGCGCACCGATCTTCTACGGTCTTGCCAGAGGACTGGGATCGGCAAGTTTTGCCATCACTTCCGCTTTCATCGGCGGACTCATCGAGAGCAACGGGATCCGCATCCTTCTTTACATCAACATCGTAGTCATGGTGCTTTCCGCGATCCTGATCTTTACCTTCCGGAAACCGAAAAACATGGTTGCTGACGATGTCTCCTCCGAAGGCAAAAGCACTGCCCCGAGTAGTTCTCTTCGTACTTTCATCCGCTCCTACCCGGCATTTTCTCTGTTTCTCATCGGTGTCATCTGCTTTTTCTTTGCACACAACATGATCAACGATTTCATGATCCAGATCATCCGTAATCTCGGTGGTGGCGAAAAAGAACTGGGCTATGCCAACTTCCTTCAGGCGATCCTGGAACTGCCGGTCATGGCCTTGATCGGCCTGATTCTCAAGAAGATCACCGCAGGAAACCTGCTGCTTCTTTCGGGCGTTGCTTTTCTGGTCAAGATTGCGATATTGATCTTTGCATCGAATATGGGACACATGTACCTAAGTCAGTGCTGCCAGCTTCTCGCCTATGCGGTCTTCATTCCGGCTGCCGCCTACTATGTAAGTAAAACCATGGCCGACCATGACCAGGTCAAAGGTCAGGCCTTCGTCACAAGCTGTATCACCATCGGTGGCGTTTTCTCGAACCTCATCAGCGGAGTGATCCTCGACAATTTCGGCATCCGCCCCATGCTGGTCACAGGCACGATCGTCTGTGCCCTCGGCGTTGCCATCGGGTTCTTCGCACTTTTGAAGCTGCCGGCAAAAAGAAAAGAGAGTTAACAATTCCCTGTATATACGTATTTCAGTTTCTCACGTGCAATCTCCGCGAGCTTATACACATCGGCTACCGGAGTCGCTGCGCGGTCAGTCATGTGAAATCTCGGGAAGAAACGGGATACATGAAGCGGGATCTCATTTCCGATGATCCTCCCGTCCTTATCCTGAAGTGAAGCGATCCATCCCGTCATCTCCCGCATCATCTCTTCGTCATCACTGATCCCGGGAACAGCCAGGCATGTAAGTTCAACGTGCGCGATCTTCACCGCTTCCGCGACAAATGCTTTTGTCATGGGAAGACTTCCTCCTAAGACCTCATCGTATGTCTTTTCCGAGAAACACTTTACATCGATATTCATCGCATCGATATACGGTCCTATCTCTTCGAGAACAGAAAGCGAAGCCGTACCGTTGGTCACAAGCACATTCTTCAATCCCTGTTCGTGAGCAAGCTTTGCCGTGTCACGGACGAACTCATATCCCACAAGAGGTTCGTTATAGGTATAGGCGATACCGATATTCCGCTCGCTGACGTACTTCTGCGCGATCCGGACAAGCTGCTCCGGTTCAACGGTTTCTGCCGTGTCCGCAAAGGTCTTCACTTCTTCTCCCCATGAGATCTCGCTGTTCTGACAGAACGGGCATCGGAGATTACAGCCGTAGCTTCCCACCGAGAGGATCTTCGATCCCGGAAAGAACCGATGCAAAGGTTTCTTCTCAATCGGGTCGAGCGCGATCGACGTGACGCTTCCGTAGTTGGAAGCCACAACACGATCCCCAAGACCGATCCTTGCTCCGCAAAAACCGGTCTGCCCTTCTTTTAGATCACAATGTCGGAAACACACCTGACACTTCGTCATCTTTTCCCTCCGGCCGATCAGACGTGGCGCACCACTTCGAAGCGCTGAAGTGAATACTTCTCATGCGCCTGGATGCCGCCCTTTCTCATCGCGATCGACACCTGCTCATCGACCGTATCCACACCATCGAGATCCGGCAGCAGCAGTCCTCTTCTTCCGTCACGCGTAGACACAATGACACCGTAGCGCTTCACATCCAGCTGTTCTTTCGAATCGATCGGTTCCGCCTCACCCAGCACATCCACATTGATCTCGAGCCAGGAAAGCTCCGGCTCGAGGATCGGATCAAAACGCGGATCACGGGTGCTGGCGCTGATCGCGTTGTTGATGATCTCCTGTGCCAGGCTCGACGCGGTCGGCGCGATCGTACCGATGCAGCCACGGAGCATGCCTTGTTTATGTATCGATACAAAGGCGCCTGCTCTGGTGTTTTCCAGCGCTTCCGGCACTTCTGTTCCGTCTTTTCTAAGTTCTTCCAACGCGTCTTCTACATGCAGTTTCTTTCCATTTCGGATATAACTTTCCAGAGAAAGGCGCGCGAGGCGTACATATGCATCAGAAGAAGCGCGCTTCTCGGCAAGTACCCGCTCCTTCTCGGAAAGATAGAGTTTCAGAAACTGTCTTTCCGGAATGACCGCCTCGTCTGCTTTCGGATAGAAAGTACAGATTCCGTATCCCACGCCTGTCACATCCTGATGGGACAGTGCTTTTGCCTCCACGTTTTTACCGTCCCAGGCTCCCGCCATGATGACGAAAGAACGGTGACCGCACTCCGCGGCCTTATCGCAGAACGCCTCATCGAAGTCGAATAGTTCTCCAAAAGCACCTCGCCCCATGACGTCCATGATCCGTTCGTCGTATTTCGGTCCCTCCGGGGCAAAGCCGTACGGGCCGTAATCCTGAAGCTTGTGGGACAGGTCTCCGCTGGCCACAAGCACGACCTTACGGTCCAGTGCATTGACGGCGCGGGCGATCATGGTGCCAAATTTGTAGTGATCCGTCAGCGGATGTCCGGAAAGCCCGATCCGCACGATTTTTCCTTCTTTGTACTTGTTGCGGATGAACCACAGGGGTACCATAGTACCATGGTCCAGATCCTTCTCCTGCTCGCCCATAGTGCCGGCCGGGAAGCCCTCGTGATAGGCGATCTCGCTGATCTTGTCCACCAGTTCCTCGTCATAGGTTTCGGAAAACTTCACGTCCGGAGCACGGAAATACGAGAAGGAGCCCTTGGCCTTCGTGCCGGGTGAAATATGAAAATAGTCCGCATACAATGTCGCATGCGGACTCGTGAAAATAATCGTTTCCGGGGAAAGCGATGCGATCTCATCGGCAACCTGCTCATAGGCGCGGGTCGTTTCCAACACCTGTTTCTCGCTTCCACGTCCTACTGAAGGGACGATCATAGGGGGATGGGGAACCATAAAAGATGCAATGACCGACATATGCATACCTTCCTTTCCTGTCTGCACCAGCAGCAGTTTCAGCGCGGTTCGTTCACTTTACTCCAGGATCGGCTCTCCTTTTCCGTTAAACAACGGGATCGTGCCGATGAACTTGATATCTTCTCTCTTGGCCGCGTCGCCCTCAGCGAGCACACATACACGCCCGGTAACTTCGCCGCCGCAAAGCTTGACCATCTCTTCCATAGCATGGAGCGAACCACCGGTCGAGATCACATCGTCCACCAGAAGGATCCGCTTGCCACGGATCATGTCCGCATCGTCACGTCCGAGATACAGTTTCTGCGTACCCTTTGTCGTAATAGACTTATCTTCAACGGAGATCGGGTCCGGCATATAGTTCTTCGGCCCTTTACGTGCAACGAAATACTTCTCGGCACCGGATTGGCGTGCCATCTCATGTGCCAGCGGGATGCCCTTGGCCTCCGCCGTAAAGATATAATCATAGTTCTCGCGAGGCACCAGTTTCAGGAGTTCTTGCGCACATGCCGTGGAGATCTCCGCATCGCCAAAGCAGATAAAAGCCGCGATATAAAGGTCATCTGCGATCGGACAAAGAGGAAGTTCTCTTTCCAATCCTGCAATCGTCATTTTGTATGTCATACTCAATCCTCGCTTTCTACTCTGCAACTTCAGAGTTTTTCAGAAACACTTATCCTACTTTGACTTCGTCCAGAAGTGCGAAGCGGTATCCCTGACTTTCCATATAAGTCAGCACTGAATCCAGTTCGTTCTCATTGGAAGAAGAGTCGTTATGCATCAGGATCACGGCACCGTTATGGTGTCTTCTCTCGAAGCTGGCCAGAACTTCGCCCGGCTTCGGCTGGTTGTTCTGGTCGTAATCGTAAAGAGCAAAGCTCCAGAATACCGTGGTATAACCTGCATCGCGGACGATAGACAGGAGACGCTTCGTATAGGAACCCGTCGGCGGACGGAAGAAATGATCGATCTCATAACCGGTCTTCTCGTAGAAATACTCTTCTACATCGAGGATCTCAGCGATGATGTCTTCGACAGTTCTCACGGTCAAGTCCGTATGGGAAACGGTGTGATTGCATACCATATGTCCTTCCTGCTTCATGCGTACGCAGTAATCAGAACATTCCTCGAGGTACATCTTGGTCACGAAGAAGTTAGCCTTAACATTATGCGCCTTCAGAATATCGAGGATGTGTGCCGTTCTGTTAGACGGATAGCCGCAGTCAAAGGTCAGATATACGACCTTATCGTCATCGGTGACATTCTTATCGATATAAAAAGCATTGTATTCCGAGATGTTGAAATACTCGTAGGAGCCGGACTGTTCGTGATTATCCTTGAGTATGTAGCACCAGGTATCCTCGGCCACATTATTCAGGGAGTTATAGTAAGCCACATCGGCAAGCATATAGTCACGGATGCACTCCACCCGGTCGATCGGGTTGTTCACGTTCTCATAGAGGATGGATGCATTCTTATGGCCTGTTCCATCATCGGCATTTCTTGTGGACATCTCGGTCGCCAGCGTCGTGGTCGTCTCTTCCGAGCTTCCTTCTGTCGTGGTCGCTTCACTTCCCGAAGCCACGATCACTGAAGTATTTCCTGCTGTAGAGGTACTCTCACTCTTACTGCTACATGCTATAGATAGGTTTCCCAGAAGGAAAACGGAAGTCATCAACAAAGCAATTCTGCGTCTTTTCATATGTATATTCTCCAAGTGGATCGGAATCCTGATTATTCGGAACTAACTGCCTGGGTTCCGATGCAAACACATTATAACATACCTAAGGCATATTGCTTTCTTTTCTTCTGTCTTTCGAGCTCGTCACGAAGCACTTACTCAGCTGTTTCTTCATATCCGTCCAGGATCGTCGTTAAGGCCGTGTACTCACGCAGGTACATGCCACGGCGCATCTCGTCGGTATCGGCATAGTCCTGATGCTTCGAGAAGACCCCGATGATTTCTTTTACCGGAAGCCATCTCGGCTCCATGCCGACTTCCATCTCTCTCTCGGTGAGATGGGATTCTGTCGTCCCGATGATCTCACAAAGGAAATAGAAGCTCGGCCATTTGCAGTCTTCGTAGTATTCGTCGATCTCCAGAAGGCATTCCGATACCGGACGGATCACGAAACCTGTCTCTTCCGCGATTTCTCGAATGACACACTCTTCCTGCGTTTCCCCTTCTTCGAGTCCGCCGCCCGGAAGCATCCATTGGTCTGTTTCCGTCTCGTAGGAAAGGAGCATCTTTCCATCTTTGATGATGATCGCCCGGCAGGCCGATCTTGAACTCGTCCAGTTTCCGAAATAGTTATCACCTATGATTTCAATCGCTTTCACGTCTCTACTCCTTTTCCTTCTATGTATCATCTGTTATCCGAAATAGATATCGCCGTTTCTGTCAATCGTGAAGATCTCACAATCCGTGATATAGTAATCGCCGTAGACGTCATCGATCTCGAAGCCGTAATAGTAATTGCCTTCCGGAAGGTAAGCATAGTCCAGTTCGTCGCCTTTTTTCCACTTGTAGCTGTCGCCGGTCATATCCGAATCATCATCGAGATAGTAGATCGGTTCGATCTTATCTCCTGCCTGTAGCGGACGGATCTCACGGTCAGAGCAGCCACCCTCACCGATGCCGTCCCATGTACCTTCCACGACTACCGAATAGTCGAGGTACTGGCGCACACGCAGGTTGGTCTCCTCTCCGTTCAGAAGGATCGGGCATGTGTACACGGTATAGTCGTCACCATAGTCGGCAATGTATGTCGTCAGAAGATCGCCACTCGGCAGGCAGAGCCAGTATCCCTGGAAATTATCCTGAAAAGCACCCGTGTCCCAGTCGCCGATGATGTCATCGGTCTCACCAAGACAGATCAGTGTTTCGTCATCAAGTTCATAGAACACATACGCGATGACGGATGCCGTATATTCGAGAGAATCATGACTCAGCACAAATCCGAAACCATCCTGTGTAGAAGAAGGTTTCTGGGAGAATGTGATCAGGCTGCTCTCTCCTTCTTCATCGTAGTCGTAATCGAAATACGAATCATCGAAATAATCGTTGGAGCCGTTGTCACTGAACCAGTCGCCATGGTCATCGAAGAACATGTCGTTCGTGTATCCGGTATCCGAATGGCCTCTTGCGACCATGTCGACCAGGGAAAGATAGTACGGGCTGATGCAGACACCGGAGAAGATGCTGATCTCGTTAGAACCCTGCACTTCAAGAGGATAGTAGATGGAAAGTCCGGACGCACCGGCATGGGTCTCGCCGTTTTTGTTGTATACGATGCAGTTCTTCAGTGCCTGCAGCGCGGCAGTTCCATCCGCATAAGAAGAACAGTTCTTGAGGATACCGCCGACATCCACCATGTTGGTGTAACCTTCGGAACGGTTGTTTCCGCCGAAGTTATCCGCACTCTGCACGCCTCTGACGATACCCGCCAGGTCGCCTGACGCCGCCTCATAGAGTGCTTTTGCATAGTCGTTAAAAGCAACGGCGAATTCATCGAACTTGTCCAGATCCACGATGGTGAACGTGCACTCACTCTCCTGCCAGATCGCTTCGCACTCGGCATAGAAGCTGTCGGCCACGACCTTTCCGAGAGCCGCACCATCGGCGTTGTTATTTTCCGCAAGATAATCCCCGATCTTGGTATAGTTCCAGCCGTATCCGGGTTCGAGCTCCTCAGAGCCGTAGAAGTATCTGGCATAGGTCGCAAGGATATTCGCGCTTTCCACGCTGCCCATGAGACAGCAGTCAAATCCGATGAATTCGAAACGGTCCGTCATGTTTTCATACGTCTTGGAGAGCGCCTCGTTGATCTCGAGGAGAGAGAGCGAATCGTCATTGTAGAGTTCATCGAAGCAGGCACCGGTAATGCTTCCGCCACCGTGATTCCAGAACACCACTCCCATCTTTTCGGCCGGGTAATTCTCTACGCCCCAGCTGAGGAAATCGGAGAGAGTCGATGCTTTTCCCATGCTCTTCAGAGGAACCGAATCCACCAGTTTGATGTCCTGTTTCTGGATCAGATAACGTTCACATGCCGAGTTGGAAACAACGTTGTTCATCCACGCCGAAGTTCCGCCGGTCTGTACTACGAAGCGGACTTTGTCGCTTCCTTTAGCCTGGATCATCTGGTCGAGGTCATCTGTGGCCATACCGTTCTCGTCTTCACTTTCGAGATCCGTACCACAAAGATAGACGAAGATCGTCCAGCTCGCCTCCTCGCCCATCGAAGTAGATTTCTTTTTCGCACGGGTAACATTCAAGGTTCCGCTGGAACCATCGACGGACATGGTAAAACCGGACTCACTATCGCTACTGTCGCTTTTTCCGTCTTTCTTTGCATCGGAATTATCCGTTTTCGTCTCCGAAGAAGTAGTCTCGTCCGTCTCTTTCTCCGTTATGGTCGTGCTCTGGGTCGTCGAACCCGAAGTGTCCGATTCTTCCAATTCCAGATCACAAGCCGAAAAACACATTGCTACCGATAGCAGCAATGCCAGAAATGCTTTCTTTTTCATATGTACCCCATCCCTCAATGATTATGTCTACCACAAGGACCGTCGCATGTCCCGTGATGATTTTCCAGGACTCAGTATAACACATAAGGAACAGGATAGACCCTGTGGTTGAAGCCTGCCCGTGAATGTCGTATGATTCTAGTAGTTGTTCTTTCAGATGGAGAAGCGAGAATGAAAAAGGCAGAGAAAAAAGGCATTATATTTGATATGGACGGCACCGTCTGGGACAGTGCCGAGAACGTTGCCAAGTCCTGGACGATCAAGGTGCAGGAAGCAGGCTTCGACAAGATCGTTACCAAAGAGGATATTCAGAGCGTCATGGGAAAACCGATGGACGTGATCGCAGATACGCTTTTCACCTATACGAAAAAGGGAAAGCAAAGAGATGCGCTCCGCAAGGCCTGTGAAACATACGAGAATGAATACCTGAGTGAGCATGGCGGCGCCCTCTATCCGGAAGTGATCGAGACATGGGAAAAGCTCAAAAAAGCCGGCTACCATCTCTATATCGTCAGCAATTGTCAGGCGGGATATATCGAAGCATTCCTCGGTTATTTCAAGATCGACTGGGGCGCCCCGTCCTGTCTGATCGAAGACATCGAGTGCTACGGCAACAATCTTCTCCAGAAAGACGAGAACATCAAGCTCCTTGCAGAAAGAAACAAGTTGACCGCCGCCTGCTATGTCGGCGATATCCAGAGTGATTACGATGCAACGACAAAGGCGGGACTCCCGTTTATCCATGCCGCATACGGCTTCGGGAAGATCAACGTTCCCGTACCTGAAATCAAGAAGTTCAGCGACCTTCCGGTCGTTGTGAAGGAGGTCCTCAAATGAACAAAGATCATATCTCTATTCCTTCTATCCTGAAGATCGAGCAAGGCGTAACATCCCGTATCGGAACCTATTTGAAGGATGCCGATCTTACCGAAGTCACCATTCTTTTCGGAAACGGGCTCATCGCCATGTTCGGTGAAAAAGTCTTCAAGTCCTGTGAAGACGCAGGCGTGACGATCCTGCACCACCAGGAGATGGACACGGTCGATTTTAATGACATCACGAATCTGGCATTCCAGATCCCGAATAAGACGAAAGCCATCATTGGCATGGGCGGAGGCAAGGTGATCGATGCCGCCAAGTATATCGGCTATATACTTCACATCCCGTTCATCAGCGTTCCGACCAGCTCTTCATCGGATGGTTTTTCCAGTTCCAGTGCTTCACTTACGATCGGCGGACACAGACGATCTCTTCCGGCAAAACTTGCTTTCGGCATTCTCGTTGATACAGAAGTAATCAAGAGTGCTCCGGTACGTTTCCTCTACTCCGGCATCGGCGACATGGTTGCGAAGATCTCCTCGACCTATGACTGGCAGCACGAAGAAGATCAGGGATATACGGAAGTGAATGACTTCGCCTTTATGATCGCGAAGAAAGCCGTGAACTCTTTTGTCCGCACACCATTTGAAACCATCAACGAAGATCTGTTTCTAAAAGAACTTCTGGATTCACTGGCCATGAGTGGTATTGCTAACGAGATCGCAGGTTCTTCTGCTCCGACATCTGGAAGTGAGCACTTGATCTCCCATGCGCTGGATCAGATCCTTGAGAAGCCACAGCTTCACGGCATACAGGTCGGCATTGCCACGTATATCATGTGCAAGATCTGTAACCACCGTTATCAGAGGATCGACACCGTCTTTACGAAGACCGGTTTCTGGGACTTCTGTGCAACTCTCGATCTGAAAGCTTCCGATTACTGTAATGCCGTCGATATGGCGCCACAGATGAAGCCGCACAGACACACGTATCTGCACGAAGAAAAATACAGAGAACTCGCTAAGAAACTCATCCTTGAAGATCCGAAACTGACCGCGATCCTGAAATAACAGATCACTTTCACCGGTATCTCCGGACGAAGAAGACGATAACACTGACAATCAGGAATGTGGAAATCGCGCCGATCAGGATATCCACGACAGTGGAACTTACTGCTTTCTTATATATTCCATAGTAACATTTATGGGATTTTTGCACGTCAGCCAGCTGCATCGAATTATAGGAAAGGGCATGCAAGGGCACTTTAGAAGCCACCGAAGTATGGCTTCTGTCTCCGCCATCGTAGACGACCGTACAGGTCGAGGTTTCACTATTTGCATAGGTGATATAGACCTGGGTCCCGGTATAGATATCCGGCTTCCACCCGTTGACATCTGCGAAATCCACAAAGTTCGGTCTGGTGATCGTAGCCGAGATCTTAGCGTCACATCTGTATTCACATCCGGGTTCGTGGTTGTCTTTCACAATAAAAACCAGCACTCCGAGAAAAACGACCAGCAAGAAATAAACCAGCACGATTTTTTCTTCTTTTGTAGTCTGCCCGCTATAATGCCTCATTCTCTTTTTCTCCTTCTTATCTCTTTCCTTCTTGATTGTTACTTTGCTTCAGCCAACACACCAAGTAACTGTTCCTTCGACCAATAGTACTGTCCTTTGTCTTCAAACTCCCTATAAAAGACTTCTACCATCATCGTCAAATATAATATAACATCGTACCAACGAATCCGCATTAATTCAATCTCAGTGAAATCTTTTTTTCCAAATCCTTCCAGAAAATCCTTATTCCGGTTATGCTTCCGGAAGCGGTCATCCATGAAAGGTTCGCCCCACATGGCTCTTTCCCAGTCGATAATACCGGATACATGGTTATCCTTTACAAACACATTGCCTTCCCACATGTCCCAATGGACCAAAGAAGCGGAATGGACTTCGTCAAATATGTGTTTTTCGCTCTCGAACTTCTCTAGCAGCTCGTTGGCATCACATCCCAGGTCCACATTTTTCTTCTGCCCGTCCGTGATCAGATTTTGAAGCATGGTCTGCACAAAATCGGATAATTGGTCGTATCTCTTTTCGTCTCCCAGGAAACCAAACTGCGGGTTAGTAATGGAACATAGCTGTCTGGATATCTCTCCGATTTCCCTCGCTATTCCACGCCTTACCTCCTCCGGCAGCGTCTCTTTGATGAAGGTGTAATTGCTCCCCGGAAGCTTTTCCATAAAAAAGTAATCACCGTCACATATGGTCCTGGAGCAATCATAGGCGAGGACATCGGCAACTTTAAAAGAACAATGCTCTTTAACCAGTTGCATGGCTTTCACTTCTGCCGCCATTAAACAGATCTCGTTCGAGGTATTGCCGGTCGTATCTTTTGCCGCGATCTTAAGGATACATTCCTCTCCATCGCTGAACGTGATGTTGTAAGTAACATTACACATTCCCTCTGTCAGTTCTTTAATGTCTGCTACAGTTTTCTTCGGGAATGCCTTCCTGATCATTTCATTTATAGTACTGTCTGACTGTCTGTTCTTTGTTAGCATATTCAAGTCCTCCGCTGAATCATCTATTACCCGTTTTCTATCTCCTTAATGTCTTCCTCTGTCAGAAGACGGAGCTCTCTGTTCTCCACGCGGTATATGTTTCCGACAACCTCGATCCGTCCTTCTTTAAGAAAGAAAGCACTCATATCTTCCATGGCATATACCACGCGATCCTCAGACATCCGAAGTGTCTTTTCGAACCGCCAGGCATCCTCCGGATCATGATGGCAGCTCACCATAGTATTCGTGAATCCAAGTCCATCAAATGGCTCCATGGATTCGAAAAAATCCACCACGTTCTTTGCCAGGTTCATGGAACCGGCACTCACGCCGAAGATTGCAGCGTGGCAATTCAGTAATGCATCATAGCATCCTTTTTCGCGAATGAGTTCAAGCTGTTCTTCACATACGCCCCCACCCATAAGGAATATACAGTCCGCATTTTCAACAAGTTCTTTTGCCTCAGAAGGGTCAGTACGCTTGTCGATCACGCAATGGTTTTCAAAAGCCAATCCTTGCTCGACGAACATCTCATGCATGCCGTCACAGTCATCGTCATTTTGCTCATAGTCAAGCGGGCAGGCGGTGATAAAGACGATACTCTTTCTCTCTTTCAGTTCTTCGCGCAACCGCTTCGTGATTTCTTCCGAAAAATGATGTTCCGGGAATCCACTGAACGCTGCTACAAAATTCTCTCTCATCCTGTCACCTCCAACAAATTCTCATAAACCACGTCAGAAGTTAATTCTGTCTTTCATATTCATCCCGAAGATACGTCAGATGGGCAATTATATTAGGATTCCATGGCATTAATGCCGGTATCCGTTCACACGGAAATTCTTTGCAAATTGTATCATATTGCGACGCCGAATCAAGTTTGATTTTATTTGAACTTTAAATCAAACTAAAAACTATCTAAGGTTTTTCCCCAGGTAGTGTATCAATCATCTTCCCATTTAGAGGATCCACATTTTCTACCGGCAATGCCTTTGAAATTGCTTACCAAAATTATTCATATAGAAACCGTACTCTTCATTTGAAACAAAAATATAAGCATGATGAGCATTCCTTTTTTCCTTAACCAGGTCACTAAGGTATTGTCCACCGAATAGCATTCTAAACCGATGTTGTTCGAACATAATGATCAATGGAACATCAAGTGAAGATCCCACATACTCTTTGTCCGCGGCAGAATCGGTCTCATCTATTAATCGAAGCGGGATCTTTACCAGTTCGGATAAGAAAAACTCCGTATTATTCGGTACCTCCACATTATGATCACTCAAGTATATCCTGACCCACTCTTCTCCAAGACCTGCATTTGAATACTGCTCAGCTGAAAAGAGCGATGGAGAATACTCCGGAAGATCTATCTTCTTTCCGTATACAATCTTTTTGATTGATTCGGGAGAAAGAAAGAATTCTTCCGAAAGCTCCATTACCGAGGCTCCTGCCGAATATCTGCTGCAGATAGCAGTGTTTCTTTTATTCAGTTTGTTCCGATAACCGGATGCTTCTCCCCAGCCTTTTGTTTTTCCGCGCTTTGGTATGTAGATTGCCTTTCCTTCCGCATACTTCTGCACTTCTTCCAGAAGGCTCGCAGGGAGAATATCCTTGGCATTTTCATATTGCATATTCAATCCACCAGTTTGTTCATACGCTCTTCCAGCTCGTTTAAGGATCTTGTGATGGATTCACAGGATTCAAGATCGTCAATGGAAGCATGCCACATAAGTGTGTGGATCCCCTTGAAATATGCCATGCAGAGAAATCTCTCTTTAAGATTCTTTATCTCGACGTTCTTTTTCTTTGCGTATGCATATAACTTTTCGGGGACAAGCAGATAAGGTTTGTTAAGATCCATGATCGCAAAATCCATCATATAGTCCATGATCCCGGCTCTTCCCCAGTCTGCACAGTATGTCTTGCCCGAATCATCAACGATCATATTGACAAAGAAAGTATTGTTGTTTGCAAGAAATCTCTGTCCTTCACAGAACGGTGCATACTGTATAGCCTTGGCAAATATCCTGTCGAAATAATTCTTCTTTAAGAATGTTGTCTCAAACATCTTTGTCCAATTATGCCAGTAGCCCTCCTGATTCTCATTAAAGGTCTCCCGGATGAACTCCTCTAATGTAACGTACGGTGCTTTATTATCTTCATCGAACTCACCGTATCCGGTTACAGTTGAGATGTCAGTAGCGGCGATTTCAAAGATCATATCAAAAAAGTTCTCATAGTCTTTTTCAAATTCTTCCACCGTCAGTTCATTCGCACATCTGCCTTTCGGACTCATCTCTATTCTGTCAGCTGTCAGGTTTCTTATAAAAACACCTCTGTTCATGATAAATATCCTTTCGTAATTGCATTTGTCATTGTGTAGAATTCTGTATCAGCGCCTTTACAAAAAGAATACTATCAGGATCCCCGACAGCATCATATAGTAAGAACGATTATAACCAAATAATACCTATTCTTCCGCTCTCTTCTGCAAATCCTTGATCCTGTAGTAATCTTCTGCATCTATGCCTATTTGAATGTATTCCTTCGGTCTTGAAAAATTCTTGCTCAAGGAAACTACTACTTCGGTATGATCAGATAATGGGAACTCCTTCGTTTATTTTGGACAATAAGCATACCATTTCGACGTCGTTTTCATTGAGCAACACCTTGCCAACTGCTTCAGCGTCATAATCTACGCGGAATTTAAATCTGATTCGCTTTAGGATGCTTCAAATCCGGATTATTTTGCTATTCGCATAAACAGATGGATTTCATCTTCTCCTGCGATTCGAGCTCCGTTTTTTATCATGACCTTTTGGGACGCAATATTATCTTTATTGACCCGCAAATATATCTCGTCCTCCGGAATAATGTCTTTTGCGATCATAACCGTAAGCCTTAAGCCTTCTG
>JAFZZM010000007.1 GCA_017615755.1 Clostridiales bacterium | reverse complement strand
GACGACGTTTCGGACGGAAAAACAAGCATCACCCGGACCTCGCTCTTCTGGAACGCATTGATCTCACAGAGCATCGTTTTCCTCGCTGTTCCGTTCCTGACCGAGAACGCCAGCCGCCATTTCGCGAGCTTCGCCTACTCCGTCAACTCCTTTGTGAGCAACGCCCACGTGATCGACGATATCGCCAAAATGCTCCCGCACTCGATTGCCCGCTCGCGCCTCATCGCCTTCACTATCCCGGGCTTCCTCCTTGTGGAACTTGCGTATCTCCTCCGAAGCAAAACAAAGACCTCCGGAAAGCGCGCCATCGCCCTCATTCTGGTCACCCTCTCCTGCCTCGTCTGGATGCCGGTCCTGAGGCTCCCGTCCCTTGCGGCCCTCATCGAACAGGCCTACCTGCTCCCTTGCACGGTCTTCATCGTCCTTCTGCCCTGGATCCTTTCGGAGCAAAAGCACTCGTCCTTGAAGACTCTGAATCTGGTCTACAGTTGCATCGCCATGGGCATCCTGGCCCTGATTGCCCTCATCAGCGACGATCTTTTCAGCCTGATCTTCTTCGGTATCGTGAGTGTGCTCGTCCTGCTTCTGGGTTACTTCCTGAAGAAAAAGCCGTACATCATCCTCGGCACGGTCTGCACGCTCGGCATGCTCGCCTACATCGCCAACCGCGTCTGGGGCAGCATGGCATGGTGGATCTACCTCTTCGTCACCGGTGGTGTTCTGGTCACGATAGCAGTGCGAAACGAGATCAAAAAGCGCTCCTGACAGCATTCTTCTTGCAAATCTTAATCTTTTTCTAAAGATGTCACTTATCTTATAGATTTCTATTTCCGTATCGATTACAATGAAGCCGGGAGAAAGAAGAGAATCGTTGCGGAATAAGGAAAAAGTAGAGGAACAAGAATGAGTTTTGCGGACAAACAACAAGTCTTTCACGATGCCTTCGAGCTGGAACGCCAGAAGATCCCGCGCTTCATGCGCATGACCGATTCGAAAAAACAGATCCTGATGATCCTGGGGGGAATATTCATCTTCATTCTGCTTCTGGTCATCATGTGGTTTCCGCGCTGGCTCGGCGCCACCGTCATTTACGGAGCGGATCCGGCCACCGGCGAAGCCGTAGTCACGAAGATGTACTATAACGGCTACTACGCCGCCATTATCCTGGCTTCACTTCCGATACTGGCCATCCTGGTCTATCTTTTCTTCGCATATCTTTTCGAAAAGACTGCCGAGAAAGACGCAAACATCATCGCCATCAAAGTTTGCGAAGACCGCCGTCTACACGCCCTTGAAGAAGACAGGAAACGTCGTCAGGAGAATAACCTCCTGCCGTTTTGAATTCACTCGACAAAAAAGCCGATGTCTGCTTTCGCACCACCGGCTTTTTTCTGTCTTGTTTTGTCCAAAACTTATCGAACGACGCGTCCTGACGCATCTCCGTTTTTGAGTGTCTCTACTTCTTTCACGGAAACGCGGTTGAAATCACCCGGGATCGAGTGCTTCAGGCAGCTCGCCGCCACGGCAAATTCAAGCGCCTCGGCATCCGTGCCGTATGTGCGCAGTCCGTAGATCAGTCCCGCGCCAAAAGAATCGCCGCCGCCGACGCGGTCCACGATATCGCGGATCTCGTATTTTCTGCTGACATAGAATCCCTCCGCACTCCGTATGCACGCCGCCCATCCGTTATGGTCGGCACTATGGCTTTCACGCAGCGTCACCGCCACCTTGCTGACATTCGGATACGCCGCCATGACGGTCTCCGTCAGCTTCTCGTATTTCGAAGTATCCAGCGCGCCCTCTTCCACCGATACATCCAGCGTCAGGCCCAGGGACTTCTGGCAGTCTTCCTCGTTAGCAATGACCACATCCGTATACTTCGTGATCTCACTCATGATCTCCTTCGCTTCCACACCGTACTTCCAGAGGTTCTTTCTGAAATTCAGATCGCAGGACACCGTAATGCCACGCTTCTTCGCTTCCTTCACGGCCTCGATCGAGAGCTCTGCCGCGCTTCTGCTGATCGCCGGCGTGATTCCCGTAATATGGAACCAGTCTACCCCTTCAAAAGCACTTTCCCAGTCTACATCGCCGACCTTTGCTTCGGCCATCGTCGATCCGGCGCGGTCGTAGATCACCTTGCTTGGTCTTTGGTTTGCACCGGTCTCAAGAAAGTAGATGCCCAGACGTCCCGGTGCACGAAGGATCTTCTCCGTGCCCACACCGAAACGGCGCAGTTCAGCCAGACACTCATCACCGATCGTGTTTTCCGGCAGCACCGTCAGGTACTCGACCGGCATGTTAAAGTTCGCCAGAGACACGGCCACATTCGCCTCGCCTCCGCCAAACGTCGCTTCAAATTCCGGACTCTGGAAGAACCGCTCGTTCCCCTTCGTCTTAAGTCTCAACATGATCTCACCAAAAGTCAGTACTTTCTTCATCTTCATATCTCCTTTTCAGGTCCTGGCCGCGCGGATCTTTTCTACTGCCTCACGGCTCAGCGCCGTGATCTTATCGAAGTTCTTTTCCAGTATATCCTTCTTCGTGCATACCCAGCTGCCGCCGATCGCGATGATGCATTTTTCCGAAGCAAACTCAGAAAGATTCTCCGCATTCACACCACCTGTCGGCAGGAACTTCACACCACCGAAAACAGACGCAAGTGCTTTTATCGCCTTCATACCGCCATAGATATTCGCCGGGAAAAACTTCACCACACCAAGTCCGAGATGGATCGCTTTCATGATCTCCGAAGGAGTGACACAACCCGGGCAGACCGGAATGCCGCGCTCCTGACACCAGATCACCGTATCCTCATCGAGTCCCGGTGAAACGATAAACTTCGCGCCGGCCTGTACCGCTGACTCCGCCTGGCGTGCATTCAGAACCGTACCCGCGCCCACGATCATGCCGGGGACATTCTTCGCGACCAGCTCGATCGCTTCCGCCGCACATGAGGTCCGGAACGTGATCTCCATAAACGTGATCCCGCCATCGAGCAACGCCCGCGCCGTCGGGATCGCATCGTTCACATCCTCGATCACTACTACCGGGACAATGCCCACTTCATGTATTTTATCCATCAGATCCATTCTGATTCACCTCATCTTTTTTCGTGCTTGAAAAGCACCTGTTTTTCGTCTAACATTCTAGCATACAGAACATGAAAAATCCAATATGATTTTCCTTTCTTCCATATAGGATTCATGTCAATTTTCTGATACTATTATATCTGTATCGGGGGAAGTTTATTCACAACCAGGAGGTTTCCTATGGCTACGTTCATTAATAACCAGTTTTTACTGCATTCCGCCACAGCTGAAAATCTGTATTTCACCTATGCGCAGAACTGCCCCATCGTTGACTATCACTGTCACATCGAAGCGAAAGACATTGCACAGGACATCATCTTCAAAAACATTACCCAGCTCTGGCTTTCCGGTGACCACTACAAGTGGCGTCTGATGCGTTCCGCCGGAGTGGACGAACAGTACATCACAGGTGATGCAAGTGACCACGACAAGTTTATCGCCTGGGCGAAGGTCCTTGAAGGTGCCATCGGCAATCCCCTCTACCACTGGAGCAATCTCGAGCTGGTACGCTACTTCGATATCACCGAGCCGCTGACCTCTGCCAATGCCGAAAAGGTATGGGAGATCACTTCCGCAAAGCTTGCTTCCGGCGAGCTCACCGCACGCGGCCTGATCAAGAAATCGAACGTGAAACTTCTCTGCACCACCGATGATCCGATCGACGACCTCCGTTGGCACAAGGTCATCGCCGATGATGCGCTTTTTGAGACGATCGTGCTTCCGGCATTCCGTCCGGACCGCATCGTTGATATCGAGAAAGGCGGTTTTTCCAACTACCTGCAGGCACTCGGAAAGAGCACCGGCATCGACATCAAGGACTGGGACGATCTCAAGCGTGCACTTCGTGATCGCATCCATTATTTCGAGACACACGGCTGTCGTCTGGCCGATCACGGCATGGAGAAATTCGTCTTTGCGGAGACCTCCGATGACGAGGCCAACGCCGTTCTGATGCAGCGTATCTCACACCCGAAGCAGAGCCTGACCAAGGAAGAGATCGCGAAGTATAAGACCGCGATCATGATCTTCTTTGCCACAGAGTATAAAGAGCATAACTGGACCATGCAGTTGCACTTCGGCTGCCGTCGCGACAACAATGAATCCGCGTACAGAAGCCTCGGTATCAACACAGGATTTGATGCCATTTCCGGATATGCGGATTTCGTTGATCCGCTCGCTAACTACATGAGCATCCTGACCATGATCGACAAGCTCCCGGGCATGATCCTTTACAGCCTGAACCCGAATGACAATGCCATGATCGATACCCTGATCGGCTGCTTCCAGGACGGAAGCAAGCCCATGAAGATCCAGCACGGATCCGCATGGTGGTTTAATGACAACATGTCCGGCATCCAGAACCATCTCCGCTCGCTTGCCGAGCAGAGCTACCTGCCGGGATTCATCGGCATGCTCACCGACTCCAGAAGCTTCCTTTCCTACACCCGTCACGAATACTTCCGCCGTATCCTCTGCAACTTCCTCGGCGACATGGTCGAGCGCGGCGAGTTCCCGAAGCACATGGAGATCCTCGGCAAGATCGTCACCGACATCTGCTACAACAACGCCATGAAGATGTTCGCGGACGAAGAGAACTGATAACACAACTGAATTTTGAAACAGCAAAAGGAGTGTCACGCAAGGACACTCCTTTTTTCATCAGGAAACACGCCAAAATCCAAAATCTGCGATTTCACGTGTTCAGGCTGCACTCGGAAACCACGCCAAAATCCAAAAATCGAAAAATCACGTGGATGATTTTTCTTTAGAAACCACGCCAAAATGCAAAAATAGAAAATTCACGTGTATGCCTCGCCAAAAGTAACCACGCCAAAATGCGAAAATTGAATTTTCACGTGGTTCCCGCTCCAAAACCACCCACGTCAAAATGCAAAAATTGAAAATTCACGTGGCTCCCGCTCCAAAAGCACCCACGCCAAAATCCAAAAATCGAATTTTCACGTGGCTCCCGCTCCAAAACCACCCACGTCAAAATGCAAAAATCGAAATTTCACGTGGCTCCCACTCCAAAACCACCCACGCGAAACCGCGTTCCCGCCCCCCATCTCTCCCCCCTTTCCAACAAATGAAAAAACCGCCTCCCACACACCCGTTTCCGGGTGCACAGGGAGGCGGTTATTTTGCGATTTAAACATCCACAAGTTTTAAATCATTAACCCTTGTATGCCTTGTTGTAGATCTCAACGAGTTTTGCACAATCCTTGCCTTCACAAGCTTTAACAAAATTGTCCCACTCTGCATCGATATCCTTCTGGCCGATTACGAAAGACAAAGACCAGGAGTTTACTTCGTCGAGAAGAGGTGTAGCAATGAGGTTGATCTGCTCGTTCTGATCTTCAGTCGGAGCAACACCCGGAGCAAGCGGCGGTGTCTCACGATTCTTAAAGTTGGAATTTGTGAAACCGGCTACTTGAGGAGTAAAACTGTCGGACATTTCTGCTACAGTATGACCATAGAAGAAGTTACCTCCGCCGTAACCCCACTTAAGACGTACGTCTGTAAGAGTTCCTTCTGCATTGTTACCATAGCCCAGACCGCCGTTGCAATAACCGTCCTTGAGGACCTTCTTGCCATCTTTGATCTCGTATGTTTCACCTTCGATACCCCACTTATGGAATGTGTAACCTTCCTCGGAGTACCAGAACCAGTCAACAAAGCGAAGCATCTTAATGAAGTCTTCTTCGCCCAGCTCATCCAGAGCCTTCTTGGAGATCATAACGCCGTTCTCGAGACGAGCGTTACCTGCTGTAGAGTAGTTATAGAGCTTACTTCTCGGCGGGATGGTGTAGTACAGTTCATACTTGCCTTCGCCAAGGTTCTCGAGCATCTTGCTCTCTGTACCGGCAACAGTACCCTGGTTAACACTCATGATAACTGTCTTACCTTGGTAGAACTTATCCTGAGCTGTATCATCTTCCTGAGTAAATGTTTCAGGATCAAGGATACCTTCCTTAACAAATGCATTTGCCATCTTCAGATACTCTTTGTAGTTATCTGTGATCGGGTTGAAGTAGAATTCATCCTTAGCCTGGTCATAACGGAGACCATAGTTGTTCTCAAAGCCCCAACCGGCGCTGCAGTCATATGTTGTAGCGATAACGTTCAAGAGGTTACCACCGTTACCATGACCGGATGTACCACCGCACCACAGGTCAGACCAGATGTAATCGGATTCTTTGCACATACCCTGAGAAACCATGTAAGCCTTTACTGTCTTAAGGTCTTCCAGGAGGTCTTCCCATGTCCATGTTGCTTCCTGAGATGCAACATCGACACCGGCTGCCTTAAAGATATCCTCACGGATAACGAATGTGTAGTTCAAAAGGCAAGCTTCCTTCATGCCAGGGAGCTTATAGTACTTACCATTTGCTCTGGTGATCGTCTTTACGTCCGGAGCCATGTTGTACTTGTTGTAGAAATCTACATAGTTCGGCATGTACTGAACGTAGTCAGAGATCGGAACGATCGCGCCGCCGTCGACAAAAGCACTGTCGTCGTAGATCTTCGGGATAATGTAAGCGGACTCACCTGCGTTGATGTCGAGAGTAACGTTGTTCATGTAGTCACTGGAATCATAAGAAATGATGTCAAGATGAACATTCGTCAGATCCTCGAGCTTCTTGAAGATACCTTCTGTCTTCCATGTGTCCTGCATGGCATACCAAGAAGCATCACTGAAGAACATGGTATACGTTACCGGATCATCAGAATGGAAAGTTGTGTTCAGGCCATACTGATAGTCTTCTTTCTTCTCAGTCGGCTCGCCTTCTGATGTTGCCGCTGTTGTTGTTGTCTCGATCTTATCAGGAGCCATAGTTGTTGGTGCAGTAGTCGTCGTCTCACTACTAGAACAACCGACTACTCCACAAACCATGGAAGCAACAAGAGCAACGCTTAAAATTCTTTTCGTTTTCATAGTTTTCCTCCTCATTTAAAGTGGATGTTTATTTCTGCTCCGCCCGGACCCTCAAACTTATCCGGACGGCAACAAACAAAGTAATTATTCTTTCACGCCGCCGAGCATCATGCCCTGCACGTAATATTTCTGAATGAACGGATAGACAAGGATGATTGGAAGTACGGTCAGGACCATGCTGCAGGATCGTACGTTAGAAGCAACCTTCTGCTGATCCTGGTCACCTGCTGCCGCAGAACCACGGATGATAGTCTGCAGATAGTAAGCCACCGGCCACTTCTCTTTTCTCAAGTACAGGAAAGCCTGATACCAGTTGTTCCAGTACATAACGGCATAGAACAGTGTCATCGTCGCCATGATCGGCTTGGAAAGGGGAAGGGCGATCCTCCAGAACACACCGAACTTACTCAGTCCGTCAAGTTCACCGGCCTCTTCCAGATCCTTAGGTGTACCTGCGAAGAAGGACTTCATCAAAAGCACATAGTAGGTGCTGATCATCATCGGGAGAATAAACGCGCCCATCGTGTTTTTCAGGCCCAGACGGATAACCAGGACGTAGTTCGGGATCAAGCCACCGCCGAAGTACATCGTAAAGATGATAAACGGTGTCAGGATCCTTGTTACCTTCAGATTTTTCTTACTGAGCGGGTAAGCCAAAATCGAAGATGTAATCAGGGAGGCAAGCGTACCTACTATTGCATAGATGATCGTGTTCTTGTAGTAATTCAGGAAGTCGCCCTGGGTTAACACTGTCTTATATGTATCGATGTTGAATCCCTTTGGAATGATTCCGGTATGTCCTTCCGTCAATGCCGTACTCGAAGAAAAAGACTGCGAAACGAGATAAAGGAACGGATAAAGTGTAGCCACTGCTACAAGTCCCATGATGATCGCATTAAATACCAGGAATACTTTGTAGCCTGTGTTCTCTCTGACTTTCAGAGGAGTTGCTTTTGACCCTCCTCCGATCGCGCCGCGGCGTTCTTTAAGACGTGAAATAAAACTTTTCTTTTCCATTTTTTTCACCCCCTTAGAACAAGCTGCTGTCTGTCAGTTTCCTGGAAGTAAAGTTTGCAATCGTCAAGAGCGTGAGATTGATCAAACCTTCGAAGAGACCAACGGCTGTCGCGTAACTGTAGTTACCTGATCCGATACCCATTCGGTATACGTACGTCGATACGATATCTGCGGAATCATAGATCATCGGGTTGTAAAGGAGGAATACCTTTTCAAAAGCACCGCCGGATCCGACGAGACCACCGATATCCAGGATCAACAATGTCGTGATCGTAGGAAGAATGGACGGGATCGTGATATGCCATACTCTCTGGAAATGACCGGCACCGTCAACGGCTGCCGCTTCGTAAAGAGACGGGTTGATATTCGCCATAGCTGCAAGGTAAAGGATCGTGCCCCAGCCCATGCTCTGCCATACACCGGAGATCGTGAAGATAGCAGGGAACCATTTCGGTACGGAAAGGAAAGTTACCTTTGCAACGCCGATGCTTGCAAGTAAAGAGTTGATCGGACCACCTGCGGAAACGAGTTCTTTGATCATACCGCAGACAATAACCATAGAGATAAAGTGCGGAAGATAAGATACGGTCTGTACGAATTTCTTCCAGTGGATGTTTCTGATCTCGTTGATCAAAAGGGCAAATATCAGTGTCAACGGGAATCTGAAAAGCAAATATGTGATATTCAGAGTCAAAGTATTCTTGAATGCTCTCCAGAAGGACTTGTCACCGATAAACTGCTTGAAGTACTTCAGTCCGCTCCATTCAGAACCGAAAATACTTGCACCGGCTCTGTATCGTCTGAAAGCGATGATGTTACCGAACATCGGGATGTAACGGAAGATCACATAGTAAACAACCGGAATGACCAGCATCAGGTAGATCTGCCAGTACTGACCGATATGACGCTTGAAATTTGATTTCTTAGCCGGTTGCCATTCTTTGTTTTTTGAACTCATAGAAAACAACTCCCCATAACCGTAAATCTTTCATACCAACTAAGCTTGTCTTGCTGTGTTTCAAGTCATTTTCGAGAGATCCTCGTTCCTCGTCTTTTGTTGGCTTGCACACTTGTATGCTAGTTGTCTACGAGGACAGAATACCACCATACTAGTCATGTGTCAATGCTGATCAAGAGATTTTGGAATACTTTTTTGGCGAACTTGCACAAAAAGAGAGGCTGCCCTGAATGCAGGACAGCCCTTGGGGTTTTTCCTTTTTCTTATTTCAGCATCACGCCTGGCAGTAAGAAGGACGGCCATCAGGTCAATGCCTGACGACCGTCCTTGAACTTGTTGTATCCGATTTACCGAAACGGGTTCAGTATCGTCTTTAGTACTTAACGAGGTCTAACTTCATCTCGATCTTCGTAGAGCTTCCTGTTGAAAGACTGTGTGTAAATACTATTTCGAGTTCGTCCACATAGCTCTCGATGTTTAACTTGATCTTCTGTTCCGAACCGAGTGTGATCTGCTGCTGGGCGTATACCTTGCCTGTTCCCTTTTCCTTCAGCGTGACTGTGATCGTCTTACCGGAGTAAGAGGAGGCAGCCGGAACTGCCAGTTCTGCATAGGATACATATCCGTATGGTCTTGTTGTGAAAGATTTGCCGGAAACCACGTAGTTGTTGGCATCAAGCTTCACATTCTGGCGGCAGTAATTGAGGCCGCCTACGGTATGTCTATACGGCAATCCGGAGTCGTTCTTTTTCATAAAGAAATCGTATTCATTCCCGACTGTGACACGGATATTGTTGAAATCCTTCACGGCATTAGTAACATCAGATTCGGTTACGAGAACATCCAGATTCAGGTCGTTACATCCCCAGAACTGGATATGCGGCCGGACACCCATTTCGGATTCGATATATCCTGAGAAACGGATCTTTCCGCAGCCGGTGCAATCGGTAAACTTGACCTCTGCCGCGCCGTAGATCATCAGGAACTTCCTGGAATCATAAGAAGTGGTTCCGAGATTGCAACCGTCGAAACGCACGACCGGCGCACCCTCAGTTATGGAAGTTGTTTTCACGCAGGAGCTGTTACTATTGATGCCGAACTTCACGCCATTGCAGATCAGCTGCGGCGAGTTGCCCGGACCGGCGGTGCCTCTTCTTGCAGAAGTGTTGTAATCGAAGAAGAATGCATTACCGGCTTTCGGAATGATCGAACCACCGGAAATGGTGACCGCTACGCCTGTGATGTAATAGAATGCATCTCCGGTGAAGTTCGTGATATCCGTATTGATGAATCTCCAGTTTACTGCCTGCGGATCATCCAGTACGAAGATCTGACAAGGCACGGAGGCTGTTCCGCAATCGTCGATCTTGCAATCCGTGAATGTGAATTCAGAAAGCATGACTGTAGATGTGATCGAATACATAACACTTTTCCAATTTGCAAACGCACATGAGTAGAACTGCATTCTCTGCGGTCCGTCCGTATTATTCCCCTCTGCATTCGGATTATTCATCTTGAGCGTCATGAAGATATTGTTGTTATTGCCGACAAAAGTGATGTTCCGGAAAGTCGTGAATCCGAAGGGAGTTGAAGTATTGGACAGGTCCTTTACCTCACTGTCGAATAAGATGCCATCGTTCACGAATTTGATGAATGTGTTGTCTTTGCCGGCACCACTGACTTCGAAGGCACAGTATCTTAATCCCAAAGACTCGTCGATGATGCTGCCTGTGATCTTGTAGACACCACCCGGAATGTAGATTGCTTTTGCCTGCTTCCAAGAATTCGAATACTTGTCATAATCGGCAGCGGCTTTGAACATCTGTCGAAAAGCACTTGTACAATCAGTTTTCCCGTCAGCAACAGCACCGAAATCTTGTGGTGTCAGAGAACCGGTCCTGTTGGCGTCATCGTTGGAATCCGGTTCCTCGGATGTATAATGGCCGTGCGAAGAGCTGACTACCGGAACCGGGGCGGTATCGGCAACCGGGTTCTTTGATTTGACAAGCTGCAGATTCATCTTGATGTTCACAGGATCCGATGTCGAGAAGCTCTGCTGGACAACGACTTCCAGCTCGTCCACATCTTTGTTGATGTCGATCTTGTAGGTCTTGCCGGCACCGATCGTGACCACCTGCTCCGCTATCTTCTGACCCGAAGTCTTATCCTTCAGTGTTAAGCTGACGGTCTTATTCTTGTAAGTAGCATTCTCCGGTACAGTCAATTCTGCATATCGGATATATCCATACGGTTTGGTAGTATAAGACTTCCCGCTTGAATAGATAAAATCGAATGGATCTAAATCGACTATCTGCCGGCATTCCTTCAATCCGGAAGCGTTGTGAATATACGGCAGCATAGACCCCGAATTGTTCTTCAGATAGAAATCGAAGTCCTCATCCATCGTGATACGTACGCAGTTTGCATCCGTAGACGGATTCGTGATCTGGGCTTTCGACACCACACCGTTGACGGTCACATCCACGCAGTTATAGAATCTGACTCGCGGTTTCAGAGCGTTACCGGAAGTAATATTGCTGACGATCGTGAGCTTACTACCATCTGTGCAGTCCTGGAAAATAATATCTCCGCCGCCGTTTATGATCAGAACGTTCGGGGAGGCGTTCGATATCGTCTCCACCTCTGCGTTTTTAAAGTAAGCGATCGGATAGCCTTGAGCAATACTGGTCGTTTTTACACAGCTGGAAGTATTTCGGATCTCGAATCGGGCATTCTCGCAGATCAGGTGAGGCGTCGTCTTCGATCCGGCACTGAAGTTTCTTGAGGAATCCGTATAGTCGAAGAAGAATACATTTCCAGTGAGCGGAATAATGGAGCCGCCGGTCATGTGGACGATGGCGCCGCTTCTATAGTAGAAGCAATCACCATTGAAACTTTCAATATCTGTGTACCAGCAATTCAGTTTCAATACTTTCTTATCATCCAGTACAAACAACTTACAATTGTTAGAAGTTGTTCCACAGTTTGTGATCTTGCAGTAAGCGATATCGATCTCGGAGATCATACCAGCCGAGTTCTCGGTGTACAGGATATTTTTCCAAGATGAGAAAGCGCATGATACAAAACGGATCTTCTGAAGTTCGGGTTTCTTGATCGAACTTGTCAGATCTGCTTCTGTAAGTCTCAGGAAGATATTATTCTTATTCCCGATGAATCCGATATCACTGAACGTCGTCAATACAAATGGCGAACATGCGCTTGCATCGATAAATGTTCCATCCTTATCGAATGTTATACGTGTGCTTTCTCTTCCCGCTCCATAGACCTCGAATACACAGTTATCGATATTCATGGACTTATCGATAATACTGCCATGGATCACATATTTTCCGCTCGGAATATAGATCGGCTTTGCACGACGGATCCCGTCGGATATGGTTCCGGCATCGTAAGCAGCCTTAAAGAGGTCACGGAAAGTCTGTGTGCAATCTGTTTTTCCATTACCGATCTCCGCATACTTGTCCGGTGTCAGCGCTCCGGCGATCCTCGAGCTGTTGTTGTCCTGTGCTTTTACAGCTACAGATATGGTTTCAGTCTTACCGCCATAGGTTACCGTGATCTTGGTGTTACCTTCTTTCAGACCCGCAACAGAACCGTCAGCATATACAGCAGCAATGCTTGTGTCAGAAGACTTATAGGTAACGTTATCCAGTTTTACTTCCTTACCGTTATCCACGAAGATGATATCTCCGAAAGTTCCCTTCATAATCTCCATCGTAGTGGATTTCAGTTTGGCCGTTACAGGGGCCGTCGTCGGTTTACTTGTCGGAGTATTCGTCGGCTTCCCCGTCGGGTTAGCTGTCGGCTTTGCCGTAGGTTTCCCTGTAGGTGCTCCGGTTACCGTAGGTTTGGAAGTTGGTTTTCCTGTCGGCTTGCCTGTAGGAGCAGAGGTAGGTTTGCCCGAAGGTACTGCTGTCGGCTTACCCGTTGGATTACCTGTCGGCTTCGTCGTGGGTTGACCTGTAGGTGCCGCCGTTACCGTAGGTTTTACAGTCGGGGTTCCTGTAGGCGCCGATGTAGGTGTCATTGTAGGTGTAGCTGTTGGTGCTACTGTAGGTGCCGTTGTTGGTGTCGGATTATCCGGATCGGGACGAAGTGTATACGTCGTGTCTCTGTCTTCCGGTACCGGGTCACCACGAAGGATTCCGTAATCGGCACAGATAGCTGTGAATTCTTGAGAGGCAGCAAAGCAGTTGAAGATGTGCTCTTTGGTGCTTCCGTTCTTCATTTCCTTCATCCAGAAATTGAAGCCTTCTTCTTCCGCTTCTCTTCCCATCAAAGCGTTATACAAATCGTTGATGTATTCCGAATAGAACTTATAACTGTTCTCGTACTCCTTTGCGAAGAAAAAACCATATGCGGTCAATGCCCCCGTGTTCTGTCCACTCAGGAGCTGTCTCGTCCAGAACTCCATTCCGTCTTTGTCGCACTTACGACCAAGAACGACATTGTAAAGTCTCTCGACAAAGAAGTTTGTCCGGATGACCTTGCTCAGATCGAATTCCGGAAGGAACGTTCCTGCTACAACATTGAAAGAATCGCAAAGATTGAAGAATTCCTTCGAATTCGCAAACCCGGTAAAGACCTGGGCTCGGGTCATTCCGTCATCCAGGCTCTTGACCCAGAATTTCAGGCCTTCGCTGTCTGCTTCTCTTCCGAAAAAAGCATCGTACATGACTTCCACATATTCCGTATTGGAATAGTTCTTATTCTGAAGTTCGGGGCTGAAGATAAACCCGGATGCCACCGCGACACCGGTCTCCTTTTTGTCACGGAGCTCGCCGATCCAATAATTCAGGCCATCCTCATCAGGTTCTCTATTCAAGCAGACCCGATACAGCCTGGCAACGAATTCGCGGATCTCCGTATCTTCCTCGGCAGCATTTACTTTAGCCGGAATGATTGGGAAAACCGCCAGCAAAATAATCACCGTCAGTAATACTGACACTGCTTTAAGCATTCGTGTTCTCATTTTTCCTGTTTCTCCTTCTTCAAACATAAAATACCCTCTAACCTCATGAAACCGAAGGATCACGACATACACAACGGTCAAGACATGCTCTCCGCAAAGCTTGTCTTGATACCAAAAAATGTCATCGTTAGGAACAGAAAAAGCCTCGATTCTTGAAATGCGTCTCCAAAGCACATCAAGAGCCGTTTCTGACTTGCCGATATCCCCCCGTTTTTCATTTTCATAAGGATAATTTATTTTAGCATCGTGTTCATAGTTTGTACATATTCTTAACAAATTTGTGCCACAATTTGAACAGTATCTCGAAAAAAAGACACGTTCATCTATTTGAGCGTGTCTCTAAGTCTTTTGTATTTGCTGTTTTTCCGCGAGTACTTCAATAGATAAGTGTTTCTACGGTCTCGGCCAGGCGGGCGCCGAGCTCACTCTTTCTCTGCGGGTGCAGTTCCCGCGGCGTCCAAAGATCGTGACCAAGGGTCACGGCACAATTCGGGACGTCCTCCGGTGCTTTTCGCTGCTGCGCCTGGATCGGTGCCCATCCCTCCGGCTGCTCACCTGAAATCGGATCCTGATAGTCCGGCATCTCCACGCAGACCACCGGAAGTTCCTCACCGAACCAGTTTCTCCAGTACGCGATCATGCTGCTGAACTTCTCATCGTACCTTCTCGGATCGTCGCAGTTCGACTCACCCTGATACCACCAGATACCCTTGCACGCCAGATCCTTCAGCGGGCGCACGGACGTCTCGAAAAGCGCTGTCGGAATGACTTGTCCGCGAAGTCCCGGATCCAGATGGGTCTGACTCTTTGTGCCGTATACCATTTTCCATGTTCCGGAAAGCTCGATCTTCTCATTTCCGCTTCGCACATAGTACGGGTGCTCCGCTACGAATCCGCCGCTTCCGCCTTCGATGATCAACCGCACGCAGATCAGGTTCCTGCCTTTCTTAAGGATCTTCCCGTCAAAGGGATATTTTCTCGGAGGATATCTGTATTCCGTACGACCCACGAGTGTTCCGTTAATGAAAGTCTGGTCCGCATCGATCAGGTCGCCGAGATAAAGGAAGGCGTCTTCCTTCGGTTCCTGCTCTAAAGTGAATTCCTTAAAGAACCATACGATCCCTTCGTAGCCTTTGCCGTCTTTTTCCAGAAGCATGCCCGGGACGGTGAACTCCGTTGCTCCTTCCGGCACGGCCTGCGGATAGTTCTTGTCATCGTCCGACTCGAGTGCTGTGCGCCAGGCTGCGTTATGTGCTTCCTGTCCGGAAAGGTATTTTGCCAGGACACCATCTCCCTGAAATGGTGCATAGATCTTCTCGAAGTCACCGAATTCCTTCAGCAGTTCTGCCGGCATCCAGGATTCGATGGTAGATCCGCCCTGGGCCGCAAGGACCAGTCCGATCGGTATTTTCTTATTCTCATACAGGCGCTTGGCACAATAAAATCCAAGTGCGCTCATCTGAAGAAGCTCTTCTCCACAAGCTCTTGTCCAGTTCTGAACCGGAAGCTCCGGCGGGTTCTCCCGGCAAAGCTGGAATTGAGGTGTAACACGGTACTGACGGATATAAGGATAATCCGAAGCATCGATCTCTTCTGCGGAAACATCACGCGTACGATAGACAGGCAGCTCCATATTCGACTGACCCGAAAGATAGAAAACGTCACCGAAGCACACGTCCTGAAGTACGATCGTCGAACTTCCGCTGATCGTGATCTTGCAGCCGGTCGCCGCCTCGTGTGCCGGGATCTTCACAAGAAAGCATCCATCGGTCACGTCCCCCTCATAGGTATTTCCCTCGAGGATCACCTGTACCTTATCTGCCTGCGTCTCTTTTCCCCAGATAGAACATTCCTTGTCTCTCTGAAGGACCATACCGCTACTGAAAATGCCCGCTGCTTCTGTCATTTGCTTCCACCTCATCTCTACCCGGGACGGACACTACCGCTAAAAAAGCGAAAAAGCCTGTCCGGGCGAGTTCTTTTCCTAAGAGTAACATAGAAATGTGCAAATATCTACATGATTCACACTAGTATGTAAGATTTTCTTGTTTCACTTGTTTTTTCTTCCGCTTCCGTCTAATATATTTGGGAAAAGGAGTGAGAGAATGAGCGACAATTCCTACGATCCGTATTCCAAAAGCAAGTTTTACAGACTTGGCGACAAACTCGGGGATATCATTATCCTGAGTCTGCTTTGGCTTGTCTTTTCTCTTCCCGTTGTTACCATGGGCGCTTCGTCCAGTGCGCTGTATTTCTCTGTCCATAAGCGTTTCCACGACAGCTCGGCAACACCGGCCCGCGATTTCTGGCGTTCTTTTAAACAGAATGTCGGTCAGGGTATCGCTCTGAATATTGTACTTCTTATCTACGGACTCGTTGCCGGATTCAACATCTATTTTGCGATCTTCGGGTGGAACGGTATGACGCTTCCGACCTGGTATGCGCCGATCGCAGGACTTCTGGCCTTGCCTCTTCTTTGCACGGTACCTTACACATTCCCGTACCTGGCGCGTTTTAAGAATACGTTTAAGAATATCCTTGTCCACAGCTTCACTTTCGCCACCATGTATCCGGGCCATGCGTTTCTGATCTGGCTTTATGTGCTGGTGTCCCTGGCGCTGATGATCGTGTTCTTCCCGAGCCTTCTGTTTATGCCTTTCACCTGCTGCTACCTCTGCTGGCGAGTGGTCGAGAAGGACTTCAACTACGCTCTCCTTCTGAAGGACAAGCGTGAGCATCCTGAAAGATATGCGGATGAAGAAAAGCCGAAGTCCGAGAGCGAAGAGTCTGATGAGGATGACGAGGATTACGAAGAGGACTCTGATGATGAGGATGATTCCGATGAGGATTCGGAAGACGATTCTGATGAGGTAGAAGACGAAACCGAGGATCCGGATGAGGATCCTGAAGATGAGAATACCGACAAAGACGGACTCGAAGCCGAAAATCCTTGATTTTCTCAGGTTGACGGCGAAATTGCTCCGTACTAGAGTAAATCTGTATGCATATAATGTAAGGGGTTAGAAATGATTACATCTTTAGCAGTGAGTGCATCTTTAGCAATTCGTACCACACTTACTTTCGGCGGCCTGATCGGATGCATAGTGCTTCTGTTCGTCGGATTCGGTAAAACGATCAAGTTCTTCAAGAAAGAAGACCGTTCGACCCCGATCCCCAAGGAAACACTGATCAAGTCCACGCTGCTGATCGTGGCCGCGCTCGGCCTCATGATCGTCAGCCTGGTTGCCAGTAAGTATAACGACGTCACGGAGGGTACCTGTACTTTCTCTGAGTTGGTATTGTACCATGTCCTAAATGTGGTCAAGAGCTATGGTTGGATCGCTGCGATCCCGTTCGTTCTGAACCTGATGCGCCGCACCAGCAAGCCGGATTACAGCGATACGGACAAGATGTGATTCTTCTGTTTTCTCCGACATTTTTGGGGTAAAAGAAAAGTTTTGGAAGGCATTTCTCTCTGCTTGACATCATGCTAGCTTGCTAGTATACTAGTCACAGCAGGAACAATTTGCATTTCTTCTGCGGAGGGAAGTCTTTCCAGAAAGTCTACGACGCTTTTCTGAATATGCATACCTCGATCAATGTGGGAATGAGGCTATGAAACATGAAGATGGTTTTCCGCTGGTGGCCAAACGGCGATGATACAGTAACTTTGGCTCAGATTCGTCAGATCCCGGGTGTGTCGGGTGTCGCAACTATGCTTTCCAATGTTCCGGCCGGTGAGGTCTGGACTCCGAAGATGATTCAGTCCGTCAAGAATCAGGTCAATGATGCCGGTCTCGAGATGGAAGTCATCGAGAGCGTCAATATCCACGAGGATATCAAGAAGGGTCTTTCTACCAGAGACCAGTATATCAGCAACTACATCGAGACAATGAAGAATCTCCATGAGGCAGGAGTCAAGTGCATCTGCTACAACTTCATGCCGGTCATGGACTGGTTCAGAAGCCAGCTCGACAAGCCGCTCCGTGACGGAAGCGGTGCTATGGCCTATGACCATAATTACGCATCGAATCTTACACTTCAGAACATCATCGATTCCATGATGAATGGTTCCAATAAGATGACCCTTCCGGGCTGGGAGCCGGAGAGATTCCCGGCAATGGCCAAGGACATCGAGTTCTACCAGGGCGTATCCCAGGAAGAATATTTTAAGAATATCGCGTATTTCCTCAATGCCGTAATGCCTTACGCGGAGGAGTACGATATCGACTTCGGCGTGCATCCGGACGATCCGCCGTGGCCGCTTTTTAAGCTGCCGAAGGTCGTCTGCAGCGCAGAATCCATCAGAAAATACCTGAACCTGAATTCCAGTAAGCGCAATGGTCTGACGCTTTGTACGGGAAGCCTCGGCGCCAATTCCGAGAATGACATCCCGGCTATGGCTAAAGAGTTTGCCGCGATGGGACGAGTGCCTTTCGTGCATCTGCGTAATGTCAAGCACACAAGCGAGAAGGATTTCCATGAGAGCTCTCACCTGAGCACCGATGGTGATCTGGATATGTATGCTATTGTCAAAGCACTGCACGACAATGGTTTTGACGGGTATATCCGTCCTGATCACGGTCGTCGTATCTGGGATGAGAACAGCCGTCCGGGTTATGGTCTTTATGACCGTGCTCTCGGCGCCATGTACATCCAGGGTCTGTGGGAAGCTGTCAGCAAAAGCAAATAACTCCGCTTCACGGGCAAATTCTTTTTGAGATAAATATATGAGGTGACGACTATGATTTCGATGAATCTTGATTCCCTTAAGGACAAAGCACTTTGGACGGAAAGGAGTATCAGGATCCCGAATTTCGATGTCGCATCTGTTGTTGCCAAAACGGCAGCTGCGCCGACGTGGCTGCACTTCGGTGCCGGTAATATCTTCCGCGGGTTTGTTGCCCGCCTCCAGCAGGATCTTCTCAATCAGGGACTGGTCGAAACCGGCGTGATCGCAGCGGATACTTTTGACTATGAGATCATCGACAAGATCTATGCGCCTTATGACAACCTGACTTTGATGGTCGACCTGAAGCCCAGCGGTGACGTGGGATATGAGATCATCGGGAGCATCACGGAAGCCAGAAAGGCTGATCCTGCGCTTACTTCGGAGATGGAGCGTCTTTCCGGGATTGTCTCCTCTTCTTCTCTTCAGCTTATCAGTTTTACCATTACCGAGAAGGGCTATGCGCTCCGCAATATGAGCGGGGCGCTGATCCCTGTCGTGGAAGCGGATATCGCGAATGGTCCTTCCCAGGCGCATCACGCGATGAGTATCGTGTGTGCACTGCTTTGGGCGCGTTTCCAAAATGGTGCGGCGCCGATCGCGCTGGCCAGCATGGACAACTGCAGCCATAACGGTGAGAAGCTCAGAAGCTCGATCCTCGAGATCGCGCAGGAGTGGAAGATCAGAAATTTCGTCAGCGCGGAGTTCATCGACTATATCACGGACGAAAGCCGCGTCGCTTTTCCATGGAGCATGATCGACAAGATCACACCGCGTCCGGATGCATCTGTGCAGAAAATGATCGAGGATCTCGGCATTTCCGACATGGCCCCGATCACAACGGGAAAGGGCACGTTTATCGCGCCTTTCGTTAACGCGGAGATCCCGCAGTACCTCGTAATGGAGGACACTTTCCCGAACGGACGCCCGCCTTTTGAGAAGGCCGGCGTGTATATGACAGACCGTGATACCGTTAACAAATCCGAGCGCATGAAGGTCACCACCTGCCTGAACCCGCTTCATACGGCGCTGGCCGTGTATGGCTGTCTTCTGGGCTATACCCGTATCTCCGAAGAGATGAAGAATCCTCTTCTGGTTTCGCTGATCAAGAAGATCGGATACGACGAGGGCCTCCCGGTCGTAACAGATCCGAAGATCCTCAACCCGAAGGAGTTCATCCGCGAGGTCATAGAGGAGAGACTTCCGAACCCGTATATTCCGGATGCACCGCAGCGTATCGCGACCGATACGAGTCTGAAGGTGCCGATCCGTTTCGGTGAGACCATCAAGTCCTACATCGCTGACCCTTCTTTGAATGTGACTTCCCTCACCTACATTCCGCTCGCGATCGCGGGCTGGTTCCGTTATCTTCTGGGTGTAGACGATAACGGAGATGAGATGCCGATCAGCTCCGATCCGCTTCTGTCTTCGCTTCAGGCCCAGCTGGCAAACGTACACTTCGGTAATCCGGACAGTTGCGACGGGCAGCTGGACGGGCTTCTTTCCAATACTTCTCTCTTTGCTTCCGACCTTGTCGCATGCGGTCTTTCTCCGAAAATCGAGAGCATGCTTTCCGAGATGCTGGCCGGACCGGGTGCGGTAAAGAAAACGCTGAAAAAGTACGTCGGCGAGTAGTGGAAAGGAATAAGCCCCGACTCCCTTCTTTCCAACTAACACCACTTGTATGGAAGTCAAATATCATGTATATTTAGTATGTTTAATAAGAGCAAAGGAGCCCTGCTTATGATCATTACACCGAAGAATCCCAGTGAGACTAACCGCGAATATGCTTTTCGCGTAATCAGCGACAACATCATCAGTCTGGATATCGTACCGGGCAGCATGATCGGTGAGCAGGAAGTAGCTACCGAACTCGGACTCTCACGTACTCCGGTGCATGAAGCTCTGTTGGAGCTTTCCAAGTCGAAGATCGTTGATATCCTGCCGCAGAAGGGCTGCCTCGTCTCCATGATCGACCCGGATCTCATCCGTGAAGCGCGTTTCCTGCGTATTACTGTTGAGACAGCGCTGGTCGAGGATGCCTGCGAGCTTGCAAACGAATCGGATCTTCAGGATCTCGAGGAAAACCTGCAGCTTCAGGAGTTCTATCTCCAGAAGGACCCGCTTAAGCTCCTGACTCTCGACAACGATTTCCATAAGATCATCTACCGCATCTGCAACAAGATGCAGTGCCACTATATGGTCAGCCTCATGAGCATGCATTTTGACCGTGTACGTAACCTCAGCCTTCACTCCGTAAAAGATCTCAAGATCGTTTCCGATCACCGTGCGATCTTCGAGGCGATCAAGAAGAAGGATCCGGCTGCTGCACGTGCTGCATTCCAGAAGCATATGGCCCGCTTCGAGCTCGACTGGAACATCATCAGCAGCGAGTACAAGCAGTATATTTCCGAAGGGAAATGATCCCGTTGAAAAACGACATGAAACAGGACCTGTGGAACTACTTAACGACCGTGCAAAAACCGGTCGTTCTTTATGGTACGGGAAATGGTGCGGACAAGATCCTGGACAGGCTTCTTGCGCGAGGTATCACCGTTTCCGGTATTTTCGCCAGTTCCGATTTCGTGAGAAACAGAACATTCCGGGGCTTCCCGGTGGAGACCTACGAGGCGCTTCACGATCGTCTGGGCGACATGATCGTCTTGATCTGCTTTGGCACGTCCCGTCCTGAAGTACTGGAAAACATCGACCGCATCGCATCGGAGTGCGAAACATACGCCCCGGACGTCCCGGTATACGGGCAAGTGCTTTTTGATCAGGCATTCTATGAGAATAACGCCGGAGAGTTTGCGAAGGTGCGGGAAATGCTCTCAGATGAGGTTTCCCGGTCGACTTTCGATGCCGTCGTGGAATATAAGCTTTCCGGTGATTACACGCTTCTGCGTGATGTGGAGCGGCCGCTTTCCGAGGCGGAAGAACTCCTGAAACTTCCGGATCCGTCGACTTTCCTGGACCTTGGTGCCTATAACGGGGATACGGTGCTTCTTTATTCTTCTCTTTTTCCGCAGATCCGAAACATCATCGCGGTGGAGCCGGACGGCAGGAATTTCCGTAAGCTTCAGGAGAATACCGAGGCGATCAGGAACCGCGATGAATATTCGATTTCGTATGTGCGTGCGCTTGTGTCGGACCACGATGGAACGACCCTGATCGACCGGAATAAGGGCCGCGGCGTGCACGAAGAGGCGCAAAATGACGTTTCCGCTTCAAATGCCGAGAGCCTTACGGCAGCCACGATTGTAACTCTGTTACAGGGGCAAAAAGCGGACCTGATCAAGCTGGATGTGGAGGGAAATGAGCTTGTCGCGCTCGAGGGAGGCCGTGAGGTGCTCCTCCGCGACCGTCCGTCCCTCATTGTCTCCTGCTACCATCGAAGCGAAGACCTCATTACCCTGCCGGTTTTGCTGAAAGAAATGGTTCCGGAGTACAAGGTCTATATGCGCCACCACCCTCACCTGCTCTGCTGGGACACGGAATTCTACTTCACGATCGGGTGATCCCGGCGAAGCGGAATCCGGAACAGATGTAAAAAGACCCCGATATTTCTGTATTCTTCCACTATTCAAACCGAAAAGCCACATGATAAAATGATTTAGATTGAAGGAGTCTGTCGTTTCGGCGGCAAAAAAGGAGATACATTATATGGCTAAGAATTGTCCGGGTTGTGGCGCTCCGATGGAGTACGACCCTAGTTTTGATTCGCTTGTCTGCCAGTCATGTGGAAATATCATCGACCCGAAGTCGTTACCGGACGGGAATGAGTTCTATCTTAACTATGGTGCGGAAGAGCCCGTCGACATCAAGGATGTTGTTGAAGAAGAGGAGCTGACCGGCGAGATGTATGACTGCCACATCTACACGTGCAGTCAGTGTGGAGGCGAAGTCATCGTGTCCGGTACGGAAGTATCCACCAGATGCATTTACTGCGGCTCGACCGCCGTCGTTTTTAACCGGATCGCACAGGAGTGCCGTCCGCAGTATATCGTGCCTTTCAAAGTTACCAAAGAAGAGGCGCTGAAAAATGTTCGCGACAAACTTCTGTCCGGCTTTTTCGTTCCAAGTTTTTTCAAGAAGACCGAGCCATCCGTGGTACGAGGGATATATATTCCGTACTACCTTTACGAAGGATGGTACAAGGATACGCAGCGTTTCCAGGCCGGCGAGACACCATATATTTATGACTGTGAATGTGATTTTGAGGACCTTCCCGTAGAAGCTTGCAAAGTACTCGCCGACAAAACGACAGCCATGCTCGAGCCTTATTATCTGAATGAGAAAGTCGATTTTGACACGTCTTATCTCATGGGATTCTATTCCAATATCAGGGATCTCGAGCCGCGTGTTGCCCTTGGCAATGCCAATCTGAAGGCCAGAGCGATGTTCGATAAAGAAGTCCTCAAGCAGGTCCCCAAGACGTCGTTCCTGCGTCCTTTGAAGCGCGTCACTTCCGTTCCGAAATCGGAGTTCGCCCGTTCTTCCTATGCGCTTCTGCCTGCATGGTTCATTACCATCAACAAAGACAGTACGCCTTACACTTTCCTGGTAAACGGGCAGACCGGTAAAGTCGTGGGAACAGTTCCCTGGAACCGGTTCCTTATCGGCGCCATGATCACCGTTTCTTTTGCCACACTGGCATTTCTTTCGACCATGATCTTCGTTAAGTCCGGTCTCATTTCCGATGCATTCGGCTGGAGTACCGGTATCTCAAGCAAGTTCGGAAGAAAGCTCAGCCAGTCCCTGGACAGCAGTGAGATCTACGCCTCGCTTGGTATCGGAATCGCGGCTCTCGGCGTGCTTGGTGCCGGCTTTGCCAAGTTCAAGAAAGTGCTGGACAATCTGAATCTGTCCCGCTCCATCGTTACATTTATCTTCTCCAAGAAGAGACAGGGGGATGCAAAATGATACTTATCATCACGTTATATGCAGCATCGATCGTAGCTTCGCTGGGACTGAGTTTTCTCTTTGTCAGCATTCTTCTTGAGCGTTCCAACAGTTACGGAAGTCAGGAAGAGTCAAGCCCGTCCATGAAAAGATTCAAGGTCATGGATGTAAACCAGACGAAACTCTGAACGTAGGATATCGTTCTTGTAAGAAAGGAAAGGATTATGGCTAAGAATTGTCCGGGCTGCGGAGCCCCGATGGAATATGATCCGGGTTTTGACTCGTTGGTCTGCTCGTCCTGCGGGAACATTATCGACCCGAAAACACTTCCGGACGCCGACGATTTTTACTATGGTAACGAAGAAGCCGGCGGCGAGCCGGTACCGGTAGAAGACACCCTCTCCGAGTTTGATGATCTGACCGGCGAGATGTATGACTGCCACATCTATACATGCAGCCAGTGTGGCGGCGAAGTCGTCGTTACCGGCACCGAGATCTCCACGAGATGTGCTTTTTGCGGATCGACGTCCGTAGTGTTCAACCGCATCAGCAAAGAGCACCGGCCGGACCTGATCGTCCCGTTCAAGGTCACGAAAGAAGAGGCGCTGGACAGAGTGCAGAAGACACTGGATGCCGGTCTTTTCGTGCAGAAAAAGTTCCGCACGCTTTCTCCCGAATGTGTGCGTGGGATCTATATCCCCTATTTCACTTACGATGGTGTCGTAACGGATAACCAGCGTCATCAGCGCTATTCCAGTGAAAACGTGACCGTCTACGATATCGACGCCGAGTTCCGTAATCTTCTCGTGGAAAGCTGTCAGGCACTGGATGACCGCTCGACTGAGATGCTCGAGCCATACGATATGAGTGAAGCCGTGGATTTCGACACATCCTATCTGATGGGGTTCTACTCGAACATTCAGGATCTTCCTGCTCGTGCTTCAAAAGGACTTGCCGAGCTGAAGGCGAGAAAGTTCATCAATACCCGTATGTATAAAATGCCGCCGGTCACAATGAAGAAAAACCTCGGTTCGAGCATGCAATTCGACCTGCACCGGACAGCCTATGTCCTGCTTCCTGTCTGGTTCGTTACGATCAACGATAACGGCACACCATACACTTATCTCGTGAATGGGCAGACCGGAAAAGTTGTCGGTTCGGCGCCCTGGAACAAGGTCGCGCTGATCGGCGCGATCGTCGGAAGCTGCGTCTTGTCCACGGCACTGCTTACCTTCATCTACCTGAAATTCGGCGTTCCGTTTTTCCGGGAATTGTTTCCGGATGATGTGCATATCTTCACCGGCGCGACACTTATGCGTGTCATCGGAGGATTAACGATCTTCGGCTCGTTTTCACTATTTGTCATCGCACTTCGGAAGATCCGCAGCGTATGGCAAAAGATGACACTTTCCCGCTCACTGATGACTTTCATCTTCTCGAAGAAGAGACAAGGAGGCATAAGATGACACTCGGACAATTAGGCGGATTGATGCTTTTCATCGGACTTGTTTTCTGCTCCATAGCGCTCATTATCCTTGCCTTCACCATGCGGCTTTCCAAGTCGAATATCTATGGAGACAATGAAGAAGCTCCACCATGTCTATGGAAGTTTCATGTTGATGATCTTACTAAGCGTTAGTTATCTTCTTTAGAGTATCTGCACGGCGCCACGCGGACGGATGTGCAGGATGTAGCAGGCGCTTTTGCCAAAGACACTTTCTAAAGTGGACACATAATCATTCAGCTTTTCTTTCGGAACAAACGCCTGGATCGTGCCGGCAAAACCACCGCCGTGCACGCGACAGGCGCCTTCTTTTCCCAGAACACGACGGCTCAGCATCAGGGCCAGCGGAATCTCCTGATTCTGCGGGCGGTCTGTGCAGAACAGATTCTGAAGAAGATTTGCCGATGATTCTCCCGACTCATTTACCAATTCCAGGAATCGTGTGAAGTCTCCGTTATCGAGTGCTTCCGCTTCCTGAGGAACGCGGGCATCGTCAGCGAAAAAATGCGCACTTCGAAGGATGGCGCGGTCAGTGATTTGAGGGTCCTTTCTCAGTTCGCCGATGTGGGCATAAAACTCCTTCTCATCGACATCGCGGAGATATTCTTTTCCGAAGAAAGCGGACACATTGTACATTCCTCCTGGGATCGCAGAATACTCTGCGGAAAGATCCGCATGGCTTCCTTTTGTATCGGTAATGACAAGTGAAAAACCGAGCTTGTCTAAATCACATTGATGAGTATCTATCTTTGGCTGTTTCGGATCAGCAAAATCGATCTCGACAAAGCCACCCACCGATGAAACCATCTGGTCCATCAGGCCGCAGGCCTTACCGAAATACTCGTTTTCCGCAATCTGGCCGAACTTCGCGATCTCTACCGCGCCGGTCTGACCGTTGTTGAACAGCCCGTCGAGGATCTTTCCGATCAGCATTTCAAAAGCCGCCGAGGAAGAAAGACCGCTTCCGGGAAGTACAGTGGAGCTGATAAACGCATCGAATCCGCTGATACGTATGCCGCGAAGCATGAACTGTGCCACCATTCCACGTACCAGAGAAACGGTCGTCTCCGTCTCATCCCGATGGGGAAGATTGTCCGTGACATCCAGTTCGAACGGCGGATAGCCTTCTGAATGAATTCGGATCAGGTTACTGTCGTTAAGAGCGACCACCGCGATGGTATCCAGATTGACCGCCGCAGCCAGGACGCGGCCATGCTGGTGGTCCGTGTGATTTCCGCAGACTTCAGTCCTGCCAGGTGCGGAAAAGATCGAGATATCCGCATCGGATCCGGCATACGAAGGAAACTCTCTTACGAATTGTTCTACCGCCCAGGCATAACGTGATCTCTGGGCAGAGATCCTTTCTTCTTCACTGCCGTAAAGTCCGGCAAAAATACTGTCCAGTTCGTGCGAATTGATCTTGGTGAGTGCTTCTGATATCGTCATGGCTTCCCTCTTTTATCTCGAATAGATACCTGTCCGTACCTCGTTTGCAAAAGCTTCTGCGAAAGGCAGTCCCTCCGTAGCAAGGGCGATCTGCGCTTCTTTTTCGTTATCGTACGGCACGGAAAGGATAGTAAAGTTGATCGGTGTGATCTCCTCGGAATCCAGGTCGCCTTCCACAAGAAGAGCGTGGGCGCGCGGTACACCGATGCTGTTTCCGATACTTCCCGTGTTGATGGCGTAGCCGGCATGCAGGGAACGCACATACGGACGGTGGCTGTCCGCACAGATCAGTCCGTCGTACATGGTCTTCCCGTCACTCGAACGGAATCCCTTTTCGAACTTCTCATCCGGATCGTATCCCTGATACAGATCGTCGACCGGACGGCCGTGGATCAGACGGAAACGGATGCCGCTGATCAGTATCTCCGCTTCCAGCGGCAGGGAATGCAGCCAGTTGAGTCTTTCTTCTCCGATCTGATCGGCAAAAAACAGATTTTCTTTCGCGAACGGATTCTGCTCCGCCGCATTCCTATCGTAAAAGCACTCGCAGATCCATTCGTCCCAGTTTCCCTTCAGGAAATAGTCGCAGTGCTCCTTGACCCAGTCACAGGTTTCCACGTTGGAGGGTCCTTTTCCCACGGCGTCACCTAAAAACCAGACCTGATCCGGCTTGATTTTCTCCAGATACGCCTCCATCGCCTTAGTTGCGACGTAGTTTCCATGCAGGTCTCCCAAGAAAACGATACGACTCATACATGTTCCTCCATTTCGGGATTTATAACAGTGTTAACACTCATTTCATGATAATACAAAGTTCTTTTTCAGGCAAAAAACGGGTGCCTCCTTGGAGACACCCGTGAAATTTCGATTCAATCGTTTATGGTTACGGGAATTATACGATACGTGTTCCGCAGAATCCGCAGCATCCGTCAGGTCCGATCGCGGTTGTTGCCTGACAAGCCGGGCAGGTTACCTGCTGGCCGATTGCTGCGCCCATGCCGCCCTGCATACCCTGCTGAGCGAACTGCTGTGGCTGACCGAACTGCTGCTGAGGCATACCCTGCTGAGCAAACTGCTGCGGCTGGCCATACTGTTGCGGCATGCCCTGCTGAGCGAACTGCTGCGGCTGGCCGTACTGCTGTGGCATACCCTGCTGAGCGAACTGCTGCGGCTGACCGTACTGCTGCGGCATACCCTGCTGTGCGAACTGCTGCGGCTGACCGAACTGCTGCTGCGGCATTCCGTAGCCCTGCTGCATCGGCATTCCCTGCTGCATCGGCATACCGGCCATAGCTCCCACCACGCCAATACCCATACCGGCGGCGCCAAGACCATTCTGCTGAGCCGCTGCCATTGCCTGCTGCTGAGCCTGCTGCAATGCCATAGCCACGCTATTGGGATCATTAGGGTTAAACGGCATATTGCCGGCAGAAGCCGGAGCCGCACCACGCATCATGTCGATCGCGGCCTTGATCTCATTACCCATATTCATGCACTCGTAGTACTTGTCGATATTGTTGTTATGAAGACCGATACCGGAGTGGGATACGGTCCATCCGCCGTTTCCGCCCATCACGCCCATCGGCTGCTCACCGGTCTTGATGTAACCATTCGACAGAGAGAATGTCATCTCGTCAAAATACTGGTGGCTGACACGGATCGTGCAGTGGAAATCGTAGGAGTATTCATAACGCGGAGGATTGTAGCTTACAGACTTACCTGTGCTGTCTGTACGACGGATCTCGTTTCTGCTCTCCTTAACGTCGAGATCACAACCCAGAGCCTGAGAATAATCGAGTACGTCCGGATTCGCTGCGTGGATATCGCTTGCACTGGTTACCATGAATTTTCTGGCATTCTCATCGAGGATAAGCTTTGTATTACGGCCGATCGTCTTTGTTGCGTTAAAAGCAGCGACTGCTGACTTGTTCTGTTCACGATACTGAAGCTGTGCATCAATATCTGCCTTTGTGCTGTGACGACGCTCGCTGAACCAAGGAGAAAGCTTCGATGCGCACTCCTTACACATGTTCGCATCCTCAAGTTTTTTGTTGCCCAAAAGTCCGATCTTGTTTCCGCAGAAATCGCAGAATTTCTTATCAAAAAGTCCCATACAAAACCTCCCAAACAATAAATTTGTATCAACAATACTTTACCATTTTTGCGGTCTCTCTTCAAGGAAAAAGAGCGCCGCGGAAGTGCTTTTGCATGCGTCTAATTCTGCTTTGCGAGCACTTGTTCAGCGGCGTATTTTTCTTACTTGGATTAAGTCTTCGGAGGAAATCACTCCTCTTTTGCATCCTTCAGGGCGTCAAATTTCGCCTGCATGGTGGGATTGCCTTTCGTCAGTTTCTTGATCGTGACATCGTCCACCTTCTTATTTGCCAGATATAACTGCTTGTCCGAACCGGTGAGTTCCTTCTTGACCTTCTGCAGATGATCGATCGTCTTGTCGATCTCCTCAATGGCCTTGTCGAAATGCGAGTGCGCCAGTTCGTAGTTGCGGCTGAAGTCGTTCTTGAACTGCATGAGCGAATCTTCGAAATTCGTGATGTCGATATTCTGGTTTCTCGCGACCGCCAGTTCCTGCTTGTAGGTCAGCGCATTGAGAGCAGCATTACGAAGGATCGTGATGATCGGAATGAAGCACTGCGGGCGCACCACATACATCTTGTCGTACTTATAGGAAACGTCCACGATACCGCTGTTATAGAGCTCATTGTCGCTCTCGAGAAGCGATACCAGAACGGCATACTCGCAGTCCTTCTCGCGTCTGTCCTTGTCCAGTTCCTTAAAGAAGTCCTCGTTCTTATGCTTGGTCGCGGTCGTATCCATCTCGTTTTTCATCTCGAACATGATCGAGATGATCTCGACACCATTCTCATCACATTCGCGGTAGATGAAGTCACCTTTACTTCCTGTCCTTGCATCGTTGTCCTTCTCGAAATAGGCGTTCTTAAATGCGGTCGGACGCAGCTGGTTGAACTGGATCTCGCAGTGTTGCTCGAGGGACTCGCCGACCATCTTTGTCGACATTCTCGCCTTCATATCCTTATAGAAAGCAATCTCCTCATCCTTCTGCGTAAGAAGCGCCTTGCCGAGTTCTTTTTCCTTCGCAAGGGCATTCTCCAGATCATGCTTCTCTTCCTCGACCTTCTTCACGGCTTCGAGTACTTCGATACGCGTTTTGTCCTTGTTCGCATCGATCCGGCTCTGCAGATCTTTTGCCTTGTCTTCGGCCGCACGAAGCTGATCCTTCAGGTCCTGGATCTCCTTCTCGTGGGCATCTTTGACGGAAAGACGGATCTCGTTCTCCTGCGCTTCCATCTCCAGCTCATGCTTCTCGGTCAGATGCTTCTGCAGGTCATTGACCCGCGCATTCAGATCCTTCTCGAACTCCTTGTCCCGGATCTGCTGCACGATCGAACTTAATTCCGTATCATCTACTGTAAATGCTTGTCCGCAATGCGGGCACTTCAACTCTGCCATAGCCGTTCCCTCCTTATGCATACATTATACAATCTGATCTTGGCTAAAGTATACGGGGAAAAAGAACGGACCGGGTCTCCCGCCGGGAGACTTTTATTCCTTCTCGGTTTCGGCTTTTGCTTCAGAGGATTCTTCTTCCTTCGGCGCTGCCGGACCGGGCTTCGGGAATTCCATCGTGATCTTCGTGCCTTCTCCGAGTTCACTCTCGAGGCTTACTTCAGCGTTATGGAACTGGGCACCGTGCTTCACGATAGAAAGGCCGAGACCTGTACCGCCGATTTCTTTCGAGTGGCTCTTGTCCACGCGGTAAAAGCGCTCGAACACGCGTTTCTGATGAGCTTTCGGGATGCCGATGCCGGTGTCAGATACAGAAAGGATCACTTTATCGTCAGTAGAGTGAACGTCGACTTCTACTTTTCCACCCGGACGGTTATACTTGATCGCGTTGTCGCAGAGGTTATAGACCATCTCGGAAAGGAGCTGGTATACACCGGACACTTCCGCATGCTCTCCCTTCATCTCCAGTTTGATGTTGGTCTTGGAGGCCGTCGGTTTAAGACTGTCCAGAACTTCCGCGGAAAGCTCGTACAGATCGACGTTCTCGCGTTCCGGTCCGATACCCTCCTCGTCCAGCTTCGACAGCTTGATAATGTCTTCGATCAGCATCATGAGACGCTGGGATTCTTTGTAGATATCGGAAGAAAACTCCTGCACTTTTTCGGGTGGAACGACACCCTTGGACATCAGCTCGGCAAAGCCGGAGATGGATGTCAGTGGGGTCTTCAGCTCATGCGAAACATTGGCCGAGAACTCACGGCGGAGTGCTTCACGCTGAGAGACTTCCTCCTGGATCAGGAGTTTCTGTTCACGGATCTTCTGGATAAGCGGCGAAAGCTCCGGATACGTATTTGATTCCGGATGATCGATGTCGAGTTCATTGATCGGACGTACGATCTGCTTCGCTACTCGGAATGCAAGCACGACGGAGATCATGAGGACCAGAACCAGCACCCACAATACCGGACTTACGGCATAGAGGGCGTAACGCACGGCGCTGAGCGGACGGCTGAGACGAAGGATCGTTCCGTCTTCACATTTTCTGGCATAGTACATGGTCTGCACGCCACTGGTCTCAGACTTACGGATCCCCTGTCCTTCTCCGTCTTCGATCGCTGACTTGACCTCCGGACAATCCTTCTGGTTCGCCGTCGGAATCGGAGAAACACTATCGTAGAGGATATTTCCTTCCTTATCGATCCATGAAATACGGTTTACATCACCTAACTTCTTGAGGTACTCATCCCCACCGATCATGAGTCCTTTTTCCGCATAAACGGCTTCCTGCTGAAGCGCGCTATATGTTTCATCCATCGTCTGCTTATACTGAAGCCCGAAGAAAAGCACACCGCACACAAGCAGAACAGACAGGCCGACTAGAAATGTGTTCCGAAAGATTGTCTTGATCATAGACTATTCCTCCACAAAACGATATCCGACTCCTCGCACGGTCTGGATATATGTCCCCGCATTTCCGAGCTTGGCCCGGAGCGTACGGATATGCACGTCCAGCGTACGGTTTTCTCTTTCTGCACCCAGTCCCCAGATCTTGTCGAGAAGCACTTCTCTCGTCATGACCAGACCGCGGTTTTCGATCAGAAGACAAAGCAACGTGAATTCCTTATATGTCAGGGCAACCTCTTCGTCGCCCACCTTCACTTCGTGTTTATCCTGGCAGATGTACAGTTCGTTCCAACGGTACTCCGATGCTTTTGGCGCGGAAGAACGGCGGCGCAATACCGCACGGACACGTGCGACCAGTTCCATCATACCGAAAGGTTTGGAAATATAGTCATCTGCGCCGGCATCGAGGCCTTCGACACGGTCGTATTCCGTGTTCTTCGCAGTTAAGATGATCACCGGGATCTCCGCTGTCGAAAGATTATTACGAAGACGCTTTAAAATCGAGATCCCGCCTTCTCCCGGGAGCATGATGTCCAGAAGAACCAGTTCCGGTTCACTCTTTCTCATTGCCTCCCAGAATCTCTCCGGAGTCTCAAATCCTTCCGCCTGAAAGCCCTGGCTCTCCAGTGCATAGATAACCAGTTTGCGGATACTTTCATCGTCTTCAAGCATGTAGATCACGATTCTCACCTCAGTTTCATCTTAACAAAGAAATATTACGAATAACAATACTTCCGCCTACAAAACGTATCGTTTAACGTGCATTTAACATAAACCTGGTCAAGGATTTAACACGGCGGCCATAAAGTAATAGTGGAGGAGTAAATATATGGGAATTTCTGAAATAGTAAGTCTATTATCCGGTATCGCTCTATTCTTATTCGGCATGACCCTTATGGGTGACGGTCTGAAAAAAGTTTCCGGCAACAAACTCGAGCCGATTCTTTACCGTCTGGCCGGCACACCGCTACGTGGGATCCTTCTCGGCACCTTCGTCACCGCCGCCATTCAGTCCTCGTCCGCGACATCCGTCATGGTCGTCGGTTTCGTAAACTCCGGCATGATGAAGATGAAGCAGGCGATCCGTGTCATCCTCGGCGCTATCCTCGGCACCAGCATCACCGGCTGGATCATCTGCTTAAGCTACATTGACAGCGGTTCCGGATTGACAAGCCTCTTCTCCACCGCCACACTGACCGGCGTCATCGCCGTCGTCGGCATCATCTTCCGTATGTTCTGCAAGAAGAAGATCCACCGTCACATCGGCGACATCATGATGGGATTTGCCGTCCTGATGTTCGGTATGAGCAGCATGAGCTCCGCCGTTTCAAACCTCGGCACCCAGCCATGGTTCACATCCCTTCTGACTTCCATGACCCACCCGCTTATGGGTATCCTCATCGGCCTCGTGTTCTCGGCACTTCTGCAATCTGCATCCGCTGCCGTAGGTATCCTCCAGGCCCTCTCCCTGACTGGTGCGATCACGCTTGGCTCCGGACTTCCGCTTCTCATGGGCATCGCAATCGGTGCTTCTGTCCCGGTCCTTCTCTCCGCCCTCGGCGCCAGCGTCAACGGCCGAAGAACAGCGGTAAGCTATCTGGTTGCTTCGTTCATGGGCGTTATGGTATGCTCCTCGATCTTCTATATCTGCGATGCGATCTTCCATTTTGAATTTCTGGCAAATACCGTCAATCCCGTAACACTCGCTCTTGTAAATACGATCCTGCGTTTCTCGATCCTTCTGGTACTTGCTCCTTTCGTAGATGTACTCGAAGCTGTCGCCAACATCTTCGTTCCTTCCAAGAATGAACCCAATGATCCGGCTCTCAAACTGGAGGAACGCTTCCTGACTCACCCGGCTCTGGCTATCGAACAAAGTAAAGCCACGATCTGCGATATGGCCCGCGAAGCCGAGAAAGCCATCGAGGCTGCCTCCGGTCTCATCTCCAATTACAGTGAAGACGGATTTAACCATGTCGAAGAGCTTGAGGATGCCGGCGACCGTTACGAAGACGCACTCGGTTCCTACCTCGCCAAGCTCACCGGACGAGAACTCTCCGAGAAGCAAAACCTTGAAGTCTCGAAGTTCCTGCACACACTCTCGGATTTCGAGCGTATCTCCGACCACGCCGTGACTATCGCCAAGAGCGCCATGGAGATCCACGACAAGAATCTGGCGTTTACCGATGACGCAAAAAAAGAACTGTCGATCCTCATTTCAGCGGTCCGTGACAATCTGCATAACACGGTCACCGCATTCATAAACGAGGACATCGCTCTGGCACAGCGCGTCGAGCCACTCGAGGAAGTCATCGATACCCTCTGCGATGAGATGAAACTCCGCCACGTCGAGCGCGTCCAGCAGGGCCAGTGTACGATCGAACACGGCTTTGTGTTCAACGACCTCATCACCTGCCTCGAACGGGTCTCCGACCAGTGCTCCAACATTGCCGTTGCTCTGATCGAACTCGACACCGGCTCCTTCGACACACATATGTATCTTGGAAAAATAAAAGAGAAGCGCTCGCCTGATTTCGAGCGCTACATCCAGGATTATACTGCTAAGTATTCTTTTGACTGAAACACTCCCCTGACATCACTTAAAAGGTGCCGTTTGCTTTTTCGATCTTTCTCAGGAAGAGATAATGATTTCTGAATTCTCTTTTCTCTTCCGAGGTCTTGCTGTCGATCTCCTTGATCTGCGAGGCGATCGTCGTGTCGATCTCGTTATTGATTTCCGCCATCTGCGCTTCGATCTTCTTGATCCTGCTTAGTTTTGGTGCGACAATGATCGCCGTGATCAGAGCCATAATGCCGATCAACCCAAGTGTGGCAAGCAGGACAATAATAGTTCCCTTTACGCTTCCATCGAGTAAGAGACCAAGTCCGGGTACCATATCAATAACGAAAACCAGGATTGCTCCGACGATACATGTCTTGATGACATCCTTCGGATGTTGTTTGCCATCTCTAGTCGTGACATAGTTCTGCTCCACATGGTAAGAAAGGTTTTTCAGTTCCCCGCCAAGTTTCTTTCTTTTTTCGAGGACGGCCTGATTCTCCTTGTCGCATTCAGAAAGACGCTGTGCCTTGGAAAGCAGCGCCTGTAACTCGGTGAAGTATTCACGGTCTTGCGGATCGGCGGCCATGATCGCATCCTCACAGTCTGTCACGCTGTAATGAATGTTCTTGAAAGCGTCGGCCTTCTCGAGATCCTTGAAGTTGCTGATGTGAGAGATAGCGAAGATCTTGCCACGAAGCGCCATAAAGTTATGCGGCTCTTTGGTAAGCATGAACGAAAACGCGTCTTTGGCGCTGGAGAATTCGCCCTTTTCGAGAGCCTCGTAGCCTTTCTTGAGCACGTCGTCCTCACGGAAATATTCATAGTCGAAGTTCACCCCGCAAAAAGGACATTCGTACATGCCAAGCTCGAAATTGGTCTTGAGCTGTCCGCCACAAGTCGGACAAGAATGGGCTTTCACGTTTTTGTTATTCAGAATAGTTTCTGTCATGGTAAACTCCTTCCGGCTTTTCCGCCTTCTGAAATTATATACCAAACCGCTATATGCTTTACATCTTGACCGCTTCGAATTAGGATGCCCCAATTATGCTTTCGGAGCAAAACACCGGATATGTACCATCCGGCGAAGCGTATTATATGAAATCCGGGTGGTCACCGCGTACATCCGCGACCTCGTACCCGATCTTCTTCATGCGGCCACGCAGGCAGGCATTGCATTCGGCGGCCTCTTCACCTGTGCAGATCTTACCGTCGTAGAGAAGGTACTTGTCGCGTACGTTCGAAGGCGAAAGATTCGGCATGATGACGTTTGCCCCTGCCAGGATTCCTTTTTCGCGTCCAAAAGCATCGGCCGTGCCGAGTGCCGTTGTTGCCGGGAGCAGTACCTTCGGAAACAGGAGGCGCAGCACCGCCAGAAGCGCGATCGTCTCCTCTGCGGATCCACTCGGTCGGTCGTGGAACGGCGTGTCTTTATGGGCAATAAAAGGCCCGATGCCGATCATGTGCGGCTGGAGTTCCTGCATGAACTGAATATCTTCGTAAATATGTGCTGTCGTCTGCCCCGGTGTGCCGAGCATGATGCCGCAGCCGACCTGGAACCCGATCTTCTTAAGATCACGCAGGCACTGTTTTCTGTGGGCTCCGGAAAGGTTCTTCGGGTGAAGCATCGCGTAGTGCTCTTCGTTCGCCGTCTCGTGACGGAGCAGGTAACGCTCCGCTCCTGCTTCGAAGTATTTCTGGTAACTCTCGTAAGACTTCTCGCCAATTGAAAGCGTCACCGCACAGGACGGGTGCTTTTCCTTAATAGCACGGACCAGTTCACAGATCTTGTCGTCTGTGTAATACGGATCTTCTCCACCTTGCAGCACAAATGTCTTAAATCCCAGTTCCTCGCCCTTATCGCAGCAGGAAAGGATCTCCTCCAGACTTAAGCGGTAACGGCAGGCATTCTTGTTGCTTAAGCGGATGCCGCAGTAATAGCAGTCGTTTTTGCAGTAGTTGGTAAACTCTATAAGGCCACGAAGATACACGGTCTTCCCGAAGATGCTCTGGGCCGTCTTTCTGGCCTTGGCGCACAGGATCTCTCTTTCTTCTTCCGTTGCCTGATGCAGGATATAGTCCAGAAACTCCGGCGTGATCTTCCGGCTTTCTGCCAATTCTTCTATTTTCGTCTTAAAGGCTTCCATCCTGTCTATCCCCTTCAATTCGTCCCGAAATCGTATTCCCGGACTTCGCAGTTCTTGATGCCGAACTTCGCATACTCATCGTTTTCCATCTCGTAGAAATACGAATGGATCACCCGCGCGATCCCGTTATGGGCCACCAGGATAAAGGTCTTGTCCGGCTGTGCTTTTAACTCGTCGAGAAGATTATAGATCCTCTGCGCCAGCTGGAACATCGATTCTCCGCCATCGAAGCGGTAAAGGAACTTCTGCTTCATCTCGAAGAATTCCTGTCCGTCCCTCGGCGTGGACTCGTATTTCCCGAAACACTGCTCAAAAAGCCTCGGCTCAGGTTCTGTCGGCACCCCGATTATCTCCGAGATATGCATCGCCGTATCTTTTGCACGGGAAAGAGGAGAATACAGGATCAGGTCCGCCTTCACGCCCTTGGAAAGAATATTCTTCGCCGTCATGACCGCCTGCTCGTGTCCTTTTTCCGTCAGAGGACTGTCCGTCGCTCCGCAGATCTTGTTTTCGACATTCCAGACCGTCTCTCCGTGTCTGACAAAATACAGTTTCGACATTCCTGCTCCTTCTTGTGCCCGTCGATGATTTGGAATTCGAGGGCGCCTCCTAGAATTATATCACGCTCTCGACGGATTTCCGCGGTCCTCAAAGAATCAATAGTTTATTTCTGGGGGGAAAGGTCCTATAATAGGAGTGTTTATTCTAAATTTTAGGAGTTTACGGAATTGAATAGATTCAAAAAAGCACTCGGCCACCGTTGGGGCGCCTATTCCATGGCTGCCGTAGTCGGTGTTATCGCATATCTGATAATGACCAATCTTCCGGTCGTTCTCGGCTGGCTGTCTCATGTAGTCCAGCTGATGTCACCGATCATCATCGGCGTGATCATCGCGTACCTGATCGACCTTATCGTCGTTTTCTTCGAGAACAAAGTATTCAAGAAGATTAAAAAACCGAAGACCCGCTATATCCTTTCGGTCGTCGTTTCGATCCTTCTGGTACTGGTCCTTCTCGGATTTTTCTTCTGGCTGGTTATGCCGCACATCGTGCAGAGCATCACACACTTCATCTCCAATGCGCAGAACTATTCGTCTCTGCTGGATGAGAACCTCGCCAAGCTCGACAAATTCGCTGCGGAGTACGATATCCAGCTGAATGCCACGAATTGGACTTCGAATATCCATGCCTGGACAGACGAGATGATCGCCAACTTTACCACGAACCTGTCGCGCGCCATGGACACCGTCTTAAGTGTCGGCACCATGCTGGTCAATGTCTTTGTCGGCATCATCCTCGCTGTTTACTTTCTGGCCGGAAAGAAAAAACTTTATGCCGGTATCCGTCGTTTCCGTCACGCTCTCCTTACCGACGAGCAGTACGAGAAGCATACCGCATTCCTTAAGAGAAGTAGTGCGATCTTCGCCAAATACATCAGCTATACGATCCTCGAGGCCATCGGTGTCGGTATCGTCAATGCCATCTTCATGCTGATCGCCGGTCTTCCGAACGTAATGCTTATTTCCGTTATCGTCGGTGTCACAAACATCCTTCCGACATTCGGACCGATCATCGGCGGTGCACTCGGCGCATTCATCCTTTTGCTCGAAGACCCGATGTATGCACTGGCGTTCATCATCTTCACCTTGATCCTGCAGACGATCGACGGCTACATCGTTAAACCGCATCTGTTCGGTGACTCGCTCGGTATGCCGTCTTTTGTATCCCTGATCTCCATCATCCTCGGTGGAAAGCTCTTCGGACCTATCGGTATCCTGATCTCGATCCCGTTCGCCGCTGTCGTAGCGATCCTCTATCGGGAAAGCTTCATCCCCTGGCTCGAACACAGAAAACAAGAACGTGTCGGACCTCTGGTGCAAAAGAAAGAAGCGAAAAAGTAAGAATCGAAAAAGCGTGAATCGGAACAAGCCGGTTCACGCTTTTCACTTCGGTTGCTTACGAAGATCTTCTGTTCGTTAAGGCAGCGATCTCCTCGTAGTTATTTGCAATCCGAGCAGATCATGCAGTGTTCAATCTGGTCGCCTAATTGCGAACTGAACATTCCCCTTTCAATGTCTTCCCACGTCACATCTTTGTTATCTACAAGTACATAATATTCGTACTTGGCGATCAGAGCGGTCTTGGGGGCATCGCCCGTGTAGTGTTTCAAATATGTAAAGGTCTTATCTGTTTCTATCTTTTCCGAGGCGCTTTCGCGGACTTGTGTCGTGAATTGTTTTCCATCGAACTCCACCAGATAGAAGTACAGTACAGGATAATTGTCCTTCTCTTGCCTATAGAACTCATTTGACACATGACCTCTATCCAGAGGTCCATAATACTTTGCAATGAGAATGGAGGCGGCATTTCCCTCAGAGACTGTTGCATAGAATGCTTCCATATCTTCTTTACCGGATGTGCAGGTGGTTGCATCTTCCACTACGACTATGCCCTTCTCCTTCGCTGCTTTCAACGCCTCATCTGCAGAGCAGACCGTACTGAAAAGCTCTTCCATATTGGGATTGCTGACATAAACAGAAGTGCCGAAAGTAGTCGTGGCGGATTCAGGAACGGAAGTGTCACCATAGAACAGGTTCTGCACTTTTTTCGTGTATTCTTCATCAATGGTATAGGAATAGCTTGAAATCGGCTGAATGACCGGGATAATGAATACCTCATCTTTATTGGCACATTGATCCAGGATCGCTTTTGCTTCATCGATCGTAAGTGCTTTGTTAGCAAGATCCATGATCTCTGCTTCAGTCTTATTCCTGTTTGTTCCCATCATCAGACCACAAGAATAGCTATCCTCACTCATCTGCCAGACATATACTTCTACGCCTTTAAAAGGATCTCCTTTCAGGTTGAAAAACTCCGGATAGAGCGCTTGCAATTTTTCCATATCTACTCCTGTAATTGTGGTTGTTTTGGGCGCGGACGTGGGTTTCTTAAGTGCACATGACGCAACTGTCATGAGCATACAAATTGTCAGTAATGCAGTAATTATTTTCCTCATGTTTCATCTTCCTCTCTTTAGCCTGCATTCGTAAGCAGGGTGTAAATGATCGTCAGGATCAGAATTGCGAAGCCGATCGACGAAACCAAAGTCATCTTTTTGTAGGACAGTACATTCTCGATGCGCGTACGAACTTTCGCTCCGCCGAAAGCGGAAACGAAGAGGCTCTTGCTCGTAGTACAGTCGAGAAGTGCTTTTGCATAGTCTTTACGCTCTTCCTTGGTGAAGTCTTTGACGGCCGACTCGTCACAGGCCAGTTCCAGATCGGAAAGATATGCTTTCAGAAATAGCCAGGAGAATGGATTGAACCAGTGGATCGCCGCGGCTAGGAAACCGAGAAGTCTCCAGAAGTTGTCGCCTCGGCGGATGTGCGTCTTTTCGTGTTGGATGATGTACTTCAGGTCCTTCTCGGAATACGCCACAGGCAGTATGATCCTGGGTCGGAAGATCCCGTAAACAGCCGGACCCTCGACCTTTTCGGACAGATACACATTTCCGCTAAGTAGCTTCGCATCCTTGATCTCACGTTTCGTGGATACATAGAGAATAACCAGGGCAACGAGGATCGAAACCGCGCCGATCAGCCAGATCAGACCGGCGATCTCAAAGACGGTCTTCAGGAATTCCGTTTTGAAGGTGAACGGCGAATAGCTTTCCGCCTGCATGATCACATTCGAGTAGGATAGCTCCAGCTCACTTAGCGGCTGGTAGGTCGTGACCGTTTTGGTCGTAAGTTTTGAGATCAGGGTCATCAGGCTGTAGCGGCTGTTGATACCCAGTGGGAAGCACATGCGAAGGAACGGGATCGCCCACAGGAATACAAATATCCTTCTCGGAATCCCTTTGAGTTTTCGGATGAGCAGCACCAGAAGCCCCATGAATGAGGCGATGATGCTCATATTAAAGACCCAGTAACAAATCCTTCCCAGCATAGTGTTCACCTTTTTTCGATCAGATCCCTCAGTTCTTCGATCTCACTGTCGGAGAGTTTCTCATCCTCCAGCAGCGCTGAAAACAGTGCTTTACGTGAGCCACCGAATACTTTGTCCAGCAGAGATCTGGCTTCTGTCTTCTGTACCTCTTCCTGTGAAATCAAAGGCGTGCAGATGAACCCGGGTTCGCTTCTGCTGATGAAACCTTTGGCTTCCAGTTTCTTGATGACCGTATAGGTCGTGTTCTTATTCCATCCGATGGAGTCCGCTGCGATCAGGCTGATCTCTTTGGCCGAAAGAGGGCCCTTCTCCCAGATGATCTCCATGACTTTGGCTTCGCTGTCAAATAGTTTCTCTTTCATAATCGAGCCTCCAGACTATTTCTATAGTCTATACTACTACGATAGTCTGGCGATGTCAACAGGTTCTCTTTCCGTTGCAGAAAAAACAGGCAAATCTCTATTCGCATCCGATTCCCCATCCTTTACTCTCCTTCGTGTTATACTTATAACGTATGAAAGTATTAAAGGGTTGTAAGAAAGTCATATATAAACTATGCGGGAAAGCGCGCTGGCTTCTTCTGGCGCTTGTGTTAACGATGGTTCTTTCCACCATACTGTCAAAGATCACTTCCGCGTATCCGCAGTTAAACGGAGTGTGTGACAACAGCGGAAGCTTCATTCATGAATACCCGCTTGGCAATGTGACCCGCTTTTCGATGCGGGATGACGGAACGATGGCCATCTTCGATAACGGCCCGAGAGACGGCCTCACTGCATTCGTGAATATCGATACGGGGGAACAAGGGTATTGCGCGAACGGTATGGTAAAAGATCCCCATTTGGATTCGGTCAATTACTTCTACCCCGGTAACTTTGCGCTCACCGACAGCGGCGAACTTTACGCCGTGCATTACTATTATCAGAACGACGCCAGTCTGATCAACGCGCGGGAGTCCGTCGTGTGCCTGTCCTCAGATTACGAATTGATCGATGAGATCTGCAGGATCGAACAGGACACATCCAAGCGGCTCCGTGGAACGGATCTGAGCCGGCTTCACTACTACGACGGACACGTCACATTCGCCTGGATCGATCCTTCCGGCGTAAAACTGTATTCCATCGATACAAAGACCCGGATCGTAAGTACAAGTAACGTCTACCCTACAGACCCTGACGGGACATATACGGTATCGGTGATCCCGATCGATGGTGCGTTCCTTTTCCTGAGGAGCGATGGTAATGTATATCGGGTGGAATGGAATGCGCCTCTGGGAGAAAGCATCTACCGGTTTGATGCCAATAACCGAAGCGCCGCGCCCTTCTTTAATAACGCCGTGCTGGCAGATGGTAAACTCTATGTTGCAAACAATACAGAACCAGCCACCATTTATCTTCTTGAAGATGGAAAAGCAACGAAGATGTTCGACGTCAGTTCTTTTTCCGGTGAAAGCGGTGCTCTTGTCGGACTTGCGTCTTACCGCCCGGCAGGAGCTTCTTCGGATTCTCTTGTCATCTGCCTCAAAAATGCTCTTCTTATCTGGTCATCCGGTGAGTTTTCTTCTAAGGAGATCGTGTTAAAGCCGCATTTCAACGCCTTGATGTATATCATCCCGACCCTTGAATATCTGTATGTGCTCCCCATTATCGGTCTGCTCATCAACCTGATCATCCGCCGGAAGACACTACTTTATAAACAGCTCATCATAACGATCCCGGTGTTCCTGGTACTAGCGATTCTCATCGCCACCTCGATATACAGCTATGCCGATACGAATAAACGCAAAGATATCGTGAAAGACATGACCATGGTCAGCGAGCTCGCCGCCGATACTTTTGACGGATATGATTTTTCAGGTCTCCTCGTGACGGATGAGAACACCGGTGCTGCCTATCAAGATCTTTCCGCCAAGCTCGCTTCTCTTTGTTCCAACCGTGACAACTATTGGAGCGAAGGCTACGTATTCTCCGTCATCTACAGGGAGAATGCTGACACGGCGTATCTTCTCGCGGGAAACGACTTACTGACCACGCCTCTTCAGGTGCGGGAATCCTTCGATGCAGACTTCCCCGTTTTTGGGTCTTCCGAGGCATCGAAAGTCTATCTGTCCAACAATCTGGCTTCCATTACCGGCAACACGAGTATCATCGAAAACACGATCACCGGCTACGCACGGATCAATACTCCTTCCAAGGGAGAATACTACCTCAAAGTCGATGCGGATATCGCGATCCTGTACACCGACAGAAGCAATATCTGGTTCCAGATCGCCCTCTACAGTTTAGCGATCATCAGCGCTTTCACGCTTCTTCTGGTGCTCTCCACATTGTTCAGCACAAGGATCATCAAGAAAGCAACCTCCGCAGTCAAGAAGATCTCCGACGGTGATCTCTCCGCAAGGATCAACTACAAATCCAAAGACGAACTGGGACAGATCTGCTCTCAGGTCAACGAGATGGCCATCAGCCTCGAAAAGTCTTTTGAAGAGAAGGACCGCACGGAAAAGTTCTACTACAAATTCGTTCCTGAGAAGTTCCGTGAATACCTCGGCAAGAAAGACTTCACGGATCTGACTCTGGGCGATGCGAGCAGCCGCGAACTGACCGTTCTCTTCTGCGACATTCGTTCCTTCTCGATCAATTCCGAGATCATGACCGCCAAAGAAAACTTTGCCTTTGTAAATACGATCTACGGTAAAGCCGGACCGATCATCCGCGAGCACAACGGCTTCGTCGACAAGTATATCGGCGATGCGGTGATGGCGCTTTTCGAGAGTCCGGATGATGCGGTCGCCTGCGGCGTGGATCTCTACCGCGCGATCGTACTGGATCCTTCGACGGCAGAAGAACTGAAGATCAGTGATATCAATATCGGCATCGGCATCCATACCGGCATGGCCATGATCGGTATCGTTGGTGAGAGCGAGCGTCTCTCCGGAACAGTTATTTCCGATACGGTCAATCTTTCCTCGAGACTCGAGTCGCTCACGAAGCAGTATAAGACCGCGATCCTGCTCTCGAAAGACACAGTCGACCGGATGGCCTCTCCGGATGATCTGACCCTTCGTTATCTCGGCATGATCCAGGTCGCCGGCGTCAACGAAGTCAAAGGCGTCTATGAAGTCCTCGATTGCCTGCGTGAAGAAGACAAGAAAGTGCGCGCGGAAAACAATATCGAGTTCCGCGAAGCCTTACGTCTCTTCCAGCTCGGTCGTCGTGATGACGCTGCAAAAGCACTGGAGAAGCTTGTCTCCGAAGGCCGCGCCGATCACGTCACGGATATGTATCTGAATTATTTCCGCACACTGTCCCCCGACGACAAGGGCAACATTTTCCGTTTTGTCAGAAAGTGAGTATTTTCTATTAGCGATTACGTTCAGGTGCTTCGCCGTTGCCGTTGCCGTTAATCAATCATTACACGGACTCAAGCCCGAAGATCTGCGCCGCGTTATCCCAGAAGATCTTGCGATACTCGTCTTCCGTGAGTTCCATTTTCAGGAGACAATCGATGTCCAATTGAGGTTTCCACATGGGATAATCCGCACCAAACATCACTCTGTCTACACCCCATTTCTTGATCAATTCCCTGCCCTTTTCAAAGCCTAACGCATAGAACGTGGAAGAAGTGTCCACGACAATATTGTCAAATCGGCAAAGAAGCCTGACGGCGTCATCCCACACACTCCATCCACCAAAGTGCGCGCCTATGAACTTCAGTTTTGGAAATGTCCGAAGCACATTTGCGATCCGGTTTGGATTGGAGTAGTCGAAACGCTTGTCTCCGGTATGCACCAGCACCGGAAGATCTGCCTCCTCACAGAGCGCAAATATGCGCATGGCTTTGTCAGAGTCAGCCTCGAAGCGCTGGAAATCCGGATGAAGTTTCACACCTTTCAGTCCCAAAGACACAAGTTCACTTACGTCCTGCTCCGGATGCTCTGAATCCGGGTGAAGTGTTCCCAGACCGGTAAATGCTCCTCTCGAGAGCATCACTTCTTTTGCAATAAAATGGTTAATACTGGATATCTGATGCGGCGTGGTTGCCACCGAGTGAACTACATAATGGGAGATCCCTGCTTGACGGCCAACGCAGAGAAGCGTTCCCGTAGTACCATCATAAGGCTCGAAAGGAAGGTTTTCATAAAACCGGTTTATGCCCTCCACAGCCTTTGGCGCAATGGATTCCGGGTATATGTGGCAGTGTGCATCAAATATCCTGTACATGACTTTTCGGTCCTCACGTGTTTTTAGAGAATAATACCATCTGCGTAGTATACCATACATGTTCTTTTTTCAGAACGGGTGATATTCTTCCAGTATCTCCAGGATGTCTTTCTCATAAACATTCCCGTCGAGGACGTCTCCGGTTTCAGAAAACGAGATGGAGCGGATGTCTGCCGGATCATCCTCATACGGATCCGAGACATTCTCATCCAAGTATTCCTTCAGGTACTTTAATGCATTACCACTTGGGAAGATCACGTTTCCCGAGCCGACCGGGATCTCAAGCGCATCGAATTCCGCAAGGATCTCTCTTGTCCTGACATTGTACGGATTGTTGTCTTCCCGGCTCACCAGCCACGCGGGAGAAAGCTTCACCTGTATTTCTGCTCCGACCACACATTCTGCGAAGTACTTGACGGGCTCCAGTGGAATCGTCTCCTGGTGAAAAGCATCGACCGACAGAAGGATCTCATTGACCCCGCTTTCGGCAAGATCGCGGACGACTTTTCCGATCCTCTCCTTATCCTTCGAGAAGAATCCATTTGTGATCAGCTGCCGTCTTTCGATCCCCATCTCCTTTGCCGTTCGGTGGATCGCGAAGACCACTTCCGGATAAAGAAGCGGCTCTCCGCCGAAAGTCATGAGCGAGCGGATGGCAAAATTCGCACAGATCTTGCGGATCGCATCTACCGCCACATCCGGGTCAATGTGCCCTTTACAGTTGATGTGATCGCCCTCCGAGCAATGTTTGCACCGGCCGGTGCAGGCCATCGTGACAATGAATTCGATTCGATCTGTGTTTCTGAAGTATTCGTGTGACATAAAAAAGAACCTCCTTTCACGAACACAAAAACTAAACCTCCGGCACTACCGTGGTTCGATTTGTCATTCATGATGAGATTCTAAGGTTCTTATCATTATTAACCTCGCCATAAGGCGTCGTGGATGCAGGACGCGAATAACTAATTACCCTGCTTCGATTTCTATTATATTCACAAGTTTCACCATTATGCAAGATGTACCATTATACTTTCAGTTGAACAGACAGAAAAGCATGTGTGGTAGAATGATGACGGAACCAAGTGCTTTTGCGGAGGAAAAACCATGACGATTGAAAATGTGGTCAGTGTTGACGAAACGATTGGAACGATACTGGATAAAGAGTTCGAGCAATATGCCGAGAAAAACGGCGTTCACTGCAATTACGAAGAATTCTCTTTTCTTGCGAAAGAAGGAGAGGAAGTCCTTGGCGTGATCACCGGAAAGGCCTATTACAAAGAAGTCCACGTTCAAGACCTGATCGTTGTCGAAAAATACAGGAAACAGCATATCGGAATGAAGCTTCTTTCGAAAGTGGAAGAATACGCCAGAGAGAAAAACGTAGAGAATATCAACCTCTCCACCTATGCTTTTCAGGCACCGGAATTCTATAAGAAATATGGTTTCCAGGTCGAGTTTATAAGAGAGAATAAGGGAGAACCGAAACTCAACAAGATTTTCCTCGTGAAGTACTTGTGACTTACTTTTGTATATGGTATCCACCGTCTGCAAATAACATGGCCCCTGTCACATAGTCAGACATATCCGACAGAAGGAAAAGAACTACAGAGGCTATATCTTCGGGCTTTCCGAGCCTTCCGTTCGGAATGAGGGCTTCGGACTGGGCCTTCACCTCCGGTATGTCAAAAGACGCCGCTGTCATTCCGGTATAGATAAATCCGGGAGCCACGCTGTTCACTTGAATATTATGCGGTGCAAGATCCAGTGCCATCGCTGAAGTCATGGAAGCCACCGCTCCTTTTGACGCGGCATAGTCAGCCATATTGTTCTTGAAGATCGTCGATCTGATACAACTGATATTCACGATCTTGCCGCGCTTATTCTTGATCATCGCCGGAGCTGCTGCCTTGGATACAATAAAAGTACCGGTAGTATTAACGGACAGGACACGGTTCCATTCCTCTGTGGTCAATTCGTAGAATGGTTTGTTGTTTCCGAAGATTCCGGCAGCATTTACCAGTCCGTCGATATGCCCATATGTCTTCTCGACTTCTTCTACGCACGTTTTGATTCTTTCCTCGTCAAGAACATTGGCCTTATAGTGCTTGTAGGAATCATGTTCGATCGAACTGTCCTGAATATCGATACCGATGACATATGCCTTTTTCTCAAGCAGTTTCTCACAACAGCTCTTCCCCATACCGGAACCTGCCCCGGTTACGATGTATACTTTGTTTTCAAAATCCATTAGTCAGTTCCTTCCGTTTCCTTGCTTTGTTCAGTCACTGCTGATCCTGCCTCTGATTATAACCCATCTTGGTCAATCCCATAAACCCTATGCCAGTGATATAGCGAGAAGAACGATGCCCAGAAGAATTACGATAATCAGTAGCGTCACCAATGTAATCATTTTTCGGGAATCTTTGTCTATCCGATGTTGACTCAGATACGCTTCGTGAGCCTTTTTACTGATCATGGAGAGTTTATTACACCAAAAATGATCCGTATAAGGCGGCATCAGCCAGATATCTCCGCAGCGGTTGCACTTATACTGGTAAAACGGCGTTTTTCTCATGTCATATGTCTTATCAAGGAGAGTGTATACACCGTCTTTTACGATCCGTTCTTTGAAAGCATCATAGTCATTCTTTGTAAGAACATCTACCTGATTGCTGCCGATTTCTTCACAGATGCACGGGATACGGGAAGAATAGATTTTTCCGTCCTCGATCTTATATTTCGGATCTCCGTTCTCATCAAAATCGATGCACAATCCATAACCGTTCCAGTACCTCTCCTGCTCATCCAAAAAGCTGACCACGAGCTTCTTTTCTTCCGGGGAAAAAGCACGCACTTTTCGACCATAAAACTTAAGGTATTCGACAATTTCTTCCAGCGTTAAAGGGACCCCGTCCTCCCACGTGATCCTGTTTCTATTTATGAATACGAGCCGGTCGGGATCGGAATGCATGATTACTTTCCGTCCATTAAAATCCTCTTCAATATCGTACAGTGCCATTTTTACTCATCCAATCTCAATCACTAATCGATAAAAGTGCACCCGATTCCGAGAAAGAAGTCCTTTATTTTTTTCTTCTCGTCATCGCTTAGATCTTCTCCCCAGACAAATGCTGTACGGTCATGACTGACAGAAACACCTACAAACTTATCCAGTGGATATTCCAGATCCTCTTCACAACTGAATATGCAAGTAATCTCACCATACTCGATTCTTTTAGATGAAACCTTATCCGGATCTTCTTTACACTTCTTTCTCCAACCGGAGAATACATTAGTAAACCAATCTATGATTTCCTTTTCCGGAAGATCATCAAACTTGTTTCGGAATTCCTCACCTAACTTTCCCGTACACAAAGCGTGACGGATCTCCAAACCAGGCATATCGATTTTTTCAGTAGTCTTAACTATATGCAGATTAAATTCGTTTGTATCCGGCATTTCTCCGTCATGGAAAAGTCCATAGACAACCTGCTTCAGATGCCACGGACCTTCCCACCACTCAAAACAGTACTGCCCATAATCGCCCGGATCCCAGTTGTTTCCCGTTATCTCATTGAGCTGTTTACAGAGTTCATCCGGCATATCATCGTAATAATCTGCAGCCTCCTCGACCAGGGCTTCTGCCTTCTTAAGCAATTCCTTATTGTTCTTTACTTCGTCCCAATTCTTCATACTTTGTACACCTCTAAATTCTTCCCATTATTTTTTCACCGGAGCTTTACGAAAAGCAGAAGATACATCAAAGCGTCTACTGCTCGCCACACAGGAGTCCTTCCCTACTTCAAATACCTTTCCGGTTACATCAATAATGATACGCTCCGAATCTGAATAAGTGTGCGCGATCGTACCAATCTCAGATGTGTACACTAACGCCCCGGTTTTAGCAGCATACACGTCAAGGAATAAATACGGTTTCTTTCGCTTCTCACCAATCTTTAATCCGAAACATAATACATAATCGTACTCTGAACAATAGGCAAGATGAATGTAGTGCTCTTCCGGTTTATTCTCTTCTGACCACAGCAGTTTCCCTTCCGAGGAATAACACAGCAAGCCGCCTCTAAATACCGAGCCAAATACTTTATCTTTTCCTGAACACAGACACAAGATCCGCTTCTCCGGATCTACCCGCAGACCATTCCATTTCAATTTCCCCGAGCCGGTCCGACGGACTTCAATATCTTTACCTGGATAGAAATCATCCACACCGGCTTCTTTTTCTATCACGCTTCCATCTTCCAGAGATAATGTATACATCTCCCGATCCGTGCTGACAACAATAAGGTGGCTGTCATCCGAAGAAAAGCATATCGATCCGATCTTTTTTATTCCTTTGTTAGTCCAGAGAACATCTCCGCTCGTAACATCATAAAGAGAGACTCCAAACCGGCTAAAAGCAGCTGCCGCGAAGAGTTTGCCGCTATTTGAGATGCACATGCGTTTCCCTAGAGTATAGTGTGTGGAATACTCTCCCAGTTTCTTGCGCGTAGATACTTCATAGGCGGCGATGTTCTTCTCAAATTCAGCAACAAGCAAGAACTCTCCATTATTCGATGTCTGGATATCTCTACCTTTCATGCTTCATTCCTTTCTGATTCAATTAAAAGAACATTTCGATGTTCTCAATGTAGTCTTTGCAGTTCTCTTTACCATTCATCTTTACAACAAACTTGATCATCTCTTCTTCATCGAAAACCTCCGAAGCACAGATGGAGATAAACACGAACTTCTTAAATACAGAGTCAAAGAACCCCTCCTTGCGAAGTCTTACCACTGCTTCAACGATGCATTTATACACGGTATCTCTCTCATATGCTCCATTAAATCCATTAAGATACTCCGTCGCTTCTTTGAAGTATTCAGAAGATTCTGTTAACGGATACCACTCATACTCACAGAAACGGTAATACCACGGGTCATCTGCCGGGTTCTCCAGGTTTTTCGCATGATTCTCCTCTGTGTTTACATACACCCCGATGGAGCACTCTCCGTTGGGTGTATTATTGTTGTTTGCCTCTATGGAGAGAATATAAATGTCTTCCTTTGCATATTCTTCAGCTGCATAAGCACTTACCTCTTTTATGCCGGAAATGATGTATCCGGTAAGCTTCTCTTTATTCGGATTCTTGAGGTCTTTCACTCGCTGATTCAAGATTTTGGTCAGTTCCTTCTTGCGCTCCTGGAGCTCTTCAGCCTCAATTGCCTTCAAACCGCGTTTTTGCAGTTTTATCGTTTCGCTGAGATCCCAAGTGTCTCCCTCAGCATAAATGCGCTTAAGATACGGATATAGATCATCATCGCTGATTAGAGGCGTTAACATATAACTACCACTGCTGCAAGATGCCGCAGAGACGGTCTCAAAAAAGAGTTTCTCCAGATATTCCGGCTCGTCAGCAATCAGTTCTTTTTCCTTCTTCAGCCAATAACACATCATCTCCGGCTGCTGATGCTGAGCCGTGACCAATGCCGGATTTTCATATGGTACCGGGCGTTCGTAAATATTTTGGATGAGATTCTTCTCAATCTTGAGTCCGAGAGATAACAGCCATTCAGCCATCTCAGGAGTACTGGCGTTATTCAGAGCATTACCTGAGAACAAGTCTGAGGTCGACTCATAATGTATATCTGCGCCTTGTTCTGCCAGATACTTAGCCAGGTCCATGCGATCATACAGAACTGCCTGCATAAACAGATTCGTGCCACTGCTCCTATCCTTAAGCTTGATAATTATCGGAGTCTCCTCAATTTTCTTTTGGATCTCAGCATCGGAAATGGATTCATCAGCGATCATATTCAGTCTGATATCCATGATGAGCTTTACGTACTCTTTTTCTAATTCTTCCATGTTTTTATTATCCATTTTTCTATCCTCAACGCTCTCTAACGCTTTCCCAGATACATTTGCTTAATCGTTCCGGTTCGATTGACAGTTCGAAATTTTGCATGATCTCATCGATGATCTGAAATACTTCTTCTTTTTCTTCAGCGGTTGCTTTTAACATCGGCAGTAAGAAAAGTTTCTCTTTAGAAGACAGGTTTTGGGAGAACTCCTTAAACTGATCAAGCGGGATTTTCTTAGTAAAATACTCAGGTCCGGTACACCCCAATTGCTCACCATTTAAGTAATACACAGTATCACCGGGATGAAACTCGACATCATACTCATTTCCGTTCAAATCAAGCCTGATCGCGTTGGGACACTCTACGTATCCATCATATTCATCAAAAACACCATCGTAATACTGCGTCAGCTGATGTATGCACTCCTTATCTATAGGACTGGAAGAAAGCATCTCGCTCAAAGAAGAATCTTCCTCCACATCGATTCCTTCCGGAAAACTGGTCATCACAAACCAGTTTATAAAACTGGTGTTCGACAGCAATTGAATGTGGTCTACTATTTTTCGTGATTCCATATCTTTCCTCCTACGCCTTGGATGTATTGGTACCTTTGGGATTACTCTTTAGTTCGCTGCGTTAAGATCTTGGTCAGTTCCCTTACCTTCGGTTTCAATTCTTCGGCTTCGATCAGTTTCAATGACTGCTTACGAAGCTTCGCTGATACTTTGGGATTCCAGCCGGTTCCATCGCTGTAATCTTTCTTCAGATACGGATAAAGTTCCTCATCCCGGATAATAAACTCCAGCAGCGTATTCTGATTAGCTTTCGCCGCTACGCTGATCGTTTTTTCAAACAGTTCTTCCAGGTATTCCGGCTCATCGGCAAAGAGCTCTTTTTCTTTGGCCAGCCAGTAGCGCATCATCCCGGCATCGTTACGGCTCGCGGCATTGACTGCCGGATTCACATACGGTGTAGTGCTTTTCTCCGGTTCCCGAACAAGGTTCTTCTCCACCTTTACTCCCAGAGAAAGAAGCCAATCCGCCATCTCCGTTGTGGTCGCTCCATTCAATGCGTTTCCATTAAAGAAAGGAAGCGTCGACTTCTCATCAACATCGGCTCCGTTATCTGCAAGCTTCTTTGCCAATTTCAATCGCCCGCTCGGGATCGTCAGCAGGAAAAGAAAACTGGAAGAACGCTTATCCCTGATTTTCATGATCTCCGGCGTCTCCGAAATCTTCTTCCAGATCTCTTCGTCAGTGATCTCCTTTTCCCTAAGCATGATCTTGATTTCATCCAAGATCGGCAGATATCGCATTTTCGGATCTTCAGTTTCAACCGTCGGACGGATCGGGGCATATTGGTTCAGCAGAGTAATCGCTTTCAGATCTCCAAGGGTTTCCACCACTTCTTCCGAGGATACCCCGTGCTTCGTACAGGGTAGTGTTTTATCTCCCCCATGTTCCATCAACAACTTTAAAATCTGATAGCGGGCTTCCGTATTTATATTCCAGTTTCTTCCGGCAATACTGTATAAGGGTGTTATCTCTTCCTTATTCTTGATATTCGGATCACCGCCTGCCTTCAGAACCGCCTCGACTGTCTCTACATCCGTATTCATATTTGCACACAGATAATGCAATACCGTACATCCCATATAATCCTGCGGTGTTACATCAATACCTCGCTTAATCAGGTCTTTTGCAATATCCCATTTTTTCATAGAGACTGCATTATGAAGCAGGGTGCAATTAAACATGTCTTTTTCGTTGATATCAAAATCCGCATGTTTCTCCACGGCCTTTTTATATTCTTCAAAACCATATTTCACAACGCCGATTGCATATCTGATATCCATGTTCCCTCCTTCTTTCAATTAAAGTGACAATTCACCAAGAAGTCCGTGGTTTCACTCTGCTTACTGATCACTTGTTGTTTTGAAACGACAAGAACTTCCTTGCTTCTTCACGTACCAAGTCCGACTCGTTCTCGTTTTCAGATATTGACTCCAACGCAGACAAATACTTCTCTTTGTCTTTCAATGCAGGCGAATTGATAATTCTGTTCAACATCCACAATGTATGAATTGTAGGTCTTCTATTAACAGACTCGAGAAGAAGCTCCTCATAGCCCTTTTGGAAAAACTTCTCAACGAAGTGAACTGCCGGACCCGGCACGCCAAAATCCAGATTTGGGTTTTCTTCCATCAACCGGAGTATAAAGCTTACATATTCAAAAGAATCGTCCTCTTCTCGAACTTTAGCTAAAACTTCATTCGTTTCATAAAAGTCTTCACATAAAATCGCTTTCCGCACTTCTTCACTATATTTCATCAGTTACCTCCCTATGCGAGTTCATTTGCATCTGATCGTCGATACTTTACCGTCTTCTGTAGTAATGCTGAAAGCATCTTTCCCGATCTTTTTGAACATATGCATATATGCATAGTTCCAGTTAAACTTTGCGCGTTTCTTGGTCTTCTCATCTATCAGGTATTGCACTGACAGATCGAAGTCTGGAAAAGGCTTTCTATACAGGAATATGATGTCATAGATAACAAATTCCGTCTCGACACCATCCTGTTCAACAACTACCGGCTTTTTGTCAGCGTGGCAGTCTCTCAAGAACTCAACAAATTCAACATAATCCGGCTGTTTTTCTTCTTTTCCCCATTCGATCATGGTATTAATGTCATCTTCAAATCTCATAATGCTGCCTCCTGATCATGCGAAAGTCTCAGCAAAGAACTTGCCATTCTCATCAAATCCAAAAGCCATGATTCCTTCATTACTGTATGCATAGAAATATAATTCCATGTTCGGAGTAATTACTTCCGTGATAACACCTAGATATGTGATCTTCTTTCTCTTAAATGCATTCCTTGCAAGTTTGGGAACTTTGCCTCCGATAGCAGATACTGTACCATCGAGTTTCTTAGGATCAGCAGGCTCTAAAATGAGCGGAAATTCGTGGAGCCACCTGCGCTTACGGATCAATTTGCTCGAATCATCGTATAACTTTGCACCCTTCCGGATCTCAATAATATGAGAAATATTGGTCGCACACTCAGCTGTGTAGATCTGCCAGCAGATAATATCCGGATCAGCATATCCGTGATTATACAGTTCCATCATGAAGTATCCGCTATAATGATCTGCCTCCGGAATCTCGTCAGGAAGATAAGTCGGATAACCGCCGATTTTATCCTGATTCTTGATTGGCGTATCACTCGCTTTGCCAACCTTTAAAAAGCATGCGGATAGATCTGCAGAAGTCTCGACAGGCTGTTCTTCTACCGGTTCTTCTCCGGAAAGAACGTGCTCATCTTCATCAAATGGCTTGCCGGTACATATTACCTTCAGGAATTGTTCGAAATTGTCGCAGAGCTCATGCGCATTCTCTTCCATGCACTCACGCGCTGCCTTAGGATCCTCATAATCCTCGCTTTCGTACAGATCTTCGTGATAGATCGAATACACAACATCTTCTTTTGTATCCAGGAAAACCTTATATCCTCTGAAATCACCTATGAGGATAAAGCCCGCTTTTGCCCATGCTGAAGTATTGTCGTTGATCTCATGGAAACTCGTTATAAACGCTTCTACACTTGAGACATCGTAACTGATCCAGTCAAGCTCAACTGTTATCTCCTCTTCTTCGGAATCTACATATGTATTCTTTTTCCTGTCGTATGAGATACCAAAAGAATTCGCAAAAGTTTCACCACAAAAACAGATATATACTTTTGCAGCAGGAATCTGATACGTACGCAGGAACTCCTTGAACGAAGCAGGAAATTTGAGTTTAAGTTCTTTTCCTATAGCGGTAACATCTTTTGCCAACAAACCAGATTTGGCAAAAACTTGAGGGAAGATATCTTTCTCTCTCTTTTGAAGTTCATCTAGTAGCGCCTTGATCTGTGACATTCTGCCCTCCCTTTTCCCTATCTGCCAATGCAATCAAAAATAATTGTAGATATAGGTATATTATATCAGGACAAAAAGGTGTCGAAAATGCTGTCAATGCTAAAATTGCAGACCTATCCCGTCGAATATGTGTTTTCGGCCGCAACTATCTCTAGTTTAACTTAAGGGCTTCACGGACCTCACTCTTTCTTCTTCCGTTACTCTTCCATCGGTAACAGTATTGGGACTACATGTTAATAGTGTGCCGCTTAATTCACAAAATTAGAATGTTTTTTGTGTTACCGTATCAACTATTTTTCGAACAATACTTTCCTTGTCCAGCTCTGCCGATATCCTTTCTTCGTGCAAAACCGGAGAGTAATCTTTATCGACCCACCAGCTCCGCATCTCGTTCTCTCCGAACTCACTGCTCTTTGCTCTGGTTTTATGTCGTCTTATCGTTTCTTCAAAAGGAATGTCGAAATAGTATGCATATAGGTCATGACCGTATAACTCAACTGCTAACTCAAATAACGGACGATACCATTCAGCTACAAGAATGCCTTCCAAAATAACAATCTCCGAGTGTTGTTTCCCATAGCGTAACAGTTCCTGCAAAAAAGGAAGTGCCTTGGTATCAACACCATCACTCACCTTCAAAATCTCTCTTCGGATCATATCCTGAGAGATAAGCATCGTGTTTTCACCAAATTCCTGTTGCAACGCCTTGGCAACTGTAGTTTTTCCACTACCAGAATTTCCTCTTAGAATTATCAGTTTATGCATTTTTCTTAATCAAGACCTTTATTCAGCTATTCTCCACATATTTCATCAAGTAACTTTACCGTCAAATAGTCCGGACTTTCGCTCAAGGACAATGTTCTTGATTATATAGACCACAGATGCACACACGAGGGTGCCCACTACTACTGCCGGCAGATACACTCTGATCCCATACTTAGTATACAGGAAGAACAGCTTATCGATCATCAGATAGTTCAGCATAATTATCTCCAGAGAGATCTTGCCGAAAAACTTGATGACAGGATTACCGATCTTTATACGAGAAATTATGGTAATAACAAGGATCAGGAAGACAAGTTCGAACAAAGTCTCGACGCCAAGACCGTGCAGCTTGTCGAGGAGCGGATGGGGAGATTTGGTGTATTCAGTCCAGTAGATACTGTCTAAGATAAGCCCTCTGTGAATATAATCCAGAAGAACTAGCAAAATGGAGGATGCGAGCAGGATCGATACAAACGACCTCTTTATCACTTTGTTGATCCGTTCTTCCTTATACGCATAGAGCATACCGATCGGGAACATGAAGATCGTATTGTACCACCACTCACCCTTGAACCAGTAAGACATGACACCTGTATTCGAATGACCGGAGAAAAGGCCGATCGTCATCATGGCAAGGACCACACCGGTCATGATGAGTATGCCGGTAAGTGGTTTTTTCACCTTCGAGAAAACGATCCTGAAGGCAACATACAAAATCATGATCTCAACTGCAAACCACATTTCGTTATTTACCAGGAATATTCCGAAGAAGCTGCAGATTACTTCACCAAATCCGAAGTGTTTACGGAAGATAATGTTATTCAGGAGCGCATCAGTGAGATAGATGTAATTGCAGATGAAGAACGGGACAAGGACCGTGAATATCCTTCTCTTCATAAACCCTTTGATATAGTCCTTGTCGGTCATCCACCGTTTTAACAGGCCGAATCCGGAACTGAAAAAGAAGAACGAAACCGCAAGAATGCCGTAATAGTAGAAGAACATCATGTCTCCGGCATCTTTGAAGTTCGCGTCCAGAGCGACAACAGTCTGATGGAACATGATGAAGACAGCCAGAACTCCCTGGATCTCTTTGCTCGATATACGATCGAAAAACGCCATTTCATTTGCAGGCCTTTTTGACGAACCTGTAAACAGGATCGCGCCAAGTACAGCTAAACAAATGTAGAGGGTAATCGTTAATTCCACCTGTCTTCTCCTTTCTTTATCTCAGCAAGCTGATTATATTTAGTGTTATTGAAATCAAAAGCATCGTTAAAACTATGAGGATTATGATGATTAATCTGCTCCTCTCCTTCTTATGCCTGATTTCTTCGTCACTCAGTTCAACGGAAGCATGGATAAGATCTTGTGCTTCCTCGCGCGTCAGTGTACCATCTCCGCTTTGCCGCTCACCGGCAAGAATCTCCATTATCGAGATCCCCAGCAATTCTGATATAGGTTCAAGCATTGAGATATCGGGGAAACTGAGGCCTCTTTCCCATTTGGAAACAGCCTTGTCCGTAACGTTCAAAGCGTCAGCGAGCTGCTTCTGGGTAAGTCCCTTCTCTTTACGCAGCTCAGTTATAAGTTGTCCTGTTTTCTCTTTGTCCATTACGAATTATTACCTCATTAAAGAAATAATAACCGAGTTATTGTTTCAAATGCAAGAACCCGAAAATCAGGATTATAGCACCTCCTGACAGTTTTTCTATTCTAAACTTATCAGTTTCGGATCATTCTATCAATCGACCGTTGGTAGAGTGCCCTGTTTTCAGGCATTTCCTGTATTTTTACCGGAATACTCTTTTCATCGTTTTGTGATTAATTCAGCCTTGTCCTATGCCATATGCGAATATCTCAAACCACATAAACATAAGGAAGAGAATGACAAACAGCAAAGATATCCCAAGTTTCTTCCTGCCCTTATTCGCATCAGAAGCAGCTATTCCCATTACTGCAAAGACAAGACTTACAAGTAATAAAGCAATTTGAATGTACGTATCGGCTTGACCGAATATATATTGAAACGTCATATTATTCCCTTCTCCTTAGTCACATTCGAGATATGTTCTAGCATAAATATTGCATAATCTTTAGATAGCTTCGTATCGTATGATCTAGCAGTGCCTTCTGCATACTCTCTCAAGGCAGCTTCAACCAACTTATGGTATTTCTCGGGCACATTGGCGAGTGCCCATTCACCGCCTTCTTTCTTAGAAAGGATGCAACCATCCTTGACGTAAGCAAGCACCCTTGCCAGATTCAGTGTGAAATACATCGGATTATCTGTTATTTCCTCTTCCGCATCTGCGATATCATTCCAGATAGAATCTATATAATCCTGCATAGGTACATCTGCAAAGACTTCTTCAATTGGAGCTCCATACTGACACTTACCCCTATGTTTTATGACTGTAAAATGCGCAGCAAGATCTTTATCCTCGCCTTTCATTTTCAGAACATAATCATTCGGGTTATTTCTGTACCAATCAAGATGTGCAATGGAAAAATGCAATTCAAAAGGCGTCGGATAAACAAAGGGTTTGCAAACAATTCTTTTTACTATACTCATCTCAATTCCCTTGACCGGTGCTTGGCTGTTTAATTCCACCACCATGTCCATATAGGCTTTTTTATCCGCATCCGACATGGAATCTTTCACTACTATAAGCACATCAATATCGCTCTTTTTCGGATTAAAACATCCCATAACAGCGGATCCGTGCAAGTATATCCCTTCCAGATTATCCTTCAGGATTTCTTTTGACTTTTCTACAAAACAGTTTATAACTGTATCCATTGCCATGCTCCCTGTTAATACGATTCTTTCATCCCTCATTTGAATTCCCAAGCTAATTCACCATAGCTGAAATAGTCATCTTCATCCATCTCAAGTGTCTTATCTACATAGTACTCAAACCAGTCCAGGAATCCCATCGGCTTGTCATTGGCAGGATTCTTGAGCGGATAGATTCCTGCATCATCTGCCAAATCATAGAACCATACGGTTCCATATGTATCGGGATCATCTGTGTTCACAACGAGTATGCAGTACATAGCATCACCCTCGTGAGTCAGCGTAACATAACCCTGATCGACATCGACAGTTCTATCTATGTAGATCTGTGCGTATTCTTTTTCCGAGAGATTATAGATATTAAGAGGTTTTTTGATCGTGTACAGGAATTTCTTGCTGCTATCAGGCTCAGATATCAAGTGCTGATCTTCACCGTCCCAAAGAGGCATAAGACCATAGAATGGCTGTGTTCCGCTGCTGGCGAATGTAGTGATGAATCTCTTGTATTCCAAAGGCAGCTTGATACCATTCTCTTTTTCGTAAGACTCAACTTTTTCTATCGAATAAGGCTTATTCCATACAGGTGGGAATTCACCGCATCTCAAGGAGAAATGCTTGCCTGCAAATCCTTCCATTTTCTTTACGATCCTTTGGATACGTTCATCAATTGCTGCAAAATCATTGTCCATAATCTATTTCGGCTCCTTTGCCATCAAAACAAATATTAAAAAAGATTCTCATTACCACACTCGGATTGAATCAGATCAATGCATGATTTCAAATCTTCCTTCTTAATGCTTTTATCTGTACCCATCGGATAATTATTTGTCATTTGAAGAAACAAATTATCTACAACAGCCGTATTGTCGTAAATCTTAGTAAAAGAATCCCAAAAGAATTCGATCGTCTTATCCATTTCTTCTTCAATATAAAGAGTTTCGATATCTTCCGGAACAATCTTTTGATTCTCATATTCAAATGCATTTTGAATTGTTATAGATAGAACAACATCAACACATAACCATGCTTTTTGCTGTGTTTCACGTCTTTCTGATAGCATAAATGTAGTTACATCATTTTCGTCGTCGTTTCCCAGATAATCATATAAATCGAATGCCTCTATGTTTTTATAGAATACCCAGTCCCAGCAACGTTGCAATGCATTTACAGCTATATCATAGCCTTCCGAGTCAGCTAAGTTATCAATAACCAATTGAGTCAGAAATAGCAGAAAAACAATCCTAGCTTCTTTATTCAGTTTATCTAAATCTTTCATAATCCTACGGCTCCTTCGCACTTATTATAGCAGTTAGAAAGGTAAGCGGTCACCACCAGGAATTATCGAGAAATCATCTTATATGTGCAGCTGCGCGTATTTTACCAACAGTCCTGTTCATCTTTTTTCTGCCATAATACACATAGGCAAGGTCTTTTACTTTGCTCCAGGTCTGTGGATGTTTTTCGAAGAAAGTATCGGGATCATCAAATACTCCGTAATCTTTTACGACGGATACGTTCTGGACGAATATATCCGTACCCTCCCATTCAAGATTTAGGCTGTTCAGATCAGGAACCGAAATCGCACATTGTGCAAAAGGACCTTTGCTCTCTTTGTACAGTTCTTTTACAGCACGAACATAAGGTTCATCTGTTATCACGCCTTCCAAAGCAATCCACTGTCCCTGATAAAAAACCTCTACCCATGTATGGACGATCGTATCCGGAGCCAGAGCCGCGATTATTCCGGAAGTAACTCCTTTCTGGAAATGCTTATCCACTTCGGACCCATGAAGCCTGCAAGGGATCCCGACAGCTCGTAGCAGAGTCATAAGAAGCGTTGCTTTTGTATTGCACTGACCATATCCGTCAGACAGCACCTCATCTGCAGAAAGAAGATCAGATCGGTTATATCCGAACAGAATTTCATTCCTGACATAATCGTATATTGCACCAATCTTCTGATATTCATCCAAAACTTCCCATTTGTGTTCTTTTACGAGGGTCTGGATTTTGGCATTATCGTAATCGAGCATCCGTGTTTTTCTAATATATCTGTTTTCCATAAGTCAAGCCGTCCTTTTCTTTTATGGCTTGATTCTATCTGGAATACGATTAGTAAACTTTCAAAAAAACGCTATCTTTTACTCCACGTCTTGCCGGAAGACCCATAAGGCTCTTCACTACACCCGCAAAATGGGATGGTGAATCGAAGCCCGCGTCCAAGGATGCTCTCGTGATACTTTCACCCTGAAGAATCTTCTCGAAGGCCCTCTCGAGCTGGTGCAGTGTCAGATACTTCTTGATTGGAATGCCTACCTGTTCAGAGAAAAGATGCGACAGTCTGCTGGCGGATATGCAAAGCTTTCCGGCATACTCTTCTATGGAGTGATCGTCACAATTGCAGTGATCCAGCGTTTCAAGGAAGGATACGATACGTTCGTCCAGCTGCATTTGTGAAGGCAGAAGGTCAAAACATCCGCTGATTTTATCCTTCAGATCCGAATAATGATCTTTGCAGGGGCGGTCCTTCAGAAGCATCACTTGATGAATCAATTCTTCTGCCTTTGATTCATCAACGATATAGTAGTCTTTATTCTCCAAAAGAACGTCCAGCGCCAGACCGAGTGTGGATACCGGCTCGATTATTGTCGTTAAACAAAGACTGTTATCTGTTTTGAATGCGTGCTTTACGTTCTTATTTACCAGGATGCATTTGGCATCAGGTTTTTCTTTTCCGACTTTGATATCCAACTTTCCTTCCGTGCAGACGAAAAATTGCATCATGGCATGACGGTGGATGGATGCATCCATCGTGTCAGTCAAAATCGTTATCCTGTCAACGTCCCAATAAACCTGATTCATAGCGGCCCCATGCTGGTAAAAACTACTCTATCCTTATCTTAATCCTTTGCTTCGTTTAACTGGAAAATAATTTCTATTCCAAGTTAATGCACTTCTATTTTTCCGCTATAACACATTCCCCGTTCTTAAACTTTACAGAAGATCCCGTCATCCTGAATCCCACTTTTTTCATCTCCTGCAACAAGGTATGCATATAGAATCCATGTGTGACAACAGCCAAGTCCATATCGTCACTTTTGATCAGTTCTACAAACTCTTTTGCCCGTTCTCTCGTTTGCCTGCGTCCTTCAGCCTGTCTTCTGCAATTAATAAACCACTGCAAACGTCCCGCCAAATTCCAAAACCATAGCGGCATATTCCTCTTTG
>JAFZZM010000006.1 GCA_017615755.1 Clostridiales bacterium | reverse complement strand
GTGTGGACTGACTTCCGTTAAAATTGGCAATCTGCCATTTTTGGATAGACTTTGGATCAACATGAATAATCTGACGGAAATTGATGTTACGCAGTGCTACAATCTGACAGAATTGTATGTCAGTAACAATCGTCTGAGCAAGTTGGATGTCAGTCCGCTTATTACGCTTAAGTCTTTGAGCATTATGAGCAACACGGATATGACAGAACTGGATATTACTTCCAACATGTGTTTGCAAGATCTGACTGTGACCGCTACCGGCCTTTCAAAACTGAATCTTTCTCAGAACACGTGTCTGGTTGAATTGGATTGTAGAAAAACTTCCATCACGGAACTGGAACTGTATCACTGTCCGGCACTCATTTTGCTCATGGAAGTTACGACACCTGAGCCGAGTCAATACGGTTATGACAAATATTATCTCAGCAGAGAAGATCCGAAGAATACGACGGGCTACTATCTGAGTATGGAAATTGATCAGTGCATTAAGATCATTAAAGAAGGATCCATGTTTGGAGATTTTATCGAGCGTATGTATGTCATCGCTCTCGATCGTGAGTCCGAACCAGAGGGAAAAGCATTCTGGCTCGATAAGGTCACGAATGAAGGTTTCTCCGGCGGCCGTGTTGCGGTCGGCTTCCTGATCGAAGCTCCGGAATTCCTGAATAGAAACCTGACCGACGAGCAGTTTGTTGAAGTTCTCTACAAGACGTTCTTTGACCGCTCGGCGGACGAGGGCGGTAAGGCCTTCTGGATGGGACATCTTGCTACAGATATGACTCGCGAACAGGTCGTCCGTGGCTTCATCGATTCCACCGAATGGTGCAATCTCTGCGCATACTATAGCGTAAAATCCGGAGCTACAAATGCAAAGGCAGAGAGACCATCGGCAAAAGCACTTTCGTTTGCGTATAGATTGTACAAAGAGTGCCTCGGCCGTGAGCCGGATATTGTCGGCCTTGAGTTCTGGGCCCTGAGACTTACAAATCTTGAGAGCACCGGCGCAGAGGCAGCGAAGGGCTTCTTTGAATCACAAGAGTTCCAAAACCAGGATGTAAATACCTACAATTATGTTGCCAGATTGTACAAGACATTCATGGGCAGAAAAGGTGATCAGGCCGGTATGGATTTCTGGATCGATCATCTTCTCACAGATATGACCCGCGAGCAGGTACTCAAGAGCTTCGCAGAGTCAGAAGAGTTTACGAACATCTGCAAACAATATGGTATTGAAAGAGGTTCGGTCTGACCTCTCGCACTAACAATTGAATAAAAGCAAATGGGATATCTCTTCGGCTTCAGACAGTATGCTTCGCATAACTCGCCGCTCGAGATATCCCTTTTGCTTTATAGAAGTTAGTGCGAGCGTGATCTCTCAGGGAAGACCTCTCGCACACACATAAAAAGAAGGAGTCTTTCTCATCCAGCGAGTTTTTTGCGAAAGCAAAAGTTGTCTGAGCTGGGGAGAAACACTCCTTCTTTTTTATCTAGTCTGTGTGCGAGCCGTCAGCTCTTTCCTTTGTGCATCTTTTTCTCCTCGTACATGGCGGCGTCGGCGATCTTCATGTATTCTTCGGAGAGTTCGCGGATGATGGATTCGTCTTCGTAGACGGAGCCGGAAGGCTCGGGAGGAAGCTTTACGCAGGCGCCGATGCTGACCTTGACGTCAAATGTTTTCTTGTCGCGGGTCACGCGGGTCGTAATGTGGTCACGAAGAGCATTCGCGTAGGCAAGTGCTTTTGCATCGGAATAATCCTTCGCGAGAACAACAAATTCATCGCCGCCGGTGCGAAGACAGATCTCGCCGTTTTTGGCCGCCACATTCATGGCTTCAGCGATCGTGCAGAGACTGTAATCTCCCTCCGCATGCCCGTAGTGATCGTTGACGGATTTGAGGTCATCCATGTCGATCACGAGCACACCGAGAGGAATCCTTTTGTCCCTGCACTCGCGGAAGAAATCGGAAAAGAACATTTCGTAACCGTGACGGTTGTAAAGGTTAGTCAGCACGTCGCGGTTGTAAAGGTTCTCCAGGCGGTCAACGGCAAGGTGGAGCTCGTGACGGATCCTCCAGTTTTCAAGCATGGAACCGAGGTTAACGAGCCAGGACTTCATGGCGAGCTGCTCGTGGGACTGTTCCGTCGGCGAGACGATCAGGTAACCCATGTAGTACTGCAGGTGGTGGATCGTGAAAATGCAATAGGGACGAGGATCGTTGAGCATCGACGGCGGCAAAAGATCTTTCTTGCGGAAGGTCTCAAGTTTGGCCGGCAAGCTTCCGATAAATCCCGCTACAACAGCCATTTCTTCATCCTGCTTCGAAAAGCCCGATGCGATGATGCGCTTCTTGTCCCAGCCGGGAGCCAGGCACAGGAGCATCGTCTCGAAGCCCGTATCGAGGGCAGCATTTTTGGCGATCTCGTTAAAGCACTCCTCGATAGACTGCGCATTGGAAACACTGAGGATCAGGTTCGTTGTCGACTGCGCGAGGTAGATGACGTTGCCGAGTCTCGAACTGAAGGTCTCGCGGATATCCTCGACGAAGTCGGTCTTCATGGGGGCGCATCCGCAGGACTGGTTGCACTTGAGACTGCCGTGTGTCAGGATCGCACTCTCGATCTTTTCGCCCGCCCACATTCTCTTAAAAGCATATACCGTTTCGTAGCCGGATTCGAAGAATGGTTGCGCGCCGGTCGTGATGGAAGGGTAGCCTTGAAAAGCTTCCTCGACACCGTCATATCCGGTCACTAAAATATCGCCGGGAACTTCGATACCACGGGCACGGCAAGCATTCACAACGCCGATCGCGGTGTAGTCGTTGGCGCAGACGATGGCGTCCGGATATTTCACGCCGTTCTTTTCGCAATCAGCGAGGATGTAATCCATAGCAGGTTCGCCGCAGTCCCTCCAGAGGGTGCCGTAGTAGATCTTCGAATCGTCGCACGGGAGAGAGTGCTTTTGCATTACGGCTTGAAAAGCACTGATCCTCTGCTGTGTGAATGGCTTGTGTTTCAGTCCTGCGATATGGTAGATGTTCTTGCAGTTGTGAACGGAAATGAGATGTTCCACCACGTTGCCGAATGCTTCGTCTTCATCGTTTAAAACGTTGAGGTAACGGTCGTCTTTTCCGCCGACATTGATGATGGGAACTTTGGTGTTGGCAAGACGTTCGTCGAGGTGCTTTTTGGCAAAGATACCATAGGAAAGATCGATGCGGATGATACCGTCGAATTCATCCAGATCCGGGAGCTCGAAGCAGACGACGTCGCCCTCGTCGTAGAGGAGATACTGTTCATAGATCTTATTGCTGAAGGAGTCACTGAAACTCGTGAAGTAGATGATTTTGACGCCGGTTTCGAGAGCTGCTTTGTTGATGCCCTGCGTGATGGCATGCACCATCGGTTCGTAAATATTCGAAGAAAAAACGGCGATCTTTTTTCTCTTTTCCATGGCGTACCTCCGAAGGTCGTGTGCATATGAAACTAGTTTTATGATACAGATCAAAATTGTCTATTCCGTTAAGAAGATATAAATGATTTTTTCATGTTATAATTTAGGTGGTTTGGAAAGTTTAAATTGTGGGAGGTCGTGGCGATGAAAATCCGAAAAGTGGTTGCAGTTCTTTTAAGTGCAGTGATGGCACTCG
>JAFZZM010000053.1 GCA_017615755.1 Clostridiales bacterium | reverse complement strand
GGTGACAGGGTCTTCCGAGATACTCAATTCCGGTACGAAAACACGGCTAATACAATCATATTCCGGAACATCGGACTTCGCTGTTACAGCTATAGCTAATCCATCGAGTTCTTTCAGTTTATTCTGGTCGGGGCAAAGAGTTCTGACCTGTTCCGCATTCTCCAAAACCAGCAAAAGATCGCGATCCAAGTATGCTTCTACAGGCCTTACACCGAGCGCGGATTCCATCTTTTCCGTTACATCGGTTTTCTTGCAAGAGTAAGCCGGAAAATCCAGTTTAAACAGGTCATTTTGTTTTTCTACCAGGAGCTCGCCGACTTGCGTTTTAAATGTGATCCTCGTTGCATCCTTCTCGTAGAAGTTGTAGAGAACATATGCTGTCCCGAGCGTAGCATGTCCACAGAAATTTATCTCTGCTGCAGGTGTAAACCAGCGAAGGTGATACACTTCGCCTTCTTTCACTGCAAAAGCTGTTTCGGAAAAATTATTCTCTTTCGCAATGCTCTGCATCAATTCATCTGCTATCCAGTTATCAAGGATGCAGACCGCGGCCTGATTTCCTCCAAATAGCTTATCCGTAAATGCATCTACAATGTACTGTTTCATGCTTTCCACCTCTTCTCCATATCTAAATCACAGCTATATCATATCATCTTGTACTACGAATTGTATGGATTTAGATTATCGGTATACAGTTCTTAAAAAGGTAAGGAGATGGTGAATCGGGTCAGCCCTTCACCTCTTCTTCATTTCCTCGTAGTAGGCTTTGTAACGGTATATACTTCGCTCACTTATTCCATTCCGCTTGGCGATCTCAACCATAGTCATGCCTTTTTCATAGCAGATCACGAAGTCGTTATAGATCGCCAACCACTTTGCATTATGCCGCTGTCGTCCACTGGCTTTTCGCTTTCTCAGATACGTTATTTCTTCTTTCAGATCAGCGTTTTCTTTTTCTAACTCCTCTATTCTTTTCAATGCGGCTTCAAGTGTTGTAATCTTTTTCATCTATGTCATCCCCTATATCTGATTCAATTAATCCTGTTACTAAACCCTGTAATTGAGCCGCATTTTTACTTGTAATCACCGGCTTGCCTGTTCTCTTTTCTACGGCTTCTCTCGCTTCACCAGCTGCAGCTCCGCCTTCTTGTGCGATATTTCTGTTTTCCTCAAAGGTTTCCGGCTGTTTCTGTTTGGATATTTCAGTAGTTGTTGCTTCTGCAAGCATATTCAGAACCAATTCCAAAGTAGACATATTATCTCTGAGATTTTCCTTCTTTAGCCCCTTAAGGTTTTTGTATTGCCGTGTCGACATCCCGGACCATGCTCTCGTGATCTCATCGGTAAGAATAGCATATTCCGAGCCCTTCTTCACACCTCGCTTATTCCATTCATCGGTCAGTTCTTTTCTGACTTGAATCGCCTGCAAACGTTGATTGATCCACTCACGTGAATAGCCCTTCTTAGCATAGGTTTCAAGTGCACGTTCTATAGTGAGTTCGGGATCAATAACCTCTTCTATCCGTTCTCTTCCGACCAGAGCCAACCATAACTTAAACGGTTCTGCTTTCTTAGAAGGAATAGATTGAATCAGTCGTAAGAGTTGTTCAGTGTTGGCAACGTCGGTATTATACTTTTTTCCATCCTTAGGCGACGTCATTTTCAGTTGGTTACAATTTGTAACCAACTGACTGCCTTCTTCTTTCAGCCTGTTCTTTAGTACTTTCCAATAGTTGCGAGCCCCGTCAATATCGGGTTGCTCTGTTAGCACACCAACCACATCCACTATCGAAAAATACCATTCTTCTTCATCTTCAACCCATGCACTCCTGATAGGTTGATCTTCAAACAAATACACTTTATCCTGATCCATATTTGTTCCTCTTTTTACTGCCATTTCCATTTTGTCATAAGTATACAATTATATACGGGCTGTGTCAATTTCATTTTGTCAGGTTAAAAGATCACGCGTATTCAACTAAATCTATACTAACGTACAATTCTTTGTGAAAAAACTAGAAAACTTGTCACACCAGATAATCCTGTCCCGTCTGTCGGATCACTTCCAGATCGGCGGCCTTCATGCCGGCCTTATATAGCTTTAAGTATTCTTCCGACAAGGTGGAGTTAAATATCAGCAGATCGTCCGTATTAATCGTGACCTTCACGCCATTTGCAAAGAGTGTATGGATCGGGTGGGTCTCATAGTCAGCACTCACCTTCAGCATGACGTTGCTTGTCGGGCAGACATTGAGCTGGATCTCGTTATCCGCAAGATACCTCATGACCTTGTCCGACTTTGCGGCTAGAACTCCATGCTGGATCTGATCCAGTCCCAGTTCTTCCGCATATCTCCATACATCATCGGCCTCACCGAATTCCCCAATATGCGCCTTCAGAATCAGCCCGTTTTCTTTCAATTTCCTGCAGATAGGCTTCAACTCATCCATCGTATATGTACCCATGGAGTTCATAATATCCACGCCCGAAAAGAACTTGCGCTCCAAAATCTCGTCCAGGGCATTTACTTCTTCAGGGAAGTAACCGAGAGCCAGATCCGGATACAGTTTCGTATTCGGAGCATATCTTTCGCGAAGTCCGTTTATCGTATTCTTAAAGGATTCCATGCCACCGAGCAATTGAATCTCATCTACACAGAAGCTTAATGCCAGTACAGTAACGTTGTCTGCTGCCGCCTGCGCAAAAGAAGCTTCGATCTGCTTGAGATACCCATCCGCGCCAGCGGGAAGATGACACTTCACATTCTCCTTAAGCCACTGATTCATCTCATAAAGACTCTTGAAAGGAACTTCATTTGGTGTGATCTTTACGTTTGCATATTTCTCGATATACGAGATATGTCCGCCTCTTCCCGCATGGCTGTGAAGATCACTCTTCGGTATTTTCGAAAGAGCAGAAAGAGAACCATTTTCTAATGCGAATACCAGACTGCTGTCACTCATTTTTCTCTTCTCCTCATTCTCCATGCGCTATCTTCTTAAGACGGATCTGATCGAATAGTTCGATAATATACTTTCTTCTGGTGTGCAGGGCAAACCCCTCCGGATCATCAAGACGTATGAATTGAATAGTCTTCAATTCGTTGTCGTGTGCATTACGCAAAAACATTTCTTCCAGTGCTTTTTTAGTATGATCCGTTTTCACTTCGTAGAGAAGGCCGGCAGGAGAATAAAACTCGTCATCATCTATCTTAAGATGCTTCAGTTCGTATTGGAAATGCTCGTCTGTAATATCAATACCCATCTCCTCTTTGCTCTCTCTAATGAGGCAAAGTTCGGGAACAAATCTACCATCTTTAATGTCATCCTTGGATGCCAGACCACCGATAAGATTGATCTGATTTTCCCAGTCCACAGCAAGGCAATAGTATCCGTCACTTGTGAGAATGTAGCCTCCCGAGAAGATACTTCTTGTCTTGATGTTTCCGACGTGTTTACTGTAGAAAGCCTCATAGTAATTGATCCATCCGATGCGAAGTTTCAGGCCCTTTTCGGTCTCTTCCGTATCGAAAAGATGCAAGATCTTTTCACTGAAAGCAGAAGGATCTTCAAGGCAATGTTTCTTCCACACGTTCTCAATATCCTCTCGGAATCGGGAGAACGGATCAGCAGTCTCTATCATTTCGAATTCTACATTTTTCACTTCGCGTATCATAGTAAGATTATACCTTAAAGCACCAACTCCATCAGCCAGCAGTCTTCCGTCTTTTCAGTTCTTCGGCCATCCAGCCGGTCATCCCGTTCGGGAGCCGCGGATCCATCGGAGTCCCGTCCAAGAACATAAGGTTCGACTGCACACCGTTCATCAGGCAATGCTGACCCATCTCGAAGCCGAAGTTGATCGAAGCGATGCCCTTGTCCGCATTCCTGACCCAATCCGGAGTATAGATGAAACTGTTCTTCATTCTTTCCATACGTGCGCGCCTTGCCTCGATTTTCTCGTGGCTTACGATCTCATCGCGCATGCCGTCGGCAAAAAACAGTGTGACACCGTTTCTTTCCAGCTCGTCCATCACGTCATCATTCGGGATTGCATCGGTCCCGACGGGAACCAGCACATCAAACTTATCCGGAGCATGTGTCGCCAGCGCAAACGTGAATCTCGCGCCGGCAGAATTTCCCAGCAGGAACTTCACGCCGACACCTTCTGTATATTTCGCTTCAAAAGCACTGATCAATTTCATGACCGGCTCAATATAGGTTTCATCCCAACTGCCCGCGTAGCCGCCACTCTCTATCTTGTATTCATTTGCGATCGGGATCAGGATATACGCACCGCCAAGAGTCTTCTGGTACTCATCCGATGCATAGTATTCCGCACCCGTATAGTTAATGCAGAGCTCACCAACCAGCGCATTCGATCCTCCGTGCAGGAAAATAAGGAGCGGATAGTCTTTTTTCTTCGGAAAACCATGCTCGGAAGGATCGAAGAAATAGTACTTCAGTCCTTCCGCCTGATCATTCTTGAAGCGGTCGAAATACTTGCCTGTTTCATACGATGGTTCTGTGGTAATAAATGCACCTTCAGGGATTTCATCGATCCAGGGTGGAGTTGGAGCAGCCATAATTCATCTATGCCCTTTCTTTGCTTCTTTGTTGCATGATACACCATCGGGGTCGGGTCGTTCAATATACCGCTTCTGTAATGACTTCATCATCCAAAATAGTATTTCATCACGAACGATCCTCATAAAATATCTCTACTTGTACTTTCTTAGTACACAGTTATACCGGACCGCCTTCCCGTCAGGGTATTCGATCACAACCATTTCATCGGAAAAACCACATTTGCGGTAAAATCCGATAGCATCATCATCTGTCTGTGCCTTGATACAATTCAGATTCTCTTGGTTCATAACAGACGAAATCATGTATCTTCCAATCCCCTTTTTGCGTGATGGATCCAAAACAGAAATACCGATTATCTCCGCATCTTGCCGATCTTTAGACAGAACCAGGATCCCTGCTTTTTTCCCATCATCTTCGCATACAAAAAACTCCACAGACGGGTCAAGTAGAAAACTCTCCATCTTCGCCATATAGTCCGCATATGTTGGCTGATACATGCAAGGCGCATATATGTGAAACGCTTCTTCAGATAACAGCCATTCCTTATCTGTACACAATGCAACTTTCATGTTTCACCCTTTATCTTTCTAAAACGAAGTTGAATACTTTGACGTTCCCGTCCATATGCTCAGACTCTATGGTAAAGCCACATCTTTCTGTATAGAACTTCACGTTCTCACTTTTATCTACCGGTGTCACTAAAGTAAATTTCTCCCAGTTACTATACTGTTCTTTCGCAAATTTCATCGCCGCCGTTCCGATCCCTTTTCCCTGGTACTCCGGAATCACACATAAGCATCCGACATAATAAACTCCGGGATTCGTCTCCTGGCAGGAAATACACCCGACCGGCTTACCATCACAGATGATCAGGAACTTGGAATAGTCGATGATCGACTGCTCCATCTCTTCCTTCGTTTTTCCATAAGCAGGGCACTCTCCATATCGGATGAAATCGCTGTAAAACGAAGAATTGTATATATCGATCAGTAACTCTGCATCGGCTTTATCTGCTTTTCTATATTCGCTCCGCATAAGTGATCTTCCTCCCGAGTTCTTCATTCCCCGCGTTCGATCTTATCAAGTGTATCCTGAAGGATCTCCTGACGAAGTGTGGTTAACCACTCCGAGAATTCCACAGTATTGAACGCATATGTCTTGTTCAGTTCGTATTCATTCTCCGACCATGTAGAGATCGGTGATTCGTTATGCTGGATCAGCGCCTCCAGTTTATCGAGGGCCTTATAGATCTTCGCTTCTTTCGTTTTCTGATCATCCATTTCCCGGTACAGATCTCTTAGATCAGAAGAGAGTTCCGCCGGGAGCGAAGCGATCCACTGATCCAGCAGACTGTCCTCCACCTGACGATCCGAATCCGTCTTCACGAATGTGGGAATATCGCCCGTGAAACATTCTCCAAGATCATGAATCAGGCACATGGAAACGACCTTGTCGATGTCCACATCCGGGAACTCTCTCTTCAGGAAAAGCGCCATCAGCGAAACTCTCCAGCTGTGTTCCGCGACGCTCTCCGATTTCCCTTTCGTCGTGGTGCAGTGACGCGGCGTATCCTTCAGTTTTTCAGCTACATGTAATATCTCCAGATAGGTTCTTGCATCCATTTTTTACTCGTCCTTAGAAAAAAGCTATTTGTTGGTCACTCTTATATCATACCATTTGAGGAGCGTTTGCAGTGGTGCTCCCCATTCTTGAAAGATACTGCTGAATCGCAGATTTTACATCTTCGGGCTTGTCCTTCATGCCGCGTCTGACCCAGAGAGAAATAACATTCCAGATGCCGCCGATATTGAGCGTGATGAGGTAGTCAGAATCCAGTCCTGCGAACAATTTCGAAAACGGATTAAGCTCCGGATTCTGTTCGGCTTTGACCGACAGTATGAATTCGTTCATGCCCTGGAGGACGAAGTGCATCATGTCGTTTTTATCGAGTAGTTTCAGGAGCTTCTTGTTCTTTTTCGCAAACTCGAAGATCGTCGTTAGAACGTCGCCTCTGGCATTGTTTACGATATCGAAATAGTCTCGAAGGATCGTTCTGATATACGACCGAAGCACATCGTCTTTCGATTCGAAATTACGGTAAAAAGTCTTTCTGACAAGGTCCGTCTCAAGGACGATCTGCTTCACACTGATCTCGGCGTACGGGTATTTCTCCATCAAAAGAAGAAGTGCGTCGGTGATCTGTTTTCTGGATCTGATTGCAGATGGGTTGTTTGAATCGTTCATGGTATTCTCCCTTGCGCAAATGACACAAAAGTACGAGTTTGTGTATCTTTCGCCAAATCCGTTGATTTTGATTCGTTCTGATAATAGTATGACATAAAAATACACATGTGTGTAACTTTTATCAAGGAGATTTGCCAATGAAGATTGTCATTATCAACGGAAGTCCTCGTGAAAAAGGTCTGACTGCGAGTGTTCTTCACCACCTCGAGAAAAACCTGACCGAACAAGGCGCAGATGTCGAGTTCTATGACTTAAGTACGCTGAAGATGGCCCAGTGCCGGGGATGCTGTGCCTGTTATACGATCGGTCACTGCAGCATGAACGACGAAGCGGAGATGCTGACCCACGCGATTGAAAACGCAGACGGTCTCATTCTCGGAACACCAACTTATGCGAGTAATGTCTCAGGCCACATGAAACTCCTGATCGATAGAGGCCACTTCGTCATTGAACAATTACTGTCCGAAAAGCACTGTATCACGGTCACAACGGGAGAAAACTACGGTAGCAAAGACGCCTCCAAAATCCTGAAGAAACTGGTCCTCTATTCAGGTGGGTATCTGGTCAGAAGTATTGTCATCAATGCACCTTTTAACAGTGGCATTTCGAGTAGTGAAGAAAAGCAAATTGAAGTTTCCGAGCAAAAGCTTTTCCGAGCAATAAACAAACACAAAAGATACCCTTTTCAAAGTCTGTTTCATGGAATCATTTTCTCGTTCGGAATCAAGCCCTTCGTCAAGAAGAAAGGCGAGAAATATCGTGGTGTAGTCACCAAATGGAAGGAGTATGGCGTATGAGAGAATACTTGTTGTTACTACCGATCATCTTTATCTTTCACGATATGGAGGAAGTTGTCGGAATGGAGTGGTTTTACTCGAAGAACCCGTGGGTGTTTGAGCGCTTTCCAAAAATACTGAAGTCGTACAAAAACATCACACATATGGGGTTCTCTGCGGCAGTATATGAAGAATTCATACCGTTTTTCGGAGTAAGCCTGATCGCGTATTATTTCCCGTCTCAAGTGCTTTTCGCGTTGTGGTATGGGATGTTCTTGGCACTTACAGGACACTTCTTCATTCACCTCGGACAGGCCATTCTCATCAGGAAATACATACCATGCATCATCACAAGTATTCTCTGTCTGCCGGTCAGTATTCTGATCCTGGTAAAAAGCGCTGCATTTCTTGAATGGAGTGCAGTAACCGTTACGCTCGCAATTTCGGGCATCGTTCTCCTGATCATGAACTTCAAAATCGCTCACGCGGTCATGCACCTTGTAAACCAGGCATCGTAGTATAATCAAGTTGGTATTCAGTCAATTCATGCATGCTATAATATAACTGCTCATAAAACGACTCTTGGGCAGCTTTTTAGAGAATGACAAAGGAGCAAACAGCAATGAAGTTCAATTCACTGATACCGGAGCTTACAGTAGATGACATCGATAGAACCAAGGATTTCTATGTGAATAAACTTGGCTTTAAGATCGAATACGAAAGACCGGAAGACAAGTTCGCTTTCTTATCGTTCTATAACAACCAGATCATGTTCGAGCAGATCAACGGCCATTGGTCCGTTGGAGAACTTGAGCACCCGTACGGGAGTGGAATCAACTTCGAGATGGCTGTCCCGGATGCGGAAGCACTCTACAAAAGAGTCCTTGAACTAGGGCTAACGCCTTTTAGAGAACTGAAAGAGAGCCGCTACAGGGATGGCGATACATATATCGTTCAGCACGAATTCCTGATCCAGGATCCCGATGGTTATCTACTAAGATTTGCTGATTGATTTGTCTCGACTAATTTGAGTTTAAAGAGACATTGCCTCTATAATTTTGGTATGCGCATAAAATAATGTTCTTCGTCTTCTCCAGCTTTATATGCACCATTAGCCAGCATACATTTTTGTGAAGCTATATTATCCTTATTAACACGAAGATATATCTCCTCTTCCGGAACAATGTCCTTTGCCAATTGGATTGTAAGACCTAATCCGGCTGTGCCGTAACCTTTTCCGCGATAGGATTTACCGATACTGTATCCAATATGTCCTGCGCCGTTACGAAGTGCTTCTGTTAAATGATGCCTTATTCTAAACTCACCAATCAAATTATCTTCGTCCCAAAGGTAATAATACGTTTCCGGAACAAACCAATCCGGCATATTTACAGGATGTTCGTAAGAAATCAATGTCGGAAGAACACTCTCCATGTATTCTTCTAATGATACGCCATGATATGGATTGGTAAGCCCATTCTCATCTTCCGGTAAAGCTGTAGTATACTCCCATTGGTCCACTGCATCTTTCAAATTGATTTTTCGCAATTCCATGTCTCTTCCCTTTAGCACGTTATATCAAAGTATAATTCACTTTCGTTAGTACGGAAAACCGAAATATTGCGAGATAAAAGGCTATGCCTTCATCCCGACAAATTGGAATTTATCAAACTATTCCCTGTTGTTCTTTTTCACTTCGTCCATCTCCGCTATCAATTCTTCTAACGGACGATATTCTCCGCCCCACCACTCAAAAACATGCATGCCTTCTTCTTCAAGCACGGATTCTGT
>JAFZZM010000052.1 GCA_017615755.1 Clostridiales bacterium | reverse complement strand
CTGGTCGAATTCAGCGTAAGTCCAGCTGTCCCTGTCTCCTACCACATCTTTGTTGGCGACGTAACCTTGGACATAGAATGTCAGTGGGATCTGGTAAAGCTTGTTATTTATCTCGAAGGAACGGAATACATTGTCGAAGTACTTATCTCTGGAAAGGCCATTGGCTCCGTCGATACAGGTATTCAGATCCAAAAGGATCTTCTCATTATTGAACTGGCTGCAGGAAGCAAAATCATAAAGAATATCCGGTCCGGAATGACTGAGCATATCCAGATAGAGCGTATTCAAAACTTCACTTACCGCCTTCTCACCGTTCTTGTAATATGCGGCGAGTGCATCCGAACTGTAGTCATGGAGAATGATCCTCGACTTCTTGGACGGATCCGTATTGTACTGGATGATATATTTCTGGAACTCGTCAGTAGGCATACCGTTACAGCCCATCTCGATGATCTGCTTTCCGGCATTCGGATTCTTGTCCTTGCGTGAAAGCTTCGTCATATAGATCTTCGTCTCCATGCCGCTCTTATTCTTCGCATCAATGTATTCTTCGCGGAACATGTAGATCTCATCGGAAGACCTGATGCACAAACGTGAAGAATAGATGTCATTATGGATGATATCCGTATCATTCCAGTCCAGGATCACTTCCTTGTCTTTCTTTCCCAGGATATCTACTTTACTGATGGAATTGGTATCTACCGTATAGTTACCGTCTCTTCCCGAGAACACTCCGTCTACGGCATACTCTTTCAACTCCACGGGATTAACAAACGCAAAATTATCCAGATCGATCTCGTTTGCAGTTGTGGTACAGGACGTGTATTCCGCATTCCACTTCTGCGTGATCGCATAGAGTTTTCCATCCTGCTCGAGAACGCTTCCGTTAAAATCTTCGTTCTTGATCTCGCCGAGCTTCTTTCCGGTTCCGTCAAGAAGATAGAGACTGCTGTAAGAGATCACAAGGAGTCTTCCGTCCGGCAGGAACTTGACCGTACTGTCCCACACATCCGAAAGCGCATCCGAAAACTTCGTTTCCTTGACCTTTTCTCCATTCTGCGAAAACTCGACCAGCATAAGATTATCTTCGGTCTTCTTCTTCGTATACTGGGTCACCAGTGCCAGGATCTCTCCGTTCGGACCTTCGAAAAAGCGGTTGATGCTTTCTGTTGTCGAAGTTTTGATACGGCCGACTTCTTCAAGATCGAAATTAAAGAATACCGTACCGTTTTCGGAGTACTGCTCGTAGATCTTCATCCACTCCTCATAATCCTTTTCATTCTCCAGGTTCATCTTGTCCATTTTCTTCTGGACATCAGCCGGCATCTTATAAGAAATGTAATACACCGCTGCGATCGAATCGCCGATGATCTGATAGTTATAAAGCTGAGCTGTTTCTATCTCTTTGGAAGCATCGTAATTGACCTTGAGTTCTTTTTCAGCAGCCTCGTAGTACGGGTCATTTTCCGACACCACTTTTTTCTTCGTCTTTTTGTTGTTCTTGGAACTGCAGGCCGCAAGCGGGATGGCCATGGAGACAGTAAGAACAAGCGCAATTGCACTTCTGATTGTTTTTTTCATAAAAACTATCAACCTCCGATTTTTACACACATATACCCTGTGGAATTCATCCTCAATTATAGGCGTGAAAATGCAAAGGTGGATAACAGTTCTGTCACAAAACAACTATAACGGAAAGGTGTAAAAAATCTGCAACAAATGCACCTTTAATCGTAGTTTTCCAGCATGCCTTTCGCGCAATGGAAAAAGATCGTGGCGGCGATAAGATTGATGCCCGAAAGCACAAGAAATGTCATCGGAAAATAGACGGGCGAAATCGAATTCAATGTATGACCGACGTCCGTGCCCACGGAGAATTCAAAGAGGAAAACCGCAGTGATGATCAGAAGCGTCAGCACCATTCGGCTGTTCTTCGAAGAAGACAACGTCAGTACGCGTGCCGAAGTCAGGTATGTGGCCGCGAAGAACATGGCCGCCGTGGCATAGAACACGGTCGCGCAAGGAACATAGATCGGGTGCAGTTTAGCAAAACCCGCCACAACGGAGAAACAGATCGTACCTTCGATGCATGCTTTCCAGACCGACGCCAGCGAGGTGTAGAACAGTTTTCTCACCGATTTTCCCGGCATGATGTAGATAAACGGTTTCTTCAGTTCGTCCACAAGACGGCCGGTCGTGATCGTAAAGAAAAGCGCATAGCACAGGATCAGCACGCCGAAGATACTCATGACCTGAGGATACATTCCTTTTTTCATGAACGTGTGGAGCGTGGCGCCGAGAAGGACCGCCACGGCCAGGACCAGAAGAGATGACTGATCAAAAAGCGGAAACAGGCTTCTTCTCTGCTCTGTCAGTTGCCGCTGAAAAAGCACTGCCGCGCCGCGTTTCTTGCCGAAAAGCTTGGATTTGCCGACTCGTGATGTGCTGTTTTCCGAACGAAGAAGCAGGTTGGTCTTCTCATCCGAAGCGGTGTAGGCATAAAGATTTCCCGTTGATGTCAGTACATCTTCGTAGTAATCGGACTTAGTCCTGGAAACAAGGAATATTCCGAGAAGCGGAAGGAACATCGTCAGTGAGGTATACATCAGCGCATGTACGGAATCACCTGCCATGGCACTGACCAGGAATCCGGATGCCCAGCCGCCGATCGGCACATAGTGCAGCACACGAAGCCGGAAAAAGCGGAAAGTCGCCTCCACCGGATCGCCGCTTTTCCAGATAAAAAATGCCAGGCCGCCGACAATGAGGGCGCCCAGGATATACGGCACGAGCAGGACACATTTTCTCAGGGAAGGTCGCGTCGCTGTAAGAGAATATAATGTAATAGACAAAATGGAACTGGATAAAGAAAGCATGAGCCAGGCGATCATGAGCAGGCACAATTCCCGGATCCAGAGTCCGAAATAGATGCGAAGGTTGATGAGCTGCATGATAAGGAAAAACGTGGCGATCAGGCTGATTGAAAACTGGCGCAGCATTCCGTACATCAGAATACGGTTCGGCGTGATCGGCGATATGAACATGTTGCTGATATCCGCAGGCCCGAAAAAGGAGTTGCCCCGCTTGACGCCCACGATCATGGCAAGGAATGCAAATACCAGGAACACCAGTGTAGCGCCGCTCTGGAAACGCGGGACTGCGTCGGCAATAATATGGTTTTCACCGATGTCGTTGGCAACCTGCCAGAAATAGAAAACGAAGTACAGAAGTACAACGATGGCCGCGACCCAGAACTGCACCTGATGCGCACGCTGCTTCAGGCGGTTCTTGAACTGGGTATAAAGTACATAGATACAAGCATTCATTTGCGGCCCTTCTTCTTATCCTTTTTCTCTTTTTTCGTCGGTGGCGGGGACGGGCGATTCTTCTCCGTGTTTTTCGGCGCCTCCGATGGCTGCTTCTCTGATTGCTTTTCTGCTTGTTTTTCCGGATGCTTTTCCGAGTGTTTTTCCGGCTTCTTCGCCTTCGGCGGTTTTACCGTTTTCTCATGAATATGCTCGGTGACCGGAGCCAGATCCGGATCGTCGATATCGGCAACAGGAGCTGCTTTCATCTCCTCTTCATTTCCTTCCGTATCGTTATCCGCTTCGGCTGCGGCGCCCTTCTTCTTGCCCTTTGTCTGTGGTTCGGTCTTCGGTTCGATCAGTTCCGGTTTCTCCGTCTCCTCAAAGAAGATCTTCTCCAGCGCATCTACGCCGAAACCGCTGACCGACTCCTTCGAATGACAGGAAAGGACGCGTCCTCTCGAGAGGATATACGCCTTATCCCAGATTCCTTCCACGGAAGCGATCATGTGAGTGGATACAACGATAGCCACTTTCTTCCTTTTCAGATTCAGGACCAGGTTCTTCAGTTCTTTTATCGCATGAGGATCCAGACCGATCATCGGCTCGTCGAGAAGGAGAAGTTTCGGGTGCGGCAAAAGCGCACAGATGATGGAAACTTTCTGCTGCATACCTTTGGAAAGATCCTTGCAGAGCATCTTACGTCTTTCCGTCAGACGGAAACGGGCGATCAGGTCTTCGAGATCCGCCTGCGCCTGCTCACGGTCGAGCTTGTACGCGCGGATGATGAACTCGAACTGTTCTTCCATGGTGAGCATGTCATAAAGGCACGGATATTCCGGCACATAGCCGAATAGTCTCTTGGCTTCTTCTGTCTTTGCAGGGAACCCGCCGATGGTGATCTCGCCCTCGTGGCGCAAAAGCCCAAGGATGCACTTGATGGCGGTGGATTTACCGGCACCGTTCGGACCCAGAAGGATACTGATCTCGCCTTCCTTACAGTCCAGGGAAATATCCCGGTTTACGACCTGTTTGCCGAATTTCTTGGTAAGCCCCCGCACCTTAAGCATAATGTTCACCTTCAACCCAAAATAATAAGCATTTTTAGTCTAGCATTTTTTACTATTTTCGACCATTCTTTTCACAAAATATTGATTTTCATTTTATACTAGTCTTTAATAAGAGATATGATTTTCATTTTGCAAAAGCACCCCTGTTCAAGTGCTTTTGGAAAGGATGGGGAGTATGTTTAAGATCGTTACCAAGCGTCAACTTAATGAAGCTGTCACTCTTATGGAGGTCGAGGCCCCTTACATCGCGACAAAGGCGAAGGCCGGCCAGTTCATCATCTTCCGTATCGACGAATACGGTGAGCGTATTCCGCTGACGATCGCAGACACCGATCCGCAGCGTGGTACCGTAACCATTATCTTCCAGGCGGTCGGCACCTCCACCAAGGCTCTCGCCACGATGAACGAGGGCGATTTTATCCAGGATTTTGTCGGTCCGCTCGGCAATGCCACAGAGATCGACGGATATAAAAATGTATGTGTCGTCGGTGGCGGCGTAGGTTGCGCGATCGCCTATCCTTCGGCAAAAGCACTGCACAACGCGGGTGCCCACGTCGACATGATCGCGGGCTTCCGTAATAAGGACATCGTGATCCTCGAAGATGAGATGCGTGCCGTCAGTGATAACCTCTACGTGACCACGGACGATGGTTCCTACGGCGAGAAGGGATTCGTTACCAACAAGCTTCAGTCCCTGATCGATGCCGGCAACAAGTACGATCTGGTCATTGCGATCGGACCGATCCCGATGATGAAATTCCTTGCCGAGGTAACAAGACCTTATGGCATCAAGACGCTCGTCAGCCTGAACCCGATCATGATCGATGGTACGGGAATGTGCGGCGGTTGCCGTGTCACCGTCGGTGGCACGATCCGCTTTGCCTGTGTCGACGGACCGGATTTCGACGGACACGAAGTTGACTTCGACGAGCTTATGAGAAGAAATTCCTACTACAAGGCCCAGGAACGCGAGAGCGCCAGCCACGAGTGCCGTATGCTGGCCGCGGGCGATGCAGCAAAGGAGGAACAGAAGAATGGCTAATCTTTCTCTTACTAAAGTACCTATGCCGGAGCAGGACCCGAACGTCCGTAACCGGAATTTCGACGAGGTAGCACTCGGCTATACAGAAGAAATGGCAAAAGAGGAAGCGACCCGCTGCCTCAACTGTAAGAATCGTCCCTGCGTCAGCGGATGCCCGGTAAACGTAAGAATTCCGGACTTCATCGCACAGGTTGCACAGGGCAATTTCGAAGAAGCCTATAAGATCATCACCTCGACCAACTGTCTGCCGGCAGTCTGCGGTCGTGTCTGCACACAGGAGACACAGTGTGAGAGCAAGTGCGTCCGTGGTGCGAAGGGTGAGAGCGTCGGTATCGGCCGTCTCGAGCGTTTCGTTGCAGACTACCATATGGCTCACGTTTCCGATCCCGTTCCGGCTATCGAGAAAAACGGTCACCGCGTGGCCGTCATTGGTTCCGGTCCTTCCGGCCTGACTTGTGCCGGCGACCTGGCCCGTCTCGGTTATGAAGTCACCATCTTCGAAGCTTTCCACAAGGCCGGCGGCGTGCTGGTTTACGGTATTCCGGAGTTCCGTCTCCCGAAGGCGATCGTGCAGAAGGAAGTCGACCGTCTCGAAGCACTTGGTGTTGAAGTGCGCACTAACTTTGTTATCGGTAAGACCCTTACCGTCGATGAGATCTTCGCAGAAGGCTACGAAGCCATCTTCATCGGATCCGGCGCCGGTCTCCCCTCTTTCATGGGCATCGAGGGCGAATCCCTCATCGGTGTGTACTCCGCTAACGAGTACCTCACCCGTGTCAACCTCATGAAGGCTTATAGTGATAAATACGACACCCCGATCCGCAAGAGCCGGGCTGTGGCTGTCGTCGGCGGTGGTAACGTAGCTATGGACGCAGCCCGTACAGCGAAGCGTCTCGGCGCGGAGAAGGTCTACATCGTCTACCGTCGTTCCGAAGAAGAAATGCCGGCCCGTGCGGAAGAAGTCCATCACGCCAAAGAAGAAGGCATCGAGTTCATGTGCCTGAATAACCCGACCCGTATCCTCGGCACAGAGAACGGCGAAGTACGCGCAATTGAAGTGCTTTCGATGGAGCTCGGCGAGCCCGATGCATCCGGAAGAAGAAAGCCGATCGCGATCGCCGGTTCCGAACACGAGATCGAAGTCGACACCGTGATCATGTCCATCGGAACATCACCGAACCCATTGATCCGCAGCACCACAGAAGGTCTGGACGCCACGTCCCGCGGCTGTCTCGTAGCTGACGAGAACATGGCCACCACCCGTCCGGGGGTATATGCAGGCGGAGACGCTGTCACCGGCGCCGCCACCGTCATCCTCGCCATGGGCGCAGGCAAGACCGCGGCCGCCTCGATTGACAAGTACATCAAGGAGAAAGGCTGAGTTCTCAGTCCACCTGAACTGAATAAAGTGCTTTTCGGAAAGAGTCATGTTTATGCATGACTCTTTTGTCATGCATAATTGATATATTTTTGCTAGTATAGATTTGGGAATGGGGACCGAGATGCGCGATAGGGTCGTGCATCTCGAAATACTGATTTGGCGAGGTCCTATGAAAAAACCACTTTCAATCTTCAAGTGCGGTATTTCCATTCTTATCGCGCTTTCATGTCTTTCATCCTGTCATAAAGCAATAACAGCGCCGGAAACACAGCTGACTTCTATGGAAAAGACTTCTTCCAACTCTTCAAGTGAAAGCACTCTCACTTCCACTTCCGCAGATTCAGAAGGAAGTACTTCTCCTTTGGAGCAGGATCCTATCTCCCCTGGTTTTTCAAGTGCATCTCTTGTCTCCGCGGACGATGGTCTCGCTTTGGAGTTTTTAAAACTTCCGGGCGTGACCAAGGTGGAGAAACGATCAGCTTTTAACCAGGATCAATACATTCTCTCCTTCGAAATGCCGATCGACCATAACGATCCCGGGAAAGGAACGTTTACCCAGAGAATGTATGTGTACTATAAAGACAAAGATGCGCCCAACATGTTCAATGTCGGAGGATATAATCTTTACTACGGTAGTTATGACGGTGATTTCTATGATGAGATGGAGCCTCTTTTTTCCAAAACATATAACTGCAACTTTTTCGAAGCAGAATACCGGTTTGACGGACTGTCCAAACCACAAGGATTTCAAAACGAGAAAACGGACTATTGGGAATATCTGACATGTGCCCAGGCCAGTGAAGATTTTCATACCATGATTGAAAGCATGAAGACGCTTTTTTCCGGGAAATGGTGCTTCGAGGGAATGAGTAAAGGCGGGGAGTTTACTGCATACCACCTTTCCCGCTATCCGGACGATGCCGATCTTTTCCTCGCAGAATGCGCGATGCTTGATCTGGGACAGAATTCTCCCGGTCTTTGCGAGTATGTGTATTCCACTGCCGGAGACGATCGCTATGGCAAAGAAAAAGCACAGGAATACAGAGACCTTCTCCTTGAGTTCCAGGTGGAAATGATCAAGCACAGAGACGATCTAGAGGACAAATACTATAATCTGGCTACCAACTACTATAGTGTGGTATTTGCTCCCGCTTTCACGAAAGAGATCCTATTCGACTGTACGGTCCTGGACGCAAGATATGTTTACCAGTACGACAGCGTTGACACTCCTGAAGGTAACTATTTCAAACGAATGAAGGAAGTACTGGATCTGAAAGACGCTAACGGTGCATCCGAGAGAGCCATGTTTGTAGGTAAAGCCTGCGATCTGCTTACGGATCTATACGGCCCGTGGCAGTATGCCTATTCCGAACACGATACGATCTCTGATCCGGAGACCGGAAACCTCTACGCATTTCTGTTCCAGTGTTTCTTCGAAGATGGGTATTACAACTACGATTTTTCCTATTTGCGTCAAGCACTGGAAAAGGACGGCAGCGGAGCATCCCTGTACATCACGGAAGAAATGGAACCGGATGTGTACGGATACCGGATCCCCGAGCACCACAAGAATCTATTCTCCTACTCCCCGGATGTCCGTAACGCCAGGCTCCGTGCCGTGGAAAACACCACAACACCTCTGATTCTGGTCAACGGCCTGAGTGATATCTATCAGGCTGCGGAAATAAAAGAATCCAAAAACCCCAACACGCACATCTTCAACATACCAAGTTCTTTTCACGACGAATGCACACTCGACTACTTAAGCGAGGAGCAGTTCAAAGAATACGACGCGATCGTACGTGAGGCATTAGGGATCTGAGACATCTTACCGGCCGGTATCTATTCACTTGATTATGAAGTTGCTATAATACTTGCCGAGGTGAATCATTATGAAGATCGTAGTACTTGACGGATATACCCTGAATCCGGGAGATATTTCCTGGGAACCATTTGAAAAGCTCGGTGAACTGGTAGTCTATGACTACACGGCGCCTTCCGAGGTCTTCGAGCGCCTTGACGGCGTTTCGGTCTGCCTTACAAACAAGACCTGTTTCCCGAAAAAAGTGCTGGAGAAGCTTCCGGACCTTCGTTATATCGGTTGCCTTTCCACGGGCTTTAACGTCGTGGACATCGAGTATGCCCATGAGCACGGCATTATCGTTACAAACATTCCCGAGTACGCCACCTTTGCCACGGCGCAGATGACGATCGCCCTGATCCTGGAGATTGCGGACAAGGTCGGTCATCACAGTGATCTGGTACATGACGGCGTCTGGACGAAAAACCGCGATTTCTGTTTCTGGGACGGTTCTCTGACGGAGCTCTGGGGCAAGACCCTCGGCCTTTTCGGGTTCGGAAAGATCGCTTCCCGCGTTTCGAAGATCGCATCCGCTCTGGGCATGCGTGTTCTCGCCTGCCGCCGTTCCGAAGTTACGGACGAGATGCGCAAGGCCGATCCGCAGGTCACTTTTGTTGACGCGGACACACTCTGGAAAGAGTCGGACATCCTCTCCTTCCACTGCCCGCTGACAGCGGCGACCACCGGTCTGGTCAACGACGAGATCATCGCGAAAATGAAGGGCGGCGTGGTCCTGATCAACACTTCCCGCGGTCCCGTTCTGGACGAGGCTTCCGTGGCGCGAGCACTCACTTCCGGCAAGATAGCAGCTCTTGGTGCCGATGTCGTCAGTGTTGAGCCGATCCGTGAGAACAACCCGCTCCTTTCCGCGCCGAACACATACCTCACCCCACACATCGCCTGGGCACCTTTTGAAACCAGAAAACGCCTGATGGGTGTCGCGTCCGAAAACCTCGCCGCCTATTTGTCCGGTTCTCCTGTCAACGTCGTTTCCTAAAAGTTTGGCAAGTACCGCCGTTTGTGGTATTCTTAAGCGAGTTTGTCAGAATAACAGAGGAAAAAGAGATGCCGGGCACAGCCTAGATCCCGTGCATCGAAAAAGGAGTTCAAACATGTTTACAGATGCACTTTATGTGTTCCTTATATCCATGATCCCGGTCGTTGAACTGCGTGGCAGCATCCCGATTGGTGCAGCACGTGGTCTTCCTTGGTATATCACTATCTCGGTTGCGATCATCGGCAACCTGCTTCCGGTTCCGTTCATCCTTCTCTTCGTCAGAAAAGTCTTTGACTGGATGAGAAAATACCCGAAGCTCAAGAAGATCGTTGATTTCTGTGAAAACAAATTCGCGAAGAAAGTGGCAAAAGCCGGCAACACAGCTTTCTGGACATTGGTCGGCTTCATCGCCATCCCGCTTCCGGGCACCGGTGCCTGGACAGGCAGCGGTATCGCAGCCGTATGCGAAGTCCCATTCAAAAAGGGTATTCTTGCGGCCATCATCGGTGTCGTACTGGCATCCATCGTGGTCACACTGATCTCCTATGGTGCACTGGCCGGATTGAGCTTCCTGCTCTGATTTTCCGGACCTGAAAAAGCCCGCAAAACGAAAGGCTTTTTGAGGTATTTTCAAGCCTTCCGAAAAGTACACAACAAAAACAAAATCCGGCACTGGAAAATCGTTGTTTTTCCAGTGCTTTTTTGTGCGTCATCGTGACGCGTTGGTGATATAATGCGAAACTGTGCGAAAAGAACTCAATTAAGATTCTTCTGCACAGAAATGACAGATATAAACACCGCCGCTTTTGCAAAGGCGCTAATTGCGGCAAAGAGATGGACTTTTTGGGGAGATGACGAATTATGAATAACATGCTCATGAGCCTGGCGCTGGTGCTCCTTATCGGTTTCTGCATCAGCGGTATCTTCAAAAAACTGCATATCCCTTCACTTCTGGGTTTGATCATCACCGGTATCGTTCTGGGTCCGTCGGTCCTGAATCTTCTGGACCCGAAGATCCTGTCCATTTCGTCTGAGCTTCGTGAGATCGCTCTGATCGTTATCCTGTTCCGCGCCGGTCTGAGCCTGGATATCAGCGACATGAAGAAGATCGGTCGTCCGGCTATTATGCTTTGCTTCGTGCCGGCTACTTTCGAGATCGTCGGCGCTGTCGTACTGGGCCCTGCCTGCCTTGGCCTTTCCCGCGTAGATTCTGCTATCGTCGGCGCTATGCTCGCTGCCGCATCTCCGGCAATCATCGTTCCGAAGATGCTCTGGCTCATGGAAGAAGGCTACGGTACGGATAAGCATATCCCGCAGCTCATCATGGCCGGTGCTTCTGCCGATGACATCTATGCCATCGTACTCTTCACCGCCTTCATCGGCATGAGCAAGGGTGACGGCATCTCCGCCTGGACCATCGGATCTATTCCGATCTCTATCGCAACAGGTCTTCTCGTCGGTATCGTATTCGGCATCATCATTTCCCAGATCTTCAAGATGATCCACCTTCGCGACACCGTCAAGATCCTGCTTTGTTTCGGACTTTCCTTCCTGTTCGTAGGATGCGAATCTTTTATTTCGAAGTATGTTCCGTTCTCGGGTCTTCTGGCCGTCATGGCTCTGGGTGGCGCGATCCTGAACCGCCGTGCTACCGTGGCGAAGCGCCTTTCCGTAAAGATCTCCAAGATCTGGATCGGTGCTGAACTTCTGCTGTTCATCATGCTGGGTTCCGCCGTTGAAATCAAAGCACTGCTTTCCGCAGGTCTGGGTTGCGTCGTCCTGATCCTCGGCGCACTCCTCTTCCGTTCCGTCGGCGTAATCGTCAGCCTTCTCGGTTCCGGTCTCACCTGGAAAGAGATTCTCTACTGTGACGTGGCTTATTTTCCAAAAGCAACTGTTCAGGCAGCCGTGGGTGCCATTCCGCTGGCGCAGGGTCTTCTCTGCGGCATGATGGTCCTGACCACCGCCGTACTGTCCATCCTCATCACCGCCCCGCTCGGTGCGATCCTGATGGATATCAGTGTTAAGAAATGTCTCAAACGAAGCAAGAACCCGCGAGAGCTTTCGAGCCGGAATCCGGGTCTCAATCTGCCACCGGAAGAAAAGGCTTCTCAGTTGACTGGAAAGCTCTGACCGCCTAAACTGTTTATGATCGAAATACAAACGAAGCGCTATTTGGAGGCTACCCATGGAGATTGCATTAGGTTTTGGTAAAGAAAAGATCCCGGTTAACGTGCCGGATAGTCAGGTCCTGGCTGTGTTGAAGCCGAATGAGGCGGAGATTGGCCTTACCGGCAGTGATGAAGTCTATCGTTCCATGCGTGAGCCGATCGGTCTTCCGCGTCTTCGTGAGGTCGTGAAGAAGGGCGAGACTGTCGCGATCATCACCTCCGACATTACCCGTCCTATCCCGAGTTATAAAGTACTTCCGGCCGTGCTCGACGAGCTTTCTGCCGCCGGCATTGAGGATAAAGATATCACCATCGTATTCGCGCTCGGTTCCCATGGCGGCCATACCGAAGAGCGTATGCGCTACATGGTCGGCGACGCCGTATATGACCGTGTCCGCTGCATCGATTCCGATGTAAACGACGCCGTACATGTGGGCACCACTTCCCGTGGTACACCGGTCGATATCTTCCGCCCTGTCGTAGAAGCTGACCGCAGGATCTGCCTCGGCAATATCGAATACCACTACTTCGCCGGATACAGCGGAGGCTACAAGGCCATCATGCCGGGCGTATCTACATGGGACGCCATCCAGCACAACCACAGCGCCATGGTTGAAGAAGCCGCTTGCGCCGGCCGACTCGAAGGCAACCCGGTCCGTGAGGACATCGAAGAATCCGGAAAGATCCTCGGCGTCGACTATATCGTCAACGTCGTCCTCGACGCCAAGAAAGAAATCATCCGAAGCTTCGCCGGCGACCCGATCCTTGCTCATCGTGAAGGCTGCAAATTCCTCGATTCTTTCTACAAAGTCAGCATCCCTGAAAAGGCCGATATCGTTGTTGTTTCCGCGGGTGGTTTCCCGAAAGATATCAATATGTATCAGGCGCAAAAAGCACTGGACAATGCCAAGCATGCGGTCAAGGAGGGTGGTATCATCGTCTGGATCGCTTCCTGCAAAGAGGGTCTTGGCGAGCACCATTTCGAACAGTGGCTCACCGGTCACGAGAAGAGCTCCGACATGATCACACACATCAAGACCGATTTCGTACTCGGCGGACACAAGGCCGCAGCTATTGCGATGGTACTGGAAAAGGCCCGTATCTTCTTCGTTTCCGATCTCGAGCACGATTTCGTAAAGCGTGTCTTCCTCGAGCCATATTCGGATATCCAGACCGCGATTGATGAAGCGATCAAGATCAAGGGTGAGGACGCGAAGATCGTCGTCATGCCTTACGGCGGCTCGACACTTCCTAAGGTAGAAGAGTAATCCAATAAAATTTTTCAGAAAGAGGCTTTGCCTGCTTAATAAACAAGAAAACTGATCCTGCATGAAGAAGTCAAGTCTGCCACTGGCACCGCTACGCGGCTTCGGACTTGACTTCTCATCCGGATCAGTATTTTTTTGGCCAAGCGGGCAAGCCTCCCCGTGTATTGATACTCTCTTTTGCGCCTAATGCTTGTGGGCACAAGTGCTTTTCGAGAAGATTCAGATAAAAACGATTCTTTCGATTTCTTATCCGTCGATAATCGGTGCTTCTGTCCGATAAATCTGCAACTACTGAAATTATATCGGTCGTTTTTCGGACGCCCAGGCGCATAAGTTTTGTATTTCGGGTTTTCTATCTGTCAAACGTTTGCTTTTTCGTCCTATAAAATCTTCAGTATTGGATTTTTATCGGTCAGCGTTCAATATTTGGGGCCCATATAATCTACAGAAACGCATAACTATCTGTCGTCGTCTCACCTTTCCATTTTTTCGACATAAGATCACTGAAAAACAGTCCAAATAAGTAAGTCGGGAAACGGCATTTTCCATTTCCCGACTTATGTGGATCAACTTGACGAGATATTCGATTTGTATCAAGCAGTTTGTTTGTCTACACCATTGTTAGTTATACCAGTTTCAGTTTTACGTCCACCGATTCGTCATCGCCGATGGTCAGTATCGCGTAGCCGCCTCGCCTCAGCGCACCTCCGTTTATGAACCGGATCCCTTGCTCCGTCTCGTCCACCGCACAGTGTGTGTGCCCGTAGATCACGATGTCACAGTTCTTTTCGCGCGCGGTCACGGCAAGGAGCGAATAACTCGGGCCATGAAAAAGATGCCCGTGGGTAAGAAATACTCTGTGTGTCTCCGAGATCGGGAAGGCCAGGACCGACGGCAGCTGCGCCGCGGTGAATGTATATCGGTCGCAGTTCCCACAGACCATGTAAATGTCGCATTTACGGTTGTTCGCGCGAACGAGGTTTTCAATATCGTGCGTTTCCATCTGCAGGTCGCCCGCCACGATCACACCGTCCAGCGGCGACTCCTGCATCACGACATAGCGGAGGATGTCCTCGCGCTCATGGATATCCGAACACACAAGATACTTTTTCATGCATTTCCTCCGTTCACGATCTTCTGCTCTTTTTCCTTTTTAAATGTCTTCCCAGCATACCACAGGATCTCCTCTGATTCTATCCGAAAAACAGGCATTTACGAAATATTTACGAGACAGAATATGAATCGTGACATTATTCGTGCATACTGAAATAGTATGGTGCATTGTTTCGCTCTTTTTCCGATTTAAGAAAGGAGTCCGTGTATGAAAAAGCTTACCGTCAAACTTATTTCCCTGACTCTGGTCTTTGCTCTGATCTTGTCCTCCTGCTCGAAGGAGATCGAGAGTTCGAAGCGTACCAAGCGAAGCATCAGAGACAGTAAAACAGAGCTTACCGACGAGGAGGACGATATCACTTCCGAAGATCCAACTTCCGAGCCGGATTCGGAAACAGAGACCACCGATACAACTCCGCCTGCGGAAACCAGCAATGGGCCTTATGTGGACAAGATGGAAGACTACTGGGGCGACAGCGACGATCTTGCTGATCTGCCCGCCGATGCACACACTAAGAGCGAACCCCTCTCCTTCTCCCCTTGTGATGGTATACACATCAATGCAAAAGAGAATCAGCTTTACGAAGATACAGTGATTTCTTTCACGCCTTTAACGGATGAGACGGATCCGAAAGTTGTAAAAGCACTTGAGGTCCTGGAAGAGGAGGATCTTTACACGCTGGCGGCCTGGGAAGTGGACGCCGGTCTCAAGCCGGATGAGACCTTCCCCGGTAAGTACCATGTATCGATCGATTTGGAATATTTGGATCTGAGTCCGGAACTCTACGATTCCCTTCAGGTCTTCCGTATCGGAGATGACGAAACCTACTACGAATGCAGCACGGAACTGGACGGAAATATCCTGCACTACAGTTCCAATCAGAACAGTGTGATCCTGCTTTGTATCGGACTGGGCGCTTCGATTTGTATCACATATTACAACGAGCAGAAACAGCGGAATCTTTACTACTATAATTCCGGGAAGGATGTGTGTTATCTCGACGGAAAGACCGATTACGGGAAATACCGTCTGGAGTGGCTGATGAAAGATGCTGATCCGGAACTGAACAAGAAGTTCAAGCAGGCCACGAAGATTGAGAATGAGAAAAAAGCAGAAGCAGAAAAATACGCCGAGCAGTTTGATTCTTTTTCCGCTTACCGCAAAAACGCCATTATTGCCGAACGTTTTAAGCAGCTTTTGGCCGAAGATGATGAATATCAGAAACTGGCCAAAGAGATCAAGGAAACGAACTGGCCATTTCCGGAATCCATCAAGTTCTGTGAAAGTGCGATCAAAGATGCATACAATTATCTTGGCTCACTCGGATTCAAGATGCCTTTGTACCGCGTGGAATTCAAAGCCAGAAGTTCAATGGGAAACCTAGGTGAGGCCGTCACGCGAGCGCTCTCCTCGACTTATATCCAGTTTGCGATTGATACGATCCTGGACGGCGACAAGAGCCAAAAAGATGATCTTCGTCTGACCCTTACCCACGAACTCTTCCACGTGTGCCAGAACCGCTACCGCACCTACTTTGTGGACTCCAGCCGTTTTGACGAGATGGTGGCACTGATATTGGAAGAAGATGCACTTGCTTATTATCGTGAAAAAGGACTCATCGACACAGCCAAGATCGATTTGACACCTCGCGGTCACTGGGGCGCACTCCATCTTCCGATCGACAATGATCCGACTTCTTCCTGTCCGGATCCAGGAACAGTCATGCAGAACGAAGGCTATACGTTGGCCGATTTTGTTGACTATCTGAGAGAAAAAGTGAACAAAAACGTTACTGCCAAGACCCTCATGGATTCCCGATCCTATTTCAAAACTCCCAACACCTCCGACCCGCTGATGGCTGCATTTAAGTTGACACAGAAACAGATCGACACGTATTACCACGATTTCATTCTTTCCAACCGGAAGAAGATCGCTTCCTGCGTGGCGGACGAGGCAAGAAAGCAGGAGTACAATTTCCCGAGGATCGTCGGTCTCGTAAATGACGATAAAGAGCATATGGATCTTTGTTTCGAAGGAAGTAACAGTCTGACCATGCGGTGCTTTAATCAGATGAACAAAGATCCTCTTCCGCTCCTGGTCATCCCGGATGACAAGACTACTGTAAAAAGAAGTAATGTCCATATCATCCCGGCGGAAGAGTACACGGAAACGAAAACCGGCTACTATATTCCGGCGTTAAAAGAATACGATGCGAATACGAAATTCCGCTGTGTCCTGGAGATCTACGGGGATGTGACCAACGATAAAAAGGATCTGGACAAGGGTTACACAGTCTGGGGCATGGCGCAGATCGGGCAGCCGAAATTTGCCTACGATAAAAAGAAGAACGTTATCCAGGTCACTTTCCCTGAGAAGAGTAAAGCCGGGGAAGCCGGTGTGATCGACGGATATCTTCTGACGATCAAGACCTCTCTGGGTAAGGAACATAAAGAATACTACCCGAAAACGGAATTCGACAAGAAGCAGCTCATTGACGTTTCCCTTCTCCGTTCAGGTGATGACGTCGGAAAAGATCTTAAGCTCGAAGTCACGCTCTGTGAATATGTAAAAGGCAAGAAAGACGAGATCCTTCTGGGCGTTCCATCTAAAGTATATAAATACACGCTGAAAGGAGAAGCCTACGACAAATGCGATGTCACGATCTCATATAAAGGAGAAGAAAATCACTATCACATTGAGGGAGGACGTTTTGAAGGTCTGAAGTTTGAAGGAGATTCCTATAACGGTGCCCAGGGCTACACCTGGTGTCTGGCCCACATCAAGCGTGGAGAAGGCTTCAGTATTTCCGTTTCCTCGAATACGACCTGTAACTACAGCACATCCGTCACCGGATACAACCGCGATGTTTCCAGCAGCACGAAGCTTTTCAGCGCAGAGGGCATGTCCTCTTTCTCGATCGATTCGATCCCGGATGACATCTACTATGTCGAAGTATCTTTTTGGAACCGGGATGAAAACAGAGGTGTCCAGATCTCATTTGAAGTCGTGGACCAGTATACTACTTCGGGCATGCCCGAATTCGTCTGTAACCACTAGACAGCATGTAAAAAGTGCCCTCAGATGCCGCCCGGCTTTCGGGGGGGGCACTTACATGCTTTCGGGGACACCTTAGAAAGTGAATGTTTATTCCTTATACATCCGCTCGACAAACGACGTATTTTCCGGACGGATCAGCTCCGCTGCGGCCTTGTCCGCGAGACGGATGATCAGTTTTTCGTACTCACACTGCAGCGCGGAAACCGAAGACATATTGCCGGTATGACCGTGATTGGCACAGGCACAGGTATGTTTGCAGCGGGAACGCAAAGCACATTCCGCGCAGGTCTCGGCTTCGACACGTTTCTTCTCCAGATCGGCCATCTTCTCAATACTCGGGCCCGCTTCGAGGTCACCGACACAGAAGCCGTCGCGGCCGATAAAATGGCTGCAGGGATAGAAATTGCCGTCCACATCCACCATCACCTTATGGCCGCCGAAATGGCACAGCGCACTGTCCGCATCGCGGCCACGGATATAGTTTCGGATCTTGTTCTCAAACGGGATAAAACGGAAAATGTCCTCGCCCTGATTCCACTCTTCGTAGAGGCGCTCCACCTTCTCCAGTTCTCTTCGCAAGAGCTCGAAGTGCTCGTCATCCCACTCGACACGCTCACCGTGAGCGGGCACGAGACTTACTGAACGCACGCCCTTTTCTCTGAAGAAACGGATCGAATCACTGACTCTGTCCGCGTAGTCCGGGTGAACGGTCATCATGATGATCGTTTCAGGAAAAGCACTTAGTAACATCTCCAGTTTCTGATCAACGATTTCGCGGGTACTCCTGCCACCTCTATCGATGCGTCCTTCTTCCTGGCCCAGTCCGTCATGCGAAAGCGCCAGCAGGATGCGGTTCGCTTTGGCAAACCGGATAAACTCTTCGTCCAGAAGAAGACCGTTCGTTGTGATTTCAAAACTGAGCGGGAAGTCCGTGATCTTCTTTGCTTTTTCCCGTGCATACGAAACAAGATACTCGATCTCACTTCTCGCAAGAAGTGGCTCGCCACCGTAAAAAGAGATCTGCATACGGTCAGCGGTACCCATCAGAAGATCGATGGCTTTCACCGCCGTCTCTCTGGGCATATAGCGTTCTTCGTGTTTCTGAGGACAATATCTGCAATCAAAATTACACTGGTGAGTCATCACCAGTGTAAGTCGTTTCGTCTTCACTTTAGTGGCATCTGCCATCCGTCCGCTCTCCTTATCTTTCCGGCCACGTCTCTTCTGTCGTGTCTTCCGTAGTCCCGTCTGTCGTGCTGTCTGTCGTGCAGATCACATCGCCATCGAGCACATAAGATTCATCTGTCGTTTCCACGGTTTCTTCACCCATCCAGATTTCTTCGGTAGTCTCAGGCGGTTCAGTCTGCGTTTCGATTTCTCCGTCGATCTGCCATGTTTCTTCAGTCTGGAAAGGATTCACGCTCTTCCAGCCGTTAGCCATTCCTTTAAAAGAACCCGATCCGCTTTTTACTCCGGACGTATTATCGCCACAGGCCGTCGCCAGAGACATCGTAGCTGCCAGTGCCGTTACTGCCGCAACCTTGGTCACGGAAGACACTTTGGAAAAGCGATTGACCTGGTCCAGTGTCGGGTATCCCGGATTATTGATTTTTTTGATCGGTACCTGTTTCATATCTTTGTCCTCCCGTTCTCTCTTTCATATATTAGACGAGAAAGGTGAGTGTTCTGTTGCAAATTGGAAAAAGATATTTAAATCATTTTCTATACATATTATAACGCGAAAGCACTCGCTTAGAAACTACGTTGCTTTTGCCCGGGGAAACCGGCCTTGTTTCCGGTTCGGAATCAGTGCTTGGACTTGATTTGTATCGCCGTGCCGGCGCCGATCAGCGCCGCCCAGACAAAGAACGACACCCAGACATTATCCACTCCCTGCTTCACGATCGGATCGAGGAAGGACGGGAGTTTCTCCCAGGAATAAAGGAGTCCTGCCGTGGTCACAAAAGCATCGCGGATGATATCGGCACCGATGACCGCGGTGATGACCTTGATGGCCGGCTCCTGCAGAATGCAGATCAGGATCCCCACGAGGATACCGATGACCGCCGCGATCAGGCAGATGGCCAGGAACTTCTCCCACTCGGTATTTCCGGGGATGTAACTCATCAGGGAGGAGATCTGCTTATCCGAGATCAGGCTCTGGCCGGACTCGGAGGCCTCGGTCAGTTTTGCCACGGAGTTCGGGGAAAATGTAATGAACAGATTCAGGTTCGCCTGGGTCTTCACGATGTAAAGGACAAAGACCTTCATGATCGTATACCAGGTGAAGAAAAAGGAAACGAAGAAAAGTGCTTTTTTATAGATCGCATAGGAAAGAAGGCCCAGAAGCACGCCCAGAACGATCGGGAACGCCATGCTCCATATCTCCTGGAATTCCTTCGGGATCTTGTCGAGAAGGAATGCCGTGTCCAGAATATTACCCAGCTGGATGCCCATGAAAAAGCCCGCCACGGCCATGGACAGACGGAAGAGCCGGAAGCCCAGGAAGCAGAGCAATATACCCAGTATAAAAGCGGCGACCAGTAAGAGATTGTCGATCACGTTCGCCTATCCTCCCTATTTTATTCTTGTCTCCCATTATAGTACGCGTCCCCTTCATCAAATGTAACAAAACGTTTTCAATTGCCCGACACTTTTACATAAAATTGCCTTGCGATTATTGTCCGTCTTTGCGAAAATAGATACAGTACTTCTACTTTGGAAGATTGGGAGGTTTGAATTATGCTATACGATAACAAGATCTGGGTAGGCGGCACGGATAACAAGTGCTTCATCGAGCCGTCAAAGGCAAATCGTCATGGTCTCATCGCCGGTGCGACAGGTACAGGAAAATCTGTTACTCTCAAGGTTCTGGCGGAGAGCTTTTCGGACATGGGTGTTCCGGTATTTCTGGCAGATGTAAAGGGCGATATGTCCGGTATCTGTGCTGCAGGTGTAACAAGTGACAGCATGGAAGAGCGTATCGCGAAGTTCGGTATCGAGAACTTCCAGTATAAGGCATATCCGACCGCTTTCTACGATGTTTTCGGCCAGATGGGTATCCCGATGCGTACCACGATCTCTGAGATGGGCCCGATCCTTCTCGGCCGTATGCTCGGTCTTTCCGACGTACAGCGTGCCGTTATGTCCATGGTTTTCCGTATCGCCGATGACCAGCAGCTTCTGCTCTACGATATCAAGGACCTGCGACTCCTTCTGACCTATATCGGTGACCACGCAAGCGACTATAAGCTTACCTATGGTAATATTTCCACCGCTACGATCGGCGCGATCCAGAGAAATCTGGCTCTGCTTTCCGACGAGGGTGCGGACGCGTTCTTCCAGGAGCCGGCTTTCGATATCCGTGACTTCACACGTGTTACTAGCGACGGCCGTGGCGTGATCAACGTCCTGAATGCAACTGAGCTTTTCAATAAGCCGCTTCTTTATTCGACATTCATGTTGTGGCTTCTTTCTGAAGTATATGAGAACATGCCGGAAGTCGGTGATCCGGAGAAGCCGAAGATGGTATTCTTCTTCGACGAGGCTCACCTGCTGTTTAACGATGCTCCTGCATTCCTGCTCGAGAAGATCGACCAGATCATCCGCCTGATCCGTTCCAAGGGTATCGGCGTATACTTCATTTCCCAGAGTCCGAGTGACATCCCGGACAATATCCTGTCCCAGCTCCAGAACCGTGTTCAGCACGCTCTCCGTGCTTATACACCTGCCGAGCAGAAGAAACTCAAGGCCGCTGCGGAGTCCTTCCGTGCGAACCCGGGCTTCGATACCGAAGCTGCTCTTTCCGAGCTGGCTGTTGGTGAGGCTCTTGTTTCCTTCCTCGATGTCAAGGGTACACCGAGCGTCGTAGAGCGCGTATTCATTCTCCCGCCGCAGAGCTTCATCGGCTCGGCCGGCTTCGAGAAGATCGATGCTTTGACACAGGTCGATCCGCTTTATGCGAAGTATAAGACAGCTGTGGATCCGGAATCTGCATACGAGATCCTGATGAAGAAATATGATCCTAACTATGGTGCTCCGGCAGCGGAAGCAGCACCGGTCGCAGCTCCTGAGGCTGCACCTGCACCTGTAGCAGAATCCGCAGCAGCTCCTGTAGCAGCGGCAGCAGCGGCCCCTGTAGCAGCGGCAGCTCCGGCAGCGGAGGCTCCGGCAGCGGCAGCTCCGGCAGTAGACGCCAAGGCTGAAGAGAAAGCACGTGCCGCCGAGATCCGCGAGCAGCGTGAGGCTGACCGTCAGGAGGATCGTGAGCGTCGTATCGAAGAAAGAGAGCGCGCCGCTGAGATCCGTGAGCAGCGTGAGAAAGACCGTCAGGAAGATCGTGAACGCCGCGAGCTCGAGCGTCAGCAGAAGGCTGAAGAGAAAGCCCGCAAGGAAGCCGAGCGCGCTGAAGCTAAGGCTAAGGCAGAGGCTGAGCGTGCCAAGAAGAACAGCCCGGTTACAAAGATGGTGAACTCCGCTACAACTGCAGCAGGCCGTCAGATCGGTTCTTCCCTCATCCGTGGTATCTTCGGAAGCTTGCTGAAGAAGTAATCGAAAAAAGAATCAAAACAGAAAGGAGCTGCTCCGAAAGAGCAGCTCCTTTTTTATGTCTCGTTTTTTCTTATCGGATCACTTGGATTTCCTTATCGGAATCGGATCACTTGTTGTACAGCTTCTTCTTCTGGTACTCCGGCTCACAGGTAATGTTGATGCCGAGCTTTCTGAAGACATTCTCATCTACGCTCGAAAGGATCGTGGTCGAATGTGCATCGCTGTGGCGCAGGTTGTTGATCTGCTGCATCGCAAGCTCGGCAACCGGGTTTGTCGCGGCACTCATTGCCAGAGCGATCAGAACCTCATCGGTATGCAGTCTCGGGTTTCTGTTGCCCATGTGATTTACCTTCAGATCCTGGATCGGCTCGATAACATTAGGAGAAATCAACGGGATCTCATGCTGGATACCGGCAAGTGCTTTTAGAGCGTTAAGAAGGGCCGCTGCGGAAGCACCGAGAAGTTCGGTGTTCTTACCGGTCACGATCGTTCCGTCCGGAAGCTCAAGAGCCACAGCCGGACCATGCGTCGACTCGGCGCGGACCATCGCGGCGCCAACGACACGGCGGTCATTGATCTCGATGCCGGACTTGTTCATGAGAAGCTCGATCTTGTTCACATCGCTGCCGTCAGAGAGGCCCTGGCGTACTGCGCACTTGGCCTGATAGTATCTTCTGATGATCTCCTGCTTGCTGGCTTCGCGGCAGGCTTCATCGTCCTCGATCGCAAAACCGGCCATGTTAACGCCCATGTCCGTCGGGCTCTTGTACGGGGACTCACCGTAGATCTTCTCGAAGATCGCGTTGACGACCGGGAAGATCTCGACGTCGCGGTTGTAGTTAACTGTGGTTTCGCCGTAAGCTTCGAGGTGGAACGGGTCGATCATGTTGACATCGGCCAGGTCTGCCGTTGCGGCTTCATATGCAATGTTGACCGGGTGATTCAGCGGGATGCTCCAGATCGGGAATGTCTCGAACTTCGCATAGCCGGCCTTCACGCCGCGGCGGTTTTCGTGATAGAGCTGGGAAAGGCATGTCGCCATCTTTCCGGAACCCGGGCCCGGAGCCGTTACAACAACGAGGGAACGGGATGTCTCGATATATTCATTCTTACCATAGCCTTCGTCACTGACGATAAGCGGTACATTCGTCGGATAACCGGCAATCGGGTAATGCTTGTAGACCTTGACGCCAAGCTGACGGAGACGCTTGCCGAAGTGCTCGGCCAGAGGCTGGTTCGTGTACTGGGTGATCGCTACGGATCCGACATACAGTCCGATCTCGGTAAATGCATCGATCAGGCGGAGCACTTCCTGATCGTAGGTGATGCCCAGGTCACCACGGCGCTTATTCTTCTCGATTGCATCAGCGTTGATCGCGATAACGATCTCGACATCGTCCTTAAGTTCAAGGAGCATCTTTACTTTACTGTCCGGATGAAAACCCGGAAGAACACGGGACGCATGGTAATCGTCGAAAAGCTTTCCTCCGAATTCCAGATACAGTTTTCCGCCAAACTGTCCGATTCTGTCGCGGATCTTCTGCGACTGCATCTGCACGTATTTCTCGTTACTAAATCCCTCTTTGAACATATAACTCACGCCCCTTATCCACAATAGAAAAGAGCTCCTCGCGAAAAATCTTGAGAAGCTCGTCAGCCTTTTTAACGGCTCTTTGCAATTATAACACATTTTGATATGCTGTCTACATAACAATCCGTCAAAAAGGAGTACTTTTTTATGCGTTTTCTGATTCAAAGAGTGACCTCCGCCAAAGTGGATGTCGAGGGTAAAACCGTAGGCAAGATCGATCGTGGATTTCTCGTATTTATAGGCGTTTGCGCCACCGACACCAAGGAGATCGCCGTCGCCATGGTCAGAAAACTCCTAGGGCTTCGGATCTTCCGTGACGAGAACGACAAGACCAATCTGAGCCTGGCCGATGTAAACGGAAGTCTCCTTCTCATCTCCCAGTTCACGCTCTATGCTGACTGTCACCACGGCAATCGCCCTTCGTTTATCAACGCGGGCAAGCCCGACCTGGCCAATTCACTCTATGAGTACATCATCGAGCTCTGCCGAAGCGAAGTGCACACTGTGGAAACCGGAATCTTCGGCGCCGACATGGCCGTATCGATTGAAAACGAAGGGCCGTTCACGATCTGGCTGGACAGCGAGGAGATCTTACGAAAGAATTCCCGGAGCTGAGGGCTCAGCGCTTCGTCCTGCGGAAGTGCTCCTCGAAATGCTTTCGCAAAATCCGTGTGCGCGACACGTGCTGCGGCGCTTTTCAAGAAGTCACGTGTCCTTTTTAAACGAGGACGACACGTGATGCAGCGCTTTTCAAGAAGTCACGTGTCCTTTTTAATCGAGGACGACACGTGATGCGGCAATTATTCAAAAGTCACGTGGCGCTTTTTTTCGAGAAAGACACGTTAAAATTCAAAATGAAAGGAATCACGTGGGAAAGCGAACACGTGATTTTTTGTTTCTATGCGGAACACGTGAGAATAAAAAAAGGCAGGAATCACGTGTCAACCGCTTCCCTACCACGCCGATTTCCCTTTTTCGCATTCAGGCGTGGTTGATTTCTCGTTCCCTACCACGCCGATTTCCCATTTTCTCTTTTAGGCGTGGTTAATTTCCTGTTTCCTACCACGCCGATTTCCCATTTTCTCTTTTAGGCGTGGTTAATTTCCTGTTTCCTACCACGCCGATTTCCCTTTTTCGCATTCAGGCGTGGTCGATTTCCTGTTTCCTACCACGCCGATTTCCCTTTTTCGCATTCGGGCGTGGTTAATTTCCTGTTTCCTACCACGCCGATTTCTCTTTTTCGCATTCGGGCGTGGTTAATCTCCTGTTCCCTACCACGCCGATTTCCCATTTTCGCATTCGGGCGTGGTTAATCTCCTGTTCCCTACCACGCCGATTTCTCTTTTTCGCTTTTAGGCGTGTTCAATGCATGCAAATTCCAGTACACGAATGCACGCCAAAACGAAGAAATGCCAAACCAGCGTGCCAACCGCTCTTCTCGCTTATCCTTCTACCTTGTAAATGATGATATCCTCGTCCGGGAATGCCGCGACCTGCGTCAGGTTCTCCGCGAAGAACGCGGGGTCGTACTCAAACGTGTACGGTTCGGGCAGCTGCGACTCCAGGTAGTCCGGGCTCGCGATCACATAGTCGATGCCTTCCTTTTTGCACAACGTCGCAAAAGCACTCGCGTCGCCGTTACATCCGGACACCAGTTCGCAGTACGATTTCACGCGGTTAAACACATCGTGGCCGGCGGACCAGGCGTAGTACGTGTAGCCGTAGTAGACGCCGCGCCCCGAAAGGAAGAACGCCGCGAAATCCCAGTCCGGCGTCAGGAACACATCGTCCGGCTCGGTATTCTCGCAGATCCAGTCCACCATTTCGGAATGGTACTCGATGTCCTTGTGTCCGCTGTTGATATTGGCATACGCTGTCCACTCAAACACCGCCGACAGCGTTAGCGGCACGAAAAGCACTCCCGCCAGTACTCGTCCGAGGCTCTTCTCCTTGCCTGCTCCCACGGAGCTCTTCGGCTCTGCACCCTCATCCACGGCACTCATAGCCGCCGCTGCTCCCACGGAAGCCTTCGGCGCCCAGGCCCGGAGTTTCAAAAGGAAGCACGCCACAAACGCATCCATCAGGATGACCGTTGTCTGTATGAATTTATGGTTCGTGAGAAGTTCCGAAGTAGGCTGGATCACAAACGCAAAGATCAGCGGCATGAGGCAGGCGCCCCACAGAACCAGCATGAAACCTCTGTCCTGCTTTTCTTTTCGAGCGATCCAGATCACATAGACCAGCGCGAGAACCAGCGTCAGGCCCGTGATCGCCACGAGATAGGAGATCACCGCCAGCGGCGAGCTGCTCGCACTGTAAAAACCGAGGTGCACGCGGAGCTTGAAAACCTTCTCGACCGCGCCCGAAAAAAGCCGGGTCTGCATGACCGACGAAGCTACGCCCGCCGCGGCCAGAGCCGCATAGATCAGACGGTACTTACTGAACACTGCCATAAGCGCCAGGATCAGGAGTGCCGAGATCATCTCCGAACCGTGGAAATACGGCAGCGGCACAATGATCAGGAGCGCCAGCGCCAATGTTCTCCACGGCCCGTTTCCGCCCGTCTTCACAGGCAGCCAGGACTCCTTGCCGATAAAAAACTCGCGCAATCTCTTGCCCCGCATCTCCGGATCCGCCAGCATCGCGCACATTTTACGCACATACGGCGCAAAAAGCACTACCAGCAATACCACGCAGGCAAGCCCGAACATGAGGTGGCGCTGGTTGCCGTAGATGTTGATCGTCCACACGCCCCAGTCCTCGTACGGCGTTTTGCCGTAATAGGTCTTGCTCGCCAGCATCTCGGCCAGCGCTCTCGTGAACGAGTGACTCGATGAGAAGTATTCGCAGAACTGCAGAATGAAGTTGAACGACGAGCGGAAAAGCACCAGCACCGGTGCCAATGCAAAAGCACTTCTTTTCTTCGCCAGAAGCGCCGCCAGCGTTCCGGTGAGCATCAGGGTGCAGACCATGGAAAAGATGCTGGGCAGGTTGATCGCCAGATCGATCGGAAGCCCCAGATACTCGAGTGTTCCGCAGAAATAGTAGAAGAAAAAGTGATACTGGATCCCGTCTGCCGCATAGTGCGGATACTGCGTCGGGAAATTGAATCCTTTGGCGAACGACGACGTCAGCGCCGTATACGGAGCCAGGTCCGACATGGCCGCATAACCGGCCTGCAGTTTTCCGCCGGAAATCCGATATGAATCGATCATGAGAAGCGCGGAAAAAAGCAGAAAGACTCCGATCGCGATGCCGTAGAAACGGTTATTCGAAACATTACTCGTATACTTAGAAGAAAACCCCGGAGCAGGTCCTTCGGTTGCGGAAGTGGCAAGTCCCTTCCCGCGCTTCTTCGAAAGCAAGAAGTTCAGCGCAGTCCAAAGACCGAAAACTGCAAACGTGATCCCCATGCCAAGAGCACGGATCCCGCTCGTCCGCCCGGTCATCTTCGCCAGCATATAAGTAAGGTAATAAGAAAACATAGACGTAGTCAGCGTACCCACGATGAAGCCCGCCGGAACAGTGAAAACAAGATTCGGGAAAAAGTCCGTTTTTGTCGATGAAGCGATCTCGCTGAAAAAGCAACGCAGGTCCGGAATCAGTACCCGGATCAACGACATACCGAACGCTATACAGAGTATTAGATAAAGGACACCCAACACGCAACTTTTCCCACCTTTCCACGATTTCACGTACTATTTAATCACAGATCAGGCAAGAATGCATTAAGTTGAAATTCATTAGGAGTATAGCTATAATACTTCTACACGCTTCGATCGTTCAACGGATAGGACTGCAGTTTCCGGTACTGCCAATGCGGGTTCGATTCCTGCTCGGAGCGCCATCGAAAAAGGAACGTCTCCATGCTCAGACAACAAGTCCTGCGGACTTAACTGCGCTGGAGACGTTCCTTTTTCTCTCGTGGGGCCTTCGGCATCAATTTGCGTCCGCAACTCGCAGCACGGGACTTTTTTCTTTCTCGGGAGAATTCCGTCATAATGCCATTAATCGTTTTCGATTATTTCGCAAGTTCGTGTACATTCAGCCTTTACAGACTTGTCCCAGTTCTCTCCAAATCCATCCACCGATGAAAAGCATTCTATAAGATTATAGCCGCGATGCACTATTATCTCTTCAGAGAACCAAACATCTTTTTCAAAAGCAATTTGACGATCACCAAAATCAAATACGATTCCACGTGTAACCCAAACATCATACGTCTGTTTTCCATTCTCGTACAGACGCTGATTTTCTTGTATCATAGTGATCTTTTGGATGATATCGTTAACCGGCGTTTTAACAAACGTTTTACTCTCGATAATAGGAAGTTTTTCTTCCGTAAAAGTCCAGGCAGCAACATCTTCCGTTGTCCCGAAGTAATCTTCACTTTCAACAAAGCTGTATAAATAGTATGGCACATTTTCTACAACTATCTCTATCGCCTGAGAAGACGAAGAAGAATAAATGAACTCATCGTGAGAATATAGTGTCATACACTTTCCAACAAATGATTTTAGTAAGTTTACCTCTTCTAATGTTAAACGTTTATCAAAAGTTTTCATCATATTCACCCCTTTATAAAATGGATTTTCTGGAGTTTTAATCCTCCTGATGCGGATGTTTTAGATATATTGATATCGACAGCCGGCGAGCCATCCGAGTTTGAAACATTTCTCCAAGTAACAATGGAACCATCTGCCATTTTCGCCGTTGCTCCTTTAATCTTACCACTTTTATCCATGATTTCTTTTTCGATTCCACCATTAGCAATGCGATCATAAAAGTCTTTTGCAGTTGTTGACGGATCTGAAGACTCAATATGGCGGACACGGTTATCTTTGTTATCGCTTTTGGAACCAAAATAACCATCATTTATCGGATAATCATTTTTCATGCCGTCAATGTTTTCTCCGATTGTATGATGATGTCCTGTATCGCCTTTATATCCGAGCCCCATCTTCATCACCTCCTTCAGAATGAGTTTGTTCAAATTCGCTCGCATATCTTACAAATCGCGAACGATCGAGATAATCTCCAAACACATCATCAGGCATAAAACCATGAACCAAAACTGTTGTCGGATTCAAAACATCCAACATAACCGGGAGACCTGCCTTAAAAATCTCACGAAGTCTTTTTGTTCTAAGACATCCGTGGGTACTAATGCATACAATGCTGTTTTGGGGTATCCCTAAAAAGCAAAAGTCAAATGTTGTCTCGTCTCCCCACCGAACATTGGGAATAACAGGTATGCCTTGTTTTTGGAGATAGAAACCGACCGCTCGATTCATATATGTATTTGTCTGTTGCAGACATCGAGCCTGATTCACCAGAATAGAGCAATCCGGAGAGATTACGCCATCATATTGTTTTAAGAGATCAAGATACTTCGTAGTAGATGTTAAGACAGCAGAAAAGGTCTTATCATGCGAGTAAAAGTGGACATACTGTCTGTGATTACTACAAGTTCTGGCCTTCCCGAAAGGAATCATGCCATTCGGAATCTGAGTATTCTTAAGATCCATCAATAATGGAATCCCTGCATCTCCCACTAAAGTGGCATCTTTTGTTAAATAGGCTTGAAAGCCATCATCTAAAATCGATCTTTTCATAAAGACCTCCTTTAAAAATCTGGATTTCTTCATGAAAAGAAATCCGAAGATAAAATCATAATGATTCAGCCATAAGCTGATTAATGTTGATTTAGTCTCCGAAATCTCATATAATAAGGGTCCTACACCTGAACAGAGATGTTCGGAGACGAGCATAGTGAAGATTGTTTTTCAATTGGAACTATGCTTTGTTTTTTGTATTATATGATCCTTCACCTCCTCTATAGTCCGCTCATATCTGGCAAGTCTTCTCCCTTTTATGCCGAATTGGTTTAGTATCAGCACATCATTAGCACTTAGTCCATTCCGGCTTGCATTAAAGATCCAAGAGAAATAATACTTTCCTGCGAATCGTGCCGCCTCGTTTGTCAAAAAGAACGCTTCTTTTAAAGGACAATCATGTCGAAGCATAGCAAGATGTACTAATGGCGGAGGAGCTCCAAGATACTTTCCGAAAAACTTCGCTTCTGATTCTTGAATCATGATATTTCTTTCGTTGCCATCATGTCCCAAGACAAGATGACCTATTTCATGTCTTATTGTCATCTCTTGACGTCTAGGATCACATGCGTCATCAAATACTATGAAGTCCTGATTTATACTCCCCACACAATATCCATCCTGAATCTTTCCAACACTCTCCATTTCGTCATGCGAAAGAGATGAATACGCAACAACTGCAATCCCCATTTTGTCTGCAAGTCTCCTACCATCAATCGGATATTGGCAGATATTTAACCTCTTGAATATATCTGCAATTTCTCCTTTTATATATTCATATGTTTCATCTGGCAGTCGCATATTTAGCTCCTTTTCTCCCTAAGAAGGATTTCAACAATTTTGAGTTTATCCTCACGGCTAATATGATCAGCATTTCTTGCAATCAATCTTACTGCCTGGTCAATTTCGGCCTTTGAATCATTGCTTTCGCCGTATACAATAAAATCTGTCGTTGTCCCGAGTGCTTGCGCGATACTAGCCATAACCGCAGCACGCGGAACTCTATCGCCTTTTACATAATGAGACATTGAAGCAGTTGTAACGCCTACTATTTCAGACAGTTCCTTCTGTGTCATCTTTTTCTCCTTCAGCAAATCTGCTATTCTGTCGTTAAATGATTTTGCCATATCTAGTTCCTCCGCATTATCCAACACTCTTCTTACTTTCGAATTATAGTTTTGGATTATCGTTTTGTCAATTGTTTTTCAATTATTTTGTGTTCTGTATTTTCACACGCACAATATATTGTTATAGACATATTTAAAAGTTAACATGACAACTCCACTTCTCTCTCGTTAGTACGCCCCTCCAACCTCGCACTTGCCCCCTCTCCAACCCCTGATTGAATTTTTCGTACTTTTCCGCAGGCGCTATGCGCCGAGGACTTAGTACGGAAAAATTCCAATCAGGGAGTTGACTCTCCCCCAAGGGCACGCTTTACAGTGGTATCATAAGATGTGTGAGGAGGTCCTTACTATGGACAAGAAAATGACATCGGGTGAGATTGCGAAGCGGGCCGGGGTTTCCCAGAAGGCTGTGCGTCTGTACGACGAGAAAGGGCTTTTGAAGCCGGCGGAGTATTCGGACGGAAACTATCGTCTTTATGACCAGGGTTCGCTTCAGATCCTTGAGAAGATCGTGGCGCTGAAGCAGATCGGGTTTTCTCTTGAGGAGATCCGTGACAACATCACCAGTGGTGAGGCGAGTGACATCGAGGGTGCGCTGCGCATGCAGCTTGCCGCGATGGAAGAAAAGCGCGATCAGATCACGAAGGTCATTGACGTGATCCAGAGGACCTTGGAGCGGGATGCCGGTTCCCTTGACTGGGATGACGTCGCCGGCATCGTGCAGAGCATTCATCTTGACCAACGTGCGGACAAGTTTCACCTTGATTCCGTGAAGCACCAGATCTCCGACGAGGACTGGTACACCAAGATCTTCCGTTCTTTGGATCTTCAGCCCGATTCGAGAGTGCTCGACCTGGGTTGTGGTTTTGCCAAGCTCTGGCGCAACAACTGGAGCGAGATTCCGGAAGGCATGCAGATTTCCGCTTACGACGTACACGGCAGCTGGGCGGATAACTTTGCCGAGTTTCTGGAAGAAAACAAAGCCGGCCTTCCGAGTGGAGTGAAGATCGATCTTGAATTCGCAGATCTCGAAGAGGAAGCGACCTGGAAGAAAATCGGAAAGAGCAAAAAGTTCGACCGCATCGTGGCCCACTATCTGAGCTACGAATTAAAAGATCCGGACGCACTGGTCGCGGCGGCTTCCGGTGTTCTTGCCAAGGACGGCTTCTTCTCGTATAACGGGCCGAATGTCAGTTCGTGGGGGCTGTTCTTCATGGACGCGGCTAATGAAATGGGGATCGCAGCGCCTTTTATGCAGGAGCTGCTCGTTGATCAGCAAAAGAAAAAAGAAGCCTGCGAGACGATGCTTTTGAAGCATTTTAAGCGCATCGAAGTAGTATCGGTCAGAAACGACTTCCGCTATACTGATGCGGAAGAATTACTCGCGAAGATGAAGGATGTTTTCCAGAATCAGGAGAAATTCTTCAACAAAAATCAGGACAAGATCCTCTCCTTCTTCCGCGAGAAGATCGAGAAAGACGGAGAAGTGCGCGTCGCTTTTGAAGCGAAATTCTCGCACTGCTATCTCCACTGACAGGAGGATACGATCATGGCGGATAACAAAGCACTATACATTCTGGCCGGTTACGATGACGAGACGGAAAAATATCTGGCGGGCATCCAGAACAAGCTCTACCTAGAGGGTTTCGAAGGATGGCAGACCAGGAATATTCCGATGCATATCACGTTGGAATCGTTTCCTACCGAACAGGAAGAAGAGCTGATCGAGCGCGTGAAAAAAGTGGCTTCGGAAACCTCCTCTTTTGAAGTTACATTTAACCACGTCGGTATCTTCCACGATGGCAACACCATGTTCATCGAACCGAATACAAATGCGGCGCTCCTGAAACTCCGCGAGACATTCGGCAGCAGTTACCACTGGACACCGCACACGACGATGCTCATCGAAAAGCCGGAAGTCATCTGTCAGGCACTTCCTCACGTGATCAGTGCTTTTGACCCATTCAAAGGACGCGTGGAAGTTCTGCACCTTTACGAGTTTTTCCCGACACGACACATCTTATCCGTACCACTTCTCCCGTAAGATCCTGTTGCGCACTTTCCTGAAAGAGTGATATAATCAGCACATTTTCAACTAAAATGTGCAATGGGAAAGGGAGTGACAGACATGGAATTTGATTGTTATCTGGCCAAGGAGAATTACTATTTCCGCTACCGCACCGGCGCGATCATTCTGCGCGGAAAGAAGATGCTTTTTGTGAAGAATTTTCTGGAAGGCTACTACTACATGATCGGCGGCGCAGTGCATCTTGGCGAAACATCGAGAGACTGCATCGAGCGCGAGGTTTTCGAAGAGACCGGCGTGAAGTGCAAGGCCATCCGTCCCGGTATCATCTGCGAGAATTTCTTCTCGGGCGATCGTCTCGACGAACGAATCAAAGACAAGTTCTGCCACATCCTGGAGTTCTACTACCTGATGGAAGCTCCGGAAGACGGTGTTTTTCAGGAAGAAACCGATACCAACGAGGAGCTGGTCTGGATCGACCTGGACGAAATCGACAACTTCGACGTCCGGCCGGTCATGCTGAAAACCAAATTGAAGGAAGCCATCGACGGCGGTCATGTGCTGCACGTCATCAACGACGACTTCCACCACATAATCTTGTGAACCTCCCTCTGGTTCACGGGGTTGAACCAGAAAGGAGTTTTTTATGAGTTACATTTTAGGCCTTCGAAAAGAACTTGGTCCGGAGCGTTGCCATCGTCCTTTGATCATGGCGGGTGCGGGCATCCTCTTTGTGAATGAGAGAAATGAGATCCTGCTGCAGAAGCGGGCGGACAATGGTTTCTGGGGCTGGCCCGGCGGCTCTCTGGAGTTAGGCGAAAGCTTCGAGGAAGCCGCGATCCGCGAGGCCAAGGAAGAATCCGGTCTCATCTGCGACGAAATCGAGTTCTTTTCCCTTGAATCAGGAAAAGAGACGCACTACATCTACCCCAACGGCGACGAGATCTACTGTGCCGGCGCGGTCTTCTTCTGTAGAAAATACCACGGCGAACTGAAGATCCAGGAAGACGAAGTCACTGAACAGCGCTTCTTCTCCTTCGAAGACCTGCCCGATGATCTTGACCCGATCAACAAACCGTTTATCCTGCGTGCTTTTGAGGAAATAAAGAGCAAGGCCTGAAACCAAAATTACATTTCACGCGCCAGTCGCCATGCAATCATCTGCATTTCCGGCTGGCGCGCAACTTTTCGTAGCGCGTTCTCCCACTTCCGGTTGATAGAATCCCCGCCTCTTTTCGCGGTATAATGCAGGTATCAAGAGCGGAGGTCAAGACTATGATTTTTCCAGAGAAACTGCAACTGATCAGAAAGAGTAAAGGTATGACCCAGGAGGACCTGGCCGCCGCACTGAATGTGTCGCGACAGGCAGTCGCGAAGTGGGAGTCCGGGCAGGGTTATCCGGACATCGCAAACCTCATCAGCATCAGTTCTATGTTCAATGTGACCGTCGACTATCTCGTGAAAGACGCAGACTGTCAGTCGCGTCCTGTTGCTGCTGACACCGAGCCATCTGAGATCGACGCCTTGATCGACTTCCGCCTCGAAGCGAACCGCAACACCTACGCCGGTTTTTCCAACGAAGTCGAGGCCTCCCGTCCCTCTGCACACGACTACAAATATGAAAAAGGTGACTATACTTATATCGACACCTATGTCGGTGGTGAAAGTTTCGCCGGCGAAGAGGCAGTCTTCAAGACCAGCGGCGGTGATTCCGCTTCTGTATCCGGCGGTGCTTCCCGAGCACTCTACGCGATGAACTACTGCGGACGTGTCCTTGGCGAAAACTTCAGCGGCGACTTTCTGAAGGAAGCCCTCCGCGCTGCGACCCGTGAACTCCCTTACCGTGGCCCCGAGCACTACTCTTCCGGCGAGTATACCTACACCTGCAAAGTCACGGGCGACATCGCCTGGTTTCAGGGGTATGAAGAAATCTTTCACGCAGGAAGGAAAGTGTACGAGTGCTTTTTCCATGGAGGATTGATGCATTAAGAAAGCCAAAACCTATGTACTGGGCAAGTGCTTTTTCGAAATGAAGCAACAAAAGTGAGTCCATGCTATAAAAATGTAGAAAATGAGAATCTTATAGCACGGATATGACGAGGCTATGCTATAAGATTGAGAAAATCGGGAGTTTTATAGCACTGTTGAACACGGGTTGTTCTATAAGATGCTAGAAAATGTTCGTCTTATAGAACGGAAAAGTGTAGAGCGTGCTATAAGATTGGGAAAAAAGTGCTTCTTATAGAACCGTATGTTCAAAAGTGTGCTATCAAACAGAAAAAAACCGGAGTCTTATAGAACCGAGGGCTCAAAATCGTGCTATAAACTCAACAAAAAGATGTGTCTTATAGCATTCGCTTTCTGCTATCACGACATTCAAGCCTAAAAATCGAATAATTGATCAGATGCAGCCTCGTTTCAGGCCAACATTCAGACCTTCTGTTCCGCGCCGCACTTCGGTGACGCCGCTCCGTCCGCCTCCAGCCCGCGGATGCTCTTGATCAGATAGACGCTGGCAGAAATGGCGATGAGGCAGATGCCGGAGATCACGACGACCATGGCGGAACCGCGGCCAACGCCACGTCCTGTCAGGTTGCCGAGGAGGTCTGCAGAAACGCCGGATGTTGCGTACGCGATCACGTAGCCGATCTGCGAGATGAAGCCGATCAGGCCCCAGACTCTTCCCTGTACTTCGTCCGGGATGTTCGTTCTGACCAGGTAGTCCAGGCTGTTATTGGAGTACGCGATCGCTGCGAAGAATAAGAATCCAAAAGCACTGATGAGATAGATGTTTTCGAATAGTCCGTAGCCGATGATGAAAAGTCCGGCGAGCATGAGCGATACACTCAGGACTTTTACGAATCCTTTCTTGATTCCGCGGATGCCGAGGATGATTCCGGATACGAGCATGCCGCTTGCGCAGATCGTTTCCGCGATGCCCAGCGTTTTGGCGTCAGTAAAGGACAGTACGATGGCTTCCGCGAGGATCTGGAACATACCGATGAAGAGTGTGATCACCGAAGATACGATAACCAGTACAAAGACACCTCTCTTTGCGCGAAGGAACGTCCATCCTTCTTTCATGCTTTCCATGAACGGCTTGTCGTCTTCCTTCTCTTTTCTTGCGATACTCTTGCGGATCACGGCTGCGCCCGACACTGTTAGAACGAAGGTGCAGATATCGATCACAAGAAGCAGTTTGACATCACTAATACTCAGCAGAAATCCCGCGATGATCGGGGACAAAAGATAACGTGCACTTCCTGCCAGAGATACCAGACCACTTGCTTTGGAGAATTCTTCTTTGGTAAGAAGGTCGGTGATCGTTGCACGGAAGGCAGGCTCAAGCAATGCCGAAAAGCTGCCGCTGATGAATACGCCCACGCAGATCTGCCAGAGCTGTGCTTCACCGGTCAGCATGCAGATCAGGATGAAGAGGATGCCCATTGCCGAAAGGCCGTCACCGAGCATCATGAGAAGGCGGCGGTCATACTTATCCGCAAGTACACCGGCCGGAACGCTGAGAAGCAATGTCGGAAGAAAACCGAGCAATGTGACCAGCGCCATATTTCCTGCGCTTCCCGTCTTCTGAAAAATATATACACCCAGTCCGAAACTAGTCAATCCACTCCCCACCGCAGAGATCAACGCGCCGATCCAAAGGAGCATAAATTTCTTAAAATTCGATCCGGTTTTCATATCATGTGCCTCCACTTTTACATCGCGCTTCTTCTGCGTTCCGTCTTACTGTCTACACTATAGCAGGCAAATCATTAAATGTTCATTAAATGAAAAAAGGCCCCAGGGGAGCAGGGCCTTTTTCCATTAATGAGGGACACATGAGTTGATGACTCATGAAGTGAAGTTGTTCGATTTCTATCTGATTAAGAAGCCGGAAGGAGTATGTTATGAATTTGAATCAAACGTTTTCAACTGTGCCGAAGAATACCGGAAGTCCGGTGTCCTTCTCAACTACTGCGTAAGCATACGGGCGGTTGCAGATCACGGAACGTGTTTCCTTCGATATCATCACGGCCTCGTCGTACATGATGACCGCGGTTGCAGCGGCAGCAGCAGTACCTTCGCGATTCACGTCGATGTAAGTCTTATGCACCACCTGACTCACTGTAGGATCGGAAGTAGCCATATTGCTGAAATCAGCCACACCGGGAGTAAATGCATCGGTCATGCCCATATCCTTAAGAACAGTTTGCAGTTCGACCATATACTCGGATTTAAACTCAGGCATGCTTGTTGTCACATCCCATTCTGTGCTCTGGCTTTCCCAGAATGCCCAGTACTCTTCCGTTGTCATGTTTGCGATGAATTCGTTGATGTCCATGGCCTTGTCATTTGGCAGGATCGTCATAAACGCATACTTACCATCATCGTAATCCTTCAGGAAACCCGTTGCTTTTTCGTTATTAAGGAAGACCGACTCTGTACTGTTCAGGAATGTGACTTCCTTTGTATCTCCCTTGCCGTTAGTAAAAGATTTGGTAGCAACATCGTTCTCTGTGTACTCGGTTTTCCATTTTCCATCGAAAGTGATCGCATTGACCAGGACCATGAGTCCTTCCGGAGAAAGCTCTTTGATCAGCTCCTTGATGCGTCCTTTCGTCTTTGCTTCTACCCACTTGTTGATGGTTGCCGCGCCTGCCGGGTCAAAAGCAACGGCGCTCACCTCGGCATCAAAAGTCTGCTTTACGAAATCGAGATAATCGGCATACACACGATTTGTTTTTCCCGAATTCATCCAGATTGAATTGGCAATCGCAAGGGAATCATTCTGCAGGCTCTTCATGCGCTTCGATGCGAACTCAAGAGCCGTTACATTATCGGCGCCCGGCAGCATTGTCTGCGTCATCTGGTCCAGCGTATTGCCATTTGCACCGGCCGCTGTCATCTCCAGCGCCAAAAGGATCGAGTCAGCGGAGATCATGACGTTTGTGCCGTTGGACATCTCCACACATCTCTTCATGACACCGAGTACAAACTCAGAGTACGCTTTTTTCAATTCCTCATCACTCATCGCGATTTTTCCGGATTGCTTGTTTGCAAGCTCAAAAACCGCCTGATTTCCGTTTTCTCTTTTTGCAGTCTCGATCTTTGTTTCCGGGAGTTCGATCACGGTCACTCCACCCGCTGTTGTGGATGTGGTCTTCTTCGCACATCCTGTCGGAAGTGCCATCAGCATACCCGCGATCAATAATCCTGCAACCATCTTTTTCATTTTTCTAATCCTCACTTTCCTTCGGTAAGCTCATTCATTTTTTCAAGTCAGCCCTTCTCCTCAAGCCGTTCTGAATATTAGACGAGACAAAAAACCGTTGCGTTGCAAAATCGGGGAAAAAAGTTTCTTCCCCCTCTCTTCCTTCTCTATGGTAGAATCAAGGCATATCTATATAAGGTGTATTTAACATGAAGACAAAATACGATTGTTTGATCATAGACGATGAACAGGTACTCGCTGACAACACCTGCGAGTACTTTAATATGTTTGAAGTAAAAACGAAGGCAGTCTACAGCAAGGCCGAGGCCATCGCATTTTTCGAAGAAAACGAAACCTCCCTGATCCTTCTGGACATCAACCTTGGTGACGGAAGCGGGTTCGAGCTTTGCAAGTATCTCCGCCAGACCGTGAATATTCCGATCCTTTTCGTCTCTGCTAGAAATACGGATGACGACAAGATCATCGCACTCAATATCGGTGGCGACGATTATATTGAAAAACCCTATTCCCTCGGCGTTATGCTGGCCAAGGTAAAAGTCATGCTCCGTCGTTTCTCACCGACCGAAGCACAGACCTCTCCTTCTGTTTTCGAAGATGGTTCATTAAAGATCGATATGCAGAACAAAATCGTTTCTGTGGGTGGTGAGACGAAGCGACTCACCAGTATGGAGTTCACTCTTCTTTGCTATCTTGTGGAAAACAAAAACCGTCTTATCACGAAGGCAGAGCTTTTCGATAATGTATGGAAAGACAAGTTCACTTCCGATGGTACGCTGAACGTACACATCCGCAAACTAAGAGAAGCCATCGAGGAAGATCCGAAGAATCCGCTTCGCATCCAGACCGTCTGGAAAGAAGGATATAAATACGTCACGGGGTGCGGAAAATGAGGAAAAAGCTCTTCATCTTTCTCATCATTTTCACCTTTCTGATCGAGGGAGCAGTAAGCCTGTTCTTTCTCATGAAGACACGGAACACCGAGCAGGATACCGTTCTGATCAACGACTGCATAAAGACTCTGGAAGAAAACTTCGGGCACGAAGAGAGCTACTCTACAAAACTTACCTATTCTGTCATCGATCTTGACGGAAAGCTTCTCTATTCCAATCAGGATGGCATCTCGACATCGGTCAACGAAGCGATCAAGAACAACGACACGATCCTGGACTTCTATCAGGACGGAAAAGTCGCCGGAAAAGTGCTTTTCAGGAATGAAATACAGAAACAGATCCGGGGCTGGCAGAGTTCGATCGCTGTTACGGTCCTTGTATGTACACTGGTCCAGGCGTTACTGCTGATTGCCTATTCCCTGTATCTTCGAAAGACCATTATCCGACCGTTTGAGGATCTGTCGCACTTCGCCGAGCGGGTCGCCGGCGGGGATCTGGACGTGCCGCTCGACATGGATAAAGGACACACGTTCGGAAGTTTTACCGAAGCTTTTGACCTGATGCGTACCGAACTGAAGAAATCCCGTGCTGCAGAAAAAGCAGCCTACGATGCCAAGAAAGACATGGTCGCGCAGTTATCCCACGACATCAAGACGCCGGTCGCTTCCATCAAGTCGGCCTCCGAATTCGGCTATGAGCTGGCCAAGGAAGAGAAGGTCAAGGAGCGCTTCAACCTCATTAACTTCAAGGCAGACGAACTGACGGTCCTGGTGGATAATCTCTTTGTCGAGAGCGTCAAGGACGCATCGGAGATCAAGGTCAGTCCGCGGGAAAATGACTCGGAAACCGTTCGTGAGGCCATCCTTCACGCCGACTATCTCAATCGTGCAAGTGATTTTACTATCCCGGAGTGCCGGGTCTTCACAGACAAGCTTCGTCTGCAGCAGGCTTTCGATAATGTCTTTATTAATTCCTATAAGTATGCGGACACGAAGATCGAAGTCAGTGCCAAACTGGAAGACGGGTATCTCAAGGTTTCTGTGAGAGATTTCGGTCCCGGCGTTACTGACGAAGAAGTCGCCATCCTGAAAGAAAAGTATAAGCGTGGCGCCAACAGTGAAGGCAAAGAAGGTGCCGGCATCGGTCTGTACCTTACTTCCTATTTCCTGAAAGAAATGGATGGAGAAATCTATATCACGAACGAAAATCCCGGGCTGCAGGTTCTTTTCCTGATTCGTACAACGCAGATGTAGCAGCACTTTTGGCGATTTAAGAAAGATTTAAGGGTTCCTTAAAGGCACTTAAGACTTGAAAAAGTATCATAGTGCCATAAGGAGGCGGAAAGCTATGAACGAGATAATTAAAACACAGAAACTTTGCAAGACTTTTTCAAACGGTGGTGTACAGCAGCATGTACTCCGTAACATCGATCTTTCTATATATGAAGGTGATTTCACCATCATCATGGGTGCCAGCGGCGCAGGTAAGTCCACACTGCTTTATGCACTGTCCGGCATGGATAAGCCCTCTCTCGGCGATGTAAACTTCGCCGGCAAGAATATCACGAAAGGCACACCGGATGAGCTGGCGCTTTTCAGAAGAAAGAACTGCGGATTTGTTTTCCAGCAGACTTACCTCGTAGATTCCATGAGTGTTCTGGACAATGTCCTGGCTGCCGCTCTTCTGGTAGAAAAGAGCAAGAAGAAGGCCGCGGCCAAGGCCAAGGAAGTCCTTAAGTCCGTGGACATTGAGGAGGCACTCTGGAATAAGTTCCCGACACAGATCAGTGGTGGTGAAGCACAGAGAGTCGGCATCGCAAGAGCCCTCATCAACGATCCGAAGCTCGTCTTCGCTGATGAGCCGACAGGTGCTCTCAACTCCACAACCGGTAAGGATGTCCTTGATGTTCTTACAAAGGCAAACGAGAACGGTCAGTCCATCGTAATGGTTACTCACGATATCACTTCCGCACGCCGCGGCAATCGTATCCTCTATGTGAAGGACGGCGAGATCGCAGGCGAGTGTCAGCTCGGAAAGTACGTCTCCGGCGACAAGGAAAGACATCTGAAACTTCGTGATTTCTTAGGCGGAATGGGGTGGTAACCATGACAAAAGAAAAACTTCTCGCAGGATCGCACTTTCGTAAGAATAAGGGAAGCTCGATCGGCATCTTCCTTCTGATGTTCCTCGCATCGATGCTCCTTTCCCTGGCAATGATCCTCTTTACAGATACATATCCGACCGCAAAAAATGAGGCCGATCGTCTTGTTTCCGGTGACGGCCAGTTGACTCTGACGAGTTCGGTAATTGACGAAACCAATCCGAAGCTTCAGGAATTGTTTAACAGCAACACCACTTCTTACGATGTGGCAAAAGCACTGAGTTTTGTTAATACGAACGTTCCTTTTGTAAATGGTGAAGTCATTCTCCGACTTCAGGTCGAGACTCTTGAGACCCTCTCCAAAAAGCAGATGGCTAAAACCGAGATCCTCGATGAAGATACTTCGATCACATCGGACTATATCTATGTTCCGTATCAGTTCAAAACATCAGGTGGTTTTTCTGTCGGAGACGATTATTCTCTTACACTCCTCGGCAACAAATACCAGTTCAAGATCAAAGGATTCCTCAATACCGTATATGGCGGCTGCAATAACGGTGGTGTTTTCGAGATGGTCGTATCTCCGGAAACCTATGCGGATCTGCTCTCCAAGATTGGAAATGCAGGAGAAAGCTCCATCATTACCTATGAATTAAAAGACGACGTGAAGCCGAGTGCTTTCCGTATCCGCACATTGAATACTCTGAAGACACTGGATCCTTCTGCCGATGTCAGACTGGAACCACTCGCAGAAGTAATGAGCGGAAGAACCTTCATGTCCCTGATCATCGCCGGTTCTTTTCTCGCCGTGACCATGATCGTCATGATCGTTATCGTTCTGATGATCGTAAACAGCATCAGTAACTACGTCAAGGAAAACATGAAGACCATCGGTGCCCTGAAGGCAATCGGTTATACCGGAAAAAACATCAAGGTTTCTCTCCTTTTGATGTTCGTCTCTCTGGCATTTTTCGCAGCAGTACTTGGTGTTGCCGGCTCTTACCTGATCGCCGGTCCGATCGCAAGCGTTGTTATTGCACAGATGGGTGTACCGTACACAGTATCCTTCAGCTTGATCTCCACGATCGTTGCATTTACAACAGTACTTCTGATCACAGTGCTTTTCACTCTGCTTTCTCTTCGCAAAATCAATAAGATCCAGCCGATCGTCGCACTTCGTGAAGGAACAGACAGCCATAACTTCAAGCGCAATCCGGTCAGACTCGACAAGTCTTTCCTCGGTCTTAATGCAAGCCTGTCGATGAAGACGATGCTCCATAACAAGAGACAGAACATCATCACGTTCTTCGTCACCGGATTCCTGGTATTCCTCTGCGTGATCGCGCTCCTGATGTTCGAAAACTTCAACAGAAAGCCGAACCTGAATCTTCTGGCCAATGAGATCTGCGATGGCATGATTCTTTTTGACAAAGACACCAAAACCGAGGGTGAAGCATTTCTCGCAAGCCTGGAAGGCGTATCAAATATCAGAAGAGCCTACAACGATACTCTCTACGTCGGTGAGGAAAATTCTCTGTGGATGGAAGCTTATGAAGATCCGAATACGAAGAATAATACCGACATCTGCTATAAGGGAAGACTTCCGCAGCACGATAACGAGATCAACATCAGTGGTCATTTCGGAAAGAACGAAGGATACAAGATCGGTGACGAGATCACGCTCACACTGGGTGAAAATTCTTATACATATCTCATCACAGGATTTATCCAGACCACAAATAACGGTGGTGGCGAATGTATCCTGACTGAAGCCGGATACTCCCACCTGGTGGACACATCCGAAAAGATCGGCATCTACTACTTCGATACTGAAAAAGATGAACAGATCGATCCTGCACTCGATGCATGCAAAGCAAAATTCGGTGATGGCGTGACCTCTGCCGCGAACTTCATTGATGTCATCGAAGCGAACATGGCTACTTTCCGTGGCATTGCCACATTGATGCTGATCATGGTAGCGACGATCTCCGGACTTGTGATCCTTCTGGTACTCTACCTCCTGATCCGTTCCCTGATCTTCAGCAAGCGTAAGGACTACGGTATCTACAAGGCCATCGGTTACACCAGCAAGAGCCTGATCCTTCAGACAGCAGGCAGCTTCATGCCGGCCATCATCCTGGCAGTCGTGATCTACTCGATCGTATCCTACTTCATGGCTAACCCGTACATGGAACTCATCATGATCAACTTCGGTCTGATGAAGTGCACCTTCAGCATTCCGATCCCGGGTGTCATCATCATCGGTGCATCCATGATCCTCATCTCCTTCCTCTTCGCTGTACTTCAGGCAAGAAGAATCAAGAAGGTAGAACCTTACAAGATGCTCATTGCAGAATAATCATGATCCGGAAATTCAATCTCTTGCGCTGGTCCTCGGGCCAAGGCCCTGCGGAATCGCGCGCGAGATTGATTTCCGGATTCTTTGTATTCTTCAGTAACTGCGCATCGCGTGGGGAAGCGCTCCTCAGATCACATCCCGGCTTTCTTATTTGAAGAGATACTGATATTTTCTTCGCATTTCCATGACTACTTCTATTACTCTTTGTCGGATTTCTTCTGAATACATGTCTGCTTTTTCTACGATCGCCTTTACTTCGTTATAGCCGAAAGAAAAGTGAATACTCTGTCCGTACATTTTTTCGGCGATCTCCAATTGTTCTTCAAAAGATTCGCAGAATGTCTTTGCTTTCACTTTTTCAATCAGATCCATAGCATCTTTCGACATCGGATATTCCATACTCGTATCTGAGAGAAGACCGGCTGCATTATCGAAGATCGGTGCGATTCGAAAATCACCTGTTCCGTTTGTCAGTACCGCGATATTATGCGTATGTCTGTCTTCATTAAGAAACAACGCATCGACTGTGAGAAGTTTGCTCATATATGTGCCAAACGCCTTAAGTCCGGTCGTGCGTTCCACCTGCTCCACAAGGATCTTCAGCCGCTCTTCATGATCCGGTGTACTGTATATGATCTGATTTAATCCATACCCATATGTGTTTTTGAACAATCTTTCCAGCGTGATCAGATTCCAGCCGTTTGTAAAGTCTTTGCTGCTGCACGCATTGAATTCTATTCCGTTATACTCGATCTTCTCCGGCTCATATTCGACATACTCGTCCTCAGAAAGATCAGAAAATGCCAGAAGTTTAGAGATCACATATTCAGCAAGACCTTCATATCCCAGATAATCAGTCTTATACCATATTCCGTCACGACGGAATTTAAGCTGATTTCCTTTCGACGATTGTCTGTTAAACACTTTCATGTCTGCATCCTGCAGATGGATCACTTGTCTCACCTCTCTATTCTTATCCAGAACTTATCCTCCGCCATTCTGCCTTCTGTCTTCTCTATGATCAGCATCGGATCATAAAACGGGATTCCAAGACTCTTTAATTCCAGTTTGATTTTGTCACGGCTTTCCGGAAAGCAACGTGATTTCAAAAAATCCTCATAGTCTTCAAAAGTCGGTTCTGTATTGATTCCAAAAGCACGGAACAGAGGATCATCAATATAGTTCCGAATCCTCACCGAACGTCTCGGTTCATCCACATCGATCACCGTGCAGACCATATTCTCATACATATACCACAGCCGAAGTTTCAGTTTGTTTTTTTCTACTTTCAGCGCTTCGACCATTTCAGGACGTCGGCGCAGGATCTCGATCAGAGTCACTATCGGGCCCTTAATCGGCTCGCCTTTTGTCTCCCAGTTCTCAACCGTTCTTTTCGAACAGTTTGCGAATACGGAAAACTCCTTCTGTGTCATATTCAGCAACTGACGGACATAGCGCAGATCCTCTCCGGTAATCGATTCATTAATGACATACTCTTTGACCATAGACATTCCTCCTGACTATATTAAACCACAAATTTTGTGGCGAATCAACGTGATTCAACCGCATTTTTTGTGGTTTCTCAATCAAAATCACTTCCGCAATAGTGTCTTTTTCCATCGGATACCGTTTCTTCCCGCCACGACCGGGTATATTTTCTCTTTCTCAAAACCATACTGCAAGTATATGGATTACCATACCGCCAAGTGATACTCTTTTTCCAATGAAGAAGCTCGAAAGACATTTCAGGCGTCAATCTGTATCTTTTAGAAAGAATGAATTGTCAGTAGCTCAGAATAGAGTATGCTTAAGTCATGCAGGAGGAGTATACATATATGAACACAAGAAAGTTTTGCAGGAAGATCGTCTGTACATTGGTGCTGCTCTCCATGATCACCTCGCTTGGTGTGACTGGTTGCAGCAAGAAGAATGCGGCTGGTGTTGACCCGGTCGGTACACCGGAAACGACGAAAGCTCCGGCACGTCAAGGTGCAGATCTTTTCCCGGGCGGCGACAAAGATTATTTCGTTCCTTTCCAGGATCCGAATCACAGTTACTGCACGATCAACGACGGTCTGGGAACACCTGTCAGACAGCAAGGTGCGGGTGGATGTTATTCCTATGCAGCAGTATCTTCCATGCAGTCAAACTACTTGAAAAAGCACGGCGAACTCATCGACATCAATCCGATCGATCTGATCAACCGGATCTACTCAGTACCGGATACCAAGACAGGAGAAAAGCCGGAGTATAACGAAGAGAAAATCTATCCGGAAGTCGGTCCGGCAACGGATTTCGGCGGAGACATTTCACGAATCAACGCAGTTCTTTGTGCAGATCCGCTGAATGGCTACCTGGTAGAAGAAGCCAACATTTTCGGCTGCTATAACTATCCCGGAAGTGACTTTCAATCCCTGACTGAAGATGAAATCAAAGCGGTGATCCGTGAGTATGGTGCGATCGATATGACAGTCAGTTACAACAAAGGCTGCAAAACTGTACACGGCTATCACACACAGAACTACCAGAATACCGATACGAACCACGTTGCAACGATCGTCGGCTGGGACGATGATTTCCCTGCTGATTGTTTCGTTACTCCTGCCTCCCGCAACGGCGCCTGGCTGGTACAGAATTCTTTTGGCGAGATCTGGGGAAACAAAGGCTATTACTGGGTATCCTACGACATGTCCATACCGACACTTTGTAACTGCTCGGTCACAAAAGAATATTCCTCCGCGATTTCCTACGGGCGTTTCTATGATCGTTCCATCTACTCTTCCGACCTTATGGAGAAGATGGGAAAAGAACTGGATTCCGGCAAAGTCTCGTTGGAAGAATTTCTGGCATGCAGCGATGTCGTAACCGCATCTGTCTACGAGAAAAAAGGCAAGATCGGTGCAATCGGTTTTTGGACAAGCGCACAGAACCAGCCGTACACCATCGAGATCCTCGACGGAGAATTCGGCGAAGTCCTCGCAACCAGAAGCGGTAGTTTCAAGTATGCCGGGTATCACACGGTGGCACTCGATGAACCGCTCTCTGTCAAGAAGTTTACCGTAGTAGTAAAGACTGCCGGTCAGGGCTGCTTCGAAGGCGAATCCAGAGAGATACGTGTTTCTACGATCTTCGCCAAACACCCTGCCCACTACGAAGCCAAGACCGAACCCGGCCGTTCCTTTGTCCAGGTCGGTACAGAATGGGTCGATGTAACCGATCCGACCCTCATGTCCAAGCTCGGCCTTTCAGATGTACCGGCCATGGCAGATTATACGACAACAGGAGACCCCTGCATAACAGTACTCTTCAAATAACATGCAAAAAGGAATACCTCGATGCAAGTCTTCGGCTTTCGCCTTTGGCATCGGATCTTGGTATTCCTTTTGCATGTGATATATCAGGAGAGTTCTTCTCAGATTTTTTCGTCTACGTACTCGATCAACATATCCGGAATGTACTGATAGTGGTGACTCTTATAGAGCTTGGATGCCGCCATCGGCGAAGAAGTATCGCAGTGCGAATTGACTCTTTCTTCCAGGTGGGCAATGGCATCAAGCGTCGAATCATTTTCGCCGAAGTATTCCTGGTAATCCTCGTTCTCATCTGTACCTCCGGTGATGAGGATCTTCTTGTTCATGGTCTTATTTCTCTCGAAATAACCGTAGTCGTTTTTCTGCTCGGAAAAATCACTCATCTCCGTAGAATATGGTGACCAGAATGCCGGACTTCCGACAATATAATTTCCAAAAGGCTGGTTCTCATAATGGTCAGAATTGCATACCGCATAGTGGGCAAATACACCTCCTAACGAGTGTCCGAAGAGCGTCGAATTTTCAAAATCGATACTGTACTTTTCTCCAAGATACGGCATGAGATTATCGGTGATGAAATCCAGGAATTTATCCTTCCCTTCACAGAACAATGCCGAGCGTTCCATATTGTCCGAATTACTGATCGTATAATCCTGTCCGATGGAGATCAGGAGCTGTGGTTTCGCACGTCCTTCTTCCATCTCCTTAAGGAGTTTCGCGATATCGTTGAAACGCCAGACCGCATCAGTCAGAACCAGAGCCGGCAGGGCATCTTTCTCATTCTCGTATCCTTTCGGCACCGCGACATGCACGATGAGTTTTCTGTCCAGTTCTTCGTCATAAAGATGGTATTCCGTGACCTGATCCTTGATGGCGGAAACGGCATCCTGATCCAGCTCCCAAGAATAATCCATACCTTCTTCTATAGCCATTACATTTTTCCAGTACTCATCGAAGGCCTCCATCAGTGTATTCTGTGGAATGGTCTTATATTCGCCACTCATCATGGCCTCGAATATGCGGATGATATCCGCCTTCATCTGTTCCTTATCGGATGTGGAAACAGAGGTTTTCACGTACTCGTAATCTTTTCCTTCGCCTAGTTCCAGAAGCTCCGGAAGCAAAGAAAGAAACTCGTCATAGTTGTTATATTCCTTCGTGACAAACTGTTCGCCTTCCTTTACGGAATAGTATCCCTTCCCTTTGTTGTATTTATATTCAGGAAGCAGCCTGTCGTAGAATCGTCCGTCCACTACTGCACCATACACGAGGTGCGTATCGTTTTTGATGTGTTGTTCCTTGATTTCTTCGATTTCTTCCTCGGTATATCCCATCTGGGAAATATAGTAGTCGCGGTTCTCGTCCAGTTCCTGATTCAATTCTTCGGGTCCCCAGATCTCAAAGTACACACCATCCGTGTATTTATCGGAAATGACATACGGATCTTTCTTCACCGATTTTCCCCACGGCTCATCGAGGAGCTGCAGCGGCCCTTCTTCAATCGAAGAACGCTCCTTCTCCGTCATGTGATTGGTAAGTTGGACAAGTGCTTTTTCCGTATTGGAAAGACTCGCTCCGGCTACGGCACTTTCTTTTATTGTTTCCTCTGCAAAAGCACTTGCCGTAGTGCTCCCGGTCGCTACTTTTTTACTGCACGCTGTAAGGCTTTGTGTCAGAAGCGAAATACAAAGTGCCGTAAGAATGATTCTGCTTATTTTCTTCATAATGAATCAACCATCCCTTCGTTTGTTTCTGAAGAGATGGTATCACCCGAACAAGGATCTCTAAGGAATCCTTCATGGATTTTGTGTGGAGTTTCTCCGCACGGAGAATTCAGTCAACGATCACCGATGAATAGGCCGCCAGTTGCTCTCCTGTATGTGCATCGACATACACGATCTCCGATTTTCTTTTCTGGTGACCGCAATAGACCAGATAAATCTCGCCGCCATTCTCCCAGATGGTCAGATCGGCGTATTCAAGATCAAACTTTTCGATAGCCTCTTTTTCCGTAATATCCGGCTTGACCGAAAAGTCAGAGGGAATATCCAGAACATGGCACTTGATGATCGTCGTTCTTCTCCAATTGCAGACGATAACATTTAACGATGCGTCTTTCACCTTCACGCCTTTGAAGTACTGATCGAAATCATATCTGTCCATCACGTCTTCGCAGAACATCTTCTCGAACTGAAGCTGCTTGACTTCGTTCTCGATATGCAGGACCTGTTCCACAGACTTAATGCAGAAGAACGCTTCCCTCGGCGTATCTGCGATCGGTTCCGATATCTCGCCGGACAGATCGTAATCTTTCCAGAGGCCTTCACAATCGTCATACAGCTCGACCTCCTCCGGATTCGCGGCGAAGAAGACCAGATCCGGGATCGTCGTAAATATATACCATCCGCCATCGGTATCCTCAAGTTTTTCGTTATACTCCCATATGGAAGGATCGCCATAGTAATCCAGAAGCGGCATTTCATCTGCCGTAAAACCTTCATACATATCTCTGGCTACACGAAGTTTATATCGGAGTTTCAGTGTTCCCACATCATTGGAAAAAGCGCCTTCCAGCAAGACGTAGAGGCTTCTGTCATGCGGGCGGTGAACGGTTCCGTCTGATTCGATCACAGACTCATCCGAGCTTGTCCAGGTAACCGTATATCCGTTGAATTCATCAGGAAGCGCCAGGTCATGTGTGATGTCCGCCCATTCTTCATCAGTGAACGCTTTAAAACATTCTCTGCTGGCCTCATACATATCACCGCTGACCTGACCGATCTCTTCATACTCATATCCTTTTAAAAAGATCGGATATGGTCCACTGGTATATTCATCGAGAGGCATGTCTTCTTCAAAAGGGCCGAACGAGAGAGTGATCATTTTCTTCTCGCCGTCGGTTTCCGTCGGTTCGGTTTCTCTTGTCGTCGTCGGTGCTGAAGTTTGCGTCGTCGTAGGTTCGGTCGTCTGTCTCGTCGTCTCTCTCGTCGTTGTCGGAGCAGCCGTCGTTTTCGAAGTTTTTCCGCTTGTACAAGAAGTTGATCCTATAAGAATGAGCGCCAGGCTCCCTGCTAATAATCGTTTCATATTCCCTCTCCTGCCAACCATCGTTTCTTCTTACTGATAATATAACAGATAAGGAAGAGGTTTTGTTACATACTATTCTTTGGATGCATGCGGGATCTCGATCGTGGCCAGCACATCTTTTCCGTCGTTTTCGAGACGGCACGAACCACCTTGTTTCTCCATGATCAACCGCGCCAGGTAAAGACCTAATCCGGATCCGCCGCTTCTTCTGCTTCTGGATTTATCTGTCCGGTAAAACGGTTCGAAAAGATGTGAAAGTTCCGTTTCTTCAATATGCGCGTCCGTATTTCGTATCGTCACACGGACCTGCTTGTCATCAACGTTTTCCGCATCAACATAAACAACGGCGCCTTCTTCCGAATAGAAAGCCGCATTGCTCAAAAATGCGCCGATGGCAATGGAAGTCAGGTCTTTATTTCCTTCGAAGATAAGATCATTTTCGATCTGCAGTTCCATCTTGATCCCGCGCGCCGTGAAAAGCTCTTCACACTCTTCCATTTTCTCTTCGAGAAGCTGTGCCATATCTGTCCGGGAAGTCGTGATCTCACGCCCCGACTGCATTCTGGATGCAGTGAGGATCTCGTTGATCAGGCTCTCCATCCTCTTGACCGTTCCCAGCGAACGTGCAAGATATTCGTCTCTGTCCGAATACGGGCCGACGCCGTCGAGCATACCACGGATCTGTCCCTCCAGCACCGTCACCGGTGTTTTCAGTTCGTGAGACGCCGCAGAAAAAAACATATCCTTCTGGCTCTCAAGTTCCATACGGCGGGTCACTTCTTCTTTCAGTTCCGTGTTCTTATCTTCAAGCGAATGGATCTTCTCATCGAGTGCACCGGCCATCCTGTCGAGATCCCGTCCGAGATCGCCGATCTCGTCTTTTCTTTTCGGATCGCATTTTCTGGAGAAATCCATCTGCGCCATCGCACGCGAGACACGGCTCAGTTTCTTGACCGGCTTAGCGAAAAGAAGCGTGTACATGTATGCGCAAAGGGTCGACACGACCAGCACGATCAGGATCAGAAGCGGAATCGTCCTGATGATCGATATCTTCATCGGATTCGTACGACGGGCATATACGACATATTCCAGCGAATAGTATTTCCTGGTATTGCTGAACTGAAAAGCACAGATACCACTGTAGTTGTGATCGTCCTCGTGCTCTTTCTTCATTTTATTGAGCGAAGCATAGTCATTGATCGTCAAGCTCGATCCCATCAACGGATAGATCGTCCGCTCCGTCCAGAATCCGTCCCCCTGATAGAATACGACCTCGGAGCCGGTTGCCCGTGCGAAATTATCCACGAGTTTTCCTGCGTCTTCCTTTTTCGTCTTTTCCAACGTGGTGATCAGCTCTTCAAAAGCTTCCTTGACCTCTTCCTCCTGCACTTCAGAAAAGCTTTCCGGCGTGGCTTTATAGAGAGCGCCGATGATCAATGCACCGAATACGACCTGCACAATAAACGTGATCAGGAACACCTTGACGGACAAACGGTTAAAGATCGATCTTCGCAACTTTATACCCCCGTCCTCGTACCGTCTCAATACAGTTTCCGGCATCACCAAGCTTGTGTCTCAGGTTCTTGATATGGCTGTCCACGATCCTCTCATCCACAAAAGAGTTATAGTCCCAGAGCATGTCCAGAAGCATCTCTCTTGTGTAGACTCTTCCCGGATTCTTAAGAAGCAGCGCAAGAAGATCAAATTCTCTCGAAGTCAGTTCCACCTTATTTCCGGATGCAATGACTTCCATCGTGTCCGCATTCATGGAGATATCCCCGTACACGGTAAGCGACAGTGCTTTTGGCGAAGAAGAGGCGTCCTCACGGCGCAGGACCGCACGGACTTTCTTGAGGAAGACAGGCATGGAGAAAGGCTTGGTCACATAGTCGTCCGCCATGGAATCGTAGCCCCTAAGCAGAGACTTCTCGTCGCCCAGCGCGGACAGGAAGATCACCGGGACATCCGATTGTTTCTTGATGACTTCGCATACGCCATATCCGTCGATCTTCGGGATCATGATGTCCAGGATCACGAGCGCGAATTCGTCTTTCGAAAAAAGCGACAGCGCCGCGACTCCGTCTTCGGCCGCGGCAACATCGTACCCCTCGTTACGAAGGTAACTGACAAGGAGTTCTCGAATATCCGGTTCATCTTCCACTACAAGTATCTTTTTCATGCTCCCATTATAAAACACGAATATGGATTTTGTATGGATTTTCCCGTCATCCCGCCTCTTCTACCCGACAGAACAGGCAGAATATGCTATAATTCAATAGTCGCAAGGAATCTGCGAAGACTTCTTATGGAATCGGGTAAGGGACACGGTATGGGTGAAGATCTGGCACTGAAGAAAAACAAAAACGCATTGAAATCGGATAAGGATCGTCTGTATCCGTCGTTGATCTGCATCCTCCTTTTCATCCTGACGTTCTGTCTGTCCCCGTTTTCGCCTCTTTACCGCTATAACTTCAGCCCGGACGAGGTCTGCTACAAGACCATCAGTGTCGGTCTTCTCGAGGGAAAAGCACCCTACCGCGATCTTTTCGATCACAAGGGTCCTCTTGCCTATCTGGTCTACGCACTCGGCTTTCTCGTTTCCGGCAAGGCCAACTGGGGCGCCTGGATCGTTACCTATCTTTGTAACGCCGTTGCCTATTTCTTCACTTACAAGACCATGCGTCTGTTCCGCGATAAAGAGCATTCTTTCCTGACCACTCTTCTTCTGATGGTCGTCACCGGTTTCTGTCTGGAAAATGTCCTGTCCAACCTCTCGAAACCGGAGAACATGCTTCTGGCACCGCTTATGGTCTCCACCTATTTCCTTCTGAAAGAAACATTCGGGAATAAGGAAAAGGAGATAAGCCACATCTCCAACCGTTCCATGTTCATTATCGGCCTGATGTGCGGCGCCGTCTTCATGATCAAGCTCAATGTATGCATGCTTTATTTCGCCTTCATCGGATGCTACTTCCTGTGGCTTCTGATCCGCAAAAAGTTCCGCATCTTCTTTACCAATACCGGAGTATTTCTCGGTGGTATTGCCGCCGTGTGTGCCCCGATCGTTGTGTTCCTGACATGCATTAATGATCTTCGCGAATTCATTGATGTCTACTTCATCTTCAACCTGAAGTATTCCCAGGAAGGCGACGGCCTGTTCTATCTGACCAAGATCGTTCTGACCGTGCCGGGCAAGATCTCCATCACGATCCTTCTTCTGATCACCGCTCTTGCCATTATCCGCGATCATCTGAAAAAAGAACTCAACAAGCAGCGGATCATCATGCTGGTCCTGGCTTTCCTCGTGTTTACTGTTTTGACCATGCCTTTGGTCTGCACATATTTCTACATCGTTTTCCTTCCTTTCTATCTCTACGGTGCGGACTGCCTCGCTTCCATCTTTATGCTTCTGGCAAGAGACGAAGTCAGCAGAAAGCAGATCCCGGTGATGCTGATCATCATCTTCACGGTCTCCATCATCTTCCAGATCATCGTTGCTCCTTATGTACCGTGGAAGAAAACAGAGGAAGAAAGAAAGGTAGAAGCTTATGGTGAATCTCATCCGGATGCGACCGTGATGTACTTCGACCGCATCTGTGCTCAGATGTTCAGTGACTACATGCCTACGATCCCGGATTTCAGACAGTTCTATGTTCCGCCGGCCAGCAACACGGATCTGATTGCCGACCAGAAGAGCCTGATCGCGAACCATAATGTGGATGTCGTTGTTTTCTCGAACAGCACCAATGCCGAGCGCGACCGTTCCTTCCACGAATACATGAAGAACAACAATTACTACCAGTATGTTGCCGTTACGGAAAACCCGAACGATGAGGCATCCCAGATCTTCTATATGTATGTACTGAATGAAGCCTGAGCCGTCTTTCTGTCATTCAGATTGCGATCGGGATGTGATATAATTTTCTACTGTAAGACAAGTTCTACGATCCGGAGGTAAACGATATGCAACACGATGTCCGTTTTTCTACTGTAGTACCTTTTGAAGATGAAAAATACAGATTCATCTATATTCATGTCGGCGGTACTATGACCATCGAAGCTGAGGATTCGAATGCTGCCGCCTCCGGCATTGCCGATGCCTCTGCCAAGTCTGCGGTCAGCACCGTAGTCATGGGTGTAAAGGGCGAGAGTTACGAGAACTTCTCTTCCCACTTCGGCGCTATCGTCGAAGCACTCAACAATGATCTTAAAGGAAAGAACATTGCACTTCTTTCCATCTCTTTTGACGCAGTCACACCGGACGAAGCAAGTGCCGCCCGTATCAAGGCGATGCAAAATCAGTTTTCCGCTTCTGCCGCTCCTGCTCCCGCTGCAGCACCGGCTCCGAATGATATGCAGAAGATGCTTGAGCAGGCTAATGCCATGGCCGCGGCCGCCGCAGCTCCTGCTGCACCTTCTGCCGCACCGGTTGCACCTGTTGCACCCGCCGCTCCGCAGCTGAACCTTATGAAGTTCTGCGGCAGATGCGGAAGCCCGGGTAACGGAAAGAAATTCTGCACTAACTGCGGCAGCTCCCTGATCAGATCCTGATCTGTCCTGAGTTCTCATATTTCTTTATCTTTTCTTTGCTTTTTCTGGAAGCATACTTTAACTCTGCCGTTTATTATGGAATCATGCAAGGAAAGAGAGGATCTCCATCATGAGCATCAGCAGACAGTTAGACAACGGAAACTTTATCGATCTTACCAGCGACGGAAACAGCACTTCGGAAAAGCCGGTTTCTTCACCGAAAGACGGCGTACATGTGCAGATCGTAAACGGATATGAACTTATGACGATCGGTAAGAAAAAGATCGTCAGTGAATCCTTTCCGAACCGTCTCGATTTTGATACCGCCACGAAAAGAGAGATCATCTCCCGTGGTCAGCAGGCTCTTCTGGCCAATGGTCTGGTTTTCGCCTACAAGAAAAACAAAGTCATCAGCGCGGTATTTATCGTAGATAAGAATGAGAAAAGTTTTGACTGCACCAATGCATACATTTCTTCTGAAGTATCCGATGGATCTGCTGAAGAAATGGCCATGGATATCCGCCGCCAGGTCTCTCTCCTGGTCTATTATGCCAACTTCCCGGGCGGCACATATCTTGGACAGAATGTTTCAAAGATCGAAAAAGAGAAGCGCTCCTGCGCATGGTTGATCGCAATGGTGATCGGCCTTGCCTTCGCCGCATGTTTCTACCCGGTCATGCATAACATCGGTGCTTCCTTCCTGATGGGTTTCAGCCAGACGGCACTATGGTATGCGATCTTATGCAATCGTCTTGTCTATCGTGAGAATAAAGGATCTTCCGACGAAGAGAATTCCTGATAAAAAAGGTCAGCTAAGGATCTCCTTGATCTTCCACTTTGTATTGTCGGAATTAAGACTATATCCGCAATAACTGCAGCATCCCTTATCATCAGGGAGGAACGGCACACCACAGGACGGACAGGACTTGTTCTGGAACATCTCGCCCTTCGATTTCATCCTGTTCGGATAGCGCGCACGGACCATGAGAAGCTTCGTCTTCTTTTCCGAATACCGGATCTGTCCGTTCGCATCCACCGTGCGTGTTCCTACTAAGACCGAAGACGTAATAAAGGTCTCGTCTTCCGTGTTGGTCACCTTATTGTACTTGATATTTCCCAGCCACAGATCGAGAGTATTCTCCCGGTCTGCTCTGTTCCACAGTTCTTCCAGCATCGAGCTTCGGAACAGATTCTCATAGAAACGCACGACCTTCTTCTGCATTCTCTTTTTCCCGAAAAAGGACTCCCAAGCGATAATGAGTGCCATCGTGAGCACCGTACCGACGACCAGTCCGGCAACCACCAGAAGAAGCGCAAATCCCGCATCCTCATCGATACTCGAACCAAAAGGAAACATCAGAAGAAACGTCGTCAGGAAAGTCACGAGCGGAAAGGGGATCACCGATCCCAGATCTCTCGTCACCTTCAGTTTTTCAAACACAAAATCCTGTGTCTGCCAGTCAAAGAAGTTCGCAAAAACCGGACGTCCGCAGAACGGGCAGACAGCCTCAGCGCCACGCACCTCGATATCCGCTCCGCACGAAAAGCACTTCTGCGCACTGATCTCTTCGTAGAAATCTTTTGCGCCTTTTTTGCCCTGCTTCCTGCGTTCCTTATCACGGCTCAGGTCACTGGCCTTGACGTTTCTGCTCTGACGCACGGCAAGTCGTGCATTGCGGTAGTAATTGCGATGCACGACTTGTCCTTGCGAATTGATATATTGTTCTAATGCCGTAGCTGTCGCGGAACCCTCGCGCCACTGACGGCCACCATCATTCCAGCTGAGGAAATTATTCGGCTTACCCTGGTTTTCCATTGTCGTAGCGGACACACGGATCATTCTACGAAGACCATACTTTTGAAGAATACGGATCGTATTCTCCTGCATGGCACGGAACGTCTTATCCGTACGTGCAGGAAGATATGCCGTATCCGCATTCTCCCAGGAAAGCAGGATCGGTTCGACTGCTTCCTTCATGTCTTTTGTCATCTTCTGACCACTGAAGATCGAGCCCTCCAAAGGCTTGTTCAATCTCGCGATCGTAGCTTCTTTTCCGCCTCCGAAAAAGAGATCGACGATCGTATCATAGAAAAGAAGAAATGCGCCAAGACAGAATGATATTATTGCAGCCAGTACCGAATAAAACCAGATCATTTATTATGCCTTTGCCTCTTTCTTCTCGTCCTTCGCCTTCTTTTCTTCGGCTTCCTCTTCTTCGGACTTGAAATCTTTTCTTGCACCTGTATATTCTTTCTCCTCAAGCGGAAGAACAGCATTCAGGATAATACCGACAAGTGCGCCGACGGCCAGACCGGAAAGAGAGATATTTACAGATCCGATGGAGAAGCTGACCGCACCAAGTGTATTGTGGTACTTGATACCGATAGACAAACCAAGGATCAGAGCGGCAATGATGATGTTACGGCTCTTACTGAAATCAACCTGATTCTCTACGATATTACGAACACCGACAGCAGAGATCATGCCGTAGAGCACAATGGAAACACCACCGACAGTTGCAGGCGGCATGGATGCAACCAGCGCCGCGAATTTGGGAGAGAAAGAGAACAGGATCGCACAAACGGCAGCAATACGGATCACCTTCGGGTCGTATACTTTTGTTAAGGAAAGAACGCCTGTGTTCTCACCGTAAGTTGTGTTCGCCGGTGCACCGAAAAGCGAAGCAAGGATCGTAGCCAGACCATCACCGAGAAGTGTTCTGTGCAATCCGGGATCTTCGATAAAGTTTCTGTCCGTAGTCGAAGAGATCGCGGAAATATCACCGATATGCTCAACCATTGTAGCCAGCGCGATCGGCATGATCGTAATGATCGCGGTAGCGATCAAGGATGTGTCCGGAGACTTAAAAATCGAGAATACCGTGTCATCAAAAGCAACCGGGAGGCCTATCCACGCAGCCTCTTTTACTTTGGTAAAATTGACCAGTCCGAAAGGCAGTGCCGCGATATAGGAAACGATCACACCGAGGATGATCGGCACGATCTTGATCATGCCCTTACCGAATACATTGCAGACCACAACAACAAGGATCGCCAGTACGGCTACGATCCAGTTCTGCGTACAATTCGTGATCGCAGAAGAGGAAAGTGTCAGACCGATAGCAATGATGATCGGACCGGTAACGATCGGTGGGAAGAAACGCATGACTCTCTTCTGACCGAAAGCCTTAATAAGTGCAGCCAGAACCAGATACAAGCATCCGGCTGCCGCTACACCCAGGCAGGCATAAGGAAGGAGTGCCTTATTCGGAATGTCCTGTTTCTCACCAAGAAGCGGTGCGATTGCTGCATAGCCTCCGATGAATGCAAAAGAAGAACCCAGGAAAGCAGGTACTTTTCCTTTTGTGAGAAAGTGGAAAAGAAGCGTGCCTAAACCTGCAAAAAGAAGCGTTGCCGAAACCGAAAGGCCGGTCAGCGCCGGAACGAGAACCGTAGCTCCGAACATAGCAAACATGTGCTGAAGTCCGAGTACAAACATCTTAGGATATCCGAGTGTTCTCGCATCGTATATCCCACCTTTTTTATCACCCATAACTACCTCCTGAGAATTTATTTCACTAATCTAAATATAGCACAACAGATTCATTTGGAAGCATGGGTTTTGAGGAAATCGGTCCGGTACTTGTAAAATGCAGGAATCGCGACGCCGCCAAAAAACACAAGGGGTGTCTTATATTATATGTAAACAGAATGGATCAATTGACACATCGAAAGGTATTCTCTTTTCGCGGGTCATCTTCTTGGCAAAAATAGTAAATGCCGTCGGCAGTTCGTGTCAATTATGCACAAACTGAATTCTTAACGCTATTCCTCGTTTGAAAACCTACTCGTATAACGACAAGTTCTGGACAGCCGTCACGTTCCGCGTCCTTGACGGCAGAAATGGTAGCAAAAGATCGATCGTGCCGTCTTGTTGACGGCAGAGATGACAGTAAAAGTTCAATCATGCCGTCATTTTCATTTTGTTGACGGCAGAAATGGTAGCAAAAGATCGATCGTGCCGTCAATGAGTCGGCAGAGATGCCTCTCGAAGGTCGATTGTGCCGTCAATGAGTCGGCAGAAACGATAAAAAATGTCGATCATGCCGTCATTCCCTTCTTGATGACGGCAGAGATGACCACAAAAGACCAATCATGCCGTCTTGTTGACGGCAGAGACAGCAGTAAAATGACGATCATGCCGTCAACAATTCGGTAGCTCTGTGAAAAGAACTTGCGCCGTGAAAAGGAGAACTGGAATCGTTTCTCACAACCCTCGATTTTTCAGTCCGGCGACCAGCTGCACGAAGAACTCGCGCACGTCAAAACCATCGAAATTCTCGCGGTTGAGATCGATCATGTCACCATGTGAAATACCTCTTCTTCCCCGCGTGGTCAGGAACTGATAGTCCTGTCCCCAGTTGAAAGATTTCGCACCGACAAGGCCGTCGTTCGGGCCATCGAAATGGCCGACGAGGAACGTGGAAAAGTTAAGTGGGAAACGACCTGAATAAGCATGATTCAGTTTCGATCCGACACTCTGGCAATAGATACCTTCCGGATCAGGCAACTCTTCATTCAGCTTTGCACAGGAAGACGATGTCAGATCATTTACCGCGTTCAGAAAACTCGGTGACGGATCGCCCAGTTTTCTCAGCGCTGCTTCGTACATACGCGCCACACGTGCCTGGTGTTTCTCACCGATCTTACTTAAAAGATAATCTGCAAATTCACATCCTCTGTGCGGAGTATTGATCGTTGTGATACTTGCAACATACGGAGCTGCTCCGAACTTGGCCACCGCCATTCTGGTATCCAGACCACCTTTGGAATGTGCAACGATGTTCACCTTCCCGCAGCCGGTCTGCTCACATACCTCTTTAATACGTGCCGCCAGTTCTTTTCCACACTCTTCGACCGATGCCGCCGACTGCTGGTTTCCGTAGAAAACCTTTGCACCATTCTTCTCAAGCTGTTCCGGAATACGTCCCCAGTAATTGAGATAACGGAAGTCGCGGAAGAATACACCATGCACCATCAGGATCGGATATTTACATGCACAGATCTGCTGTGATGCGCGCGATTCATTCAGGATGATCTTCTCATTTTCCACACGGACTTCTTTATCGGCGATGTGGATCATGATGCCCAGCACGACAAGATGTACGACAGGGATCATACCGCAGAGTGCACCGATGAGGCGGAAACGGAAACCCAGCTGCGAAGCGGTCAGATAGATACGGATGATACCGTTCCAGAACACGACGTTTTCGATAACGATGATCAGAATGATGTTGCGGATCCAGGTTCCTTTTTCATCTGTAAAAGAAGGAATGCCATACTCCGTGAGTTTTCCCATCAAGCCCATGATGGCAAAAACACTGTCGAGCGTTACGGACACGAGGAATATCTTCAGGAGTGCCGTACCGCACGCCGTATTTCTCAGTTTCGGAGTACGGAGATTTTTAAAGCGTAAGGGATTAAGCGGAATACCGTTGATGTACATAAATCCGAAGATCAGCGGCAGAAGCCACATCGTGGAAAACTTCAGCACCAGAAAGTTTCCGGTCAGGAATACCACTACGGAATAAAGAAGGATAAAAAGAATGTCCAGTACGATCATATTTGTTCCCTCACTTGCTCATAATGTCCATGAGATCAGCTACCCATTCGACGATCTTGCTTCTGTCCTGCGGCATCGGTGTGTACTGAATGTAAGATTTCTTCAGAGCATACAGTACCACTCTGTCCTTATATCTTACATCATCGCCGACCTTGCCGAGATTCTGCATTTCTTTTCCGACGTTACTTCTGTATATGAGTCTCGCATCTTTCTCCGTGATCTCGATCTGTTCAAAACCGAGTCCTCCGGACAGATGCCGTATGATCGAAATATTCGAAAGGATCTCCACTTCACGCGGTATATCTCCATAGCGGTCCAAAAGCTCGTCTTCCAGATCCATTCTCTCCTGAACCGAAGCCACCTTCTGTATTCTTCTGTACACGTCCATGCGCTGTCCTTCATCAGGAATATACGCGGAAGGAATGTACGCATCCTCGTGGAACTTCACCACTGCATCCTCCACCTTCGGCGCCCATGTGCCGGAGAGTCTCTTGATCTCCTCATCCAGCATACGGCAGTAGAGTTCGTATCCGATCACATCCATCTGGCCATGCTGTTCTGCGCCGAGAAGATTTCCCGCACCACGTACTTCCAGATCCTTCAGTGCGATCTTGATACCGGAACCCAGTTCTGTAAAATCTCGGATCGCGGCCAGACGTTTTTCCGCATCTTCTTTAAGTACTTTATCCGGACGATACGTGATGTAGGCATACGCCTGTCTGTCGGAACGTCCGACACGACCCTTCAACTGGTACAGCTGCGACAAACCGAAACGGTCACTGTTTTCCACGATGATCGTATTAACATTCGGCATATCCACACCGGATTCAATGATCGTGGTGCATACCAGAATATCCGCTTCTCTGTGGATGAAGGACTCGATGATGCTTTCAAGTTCGCGCTCACTCATCTGTCCATGTGCATAGACCACACGCGCACCGGGGATCAGGTCCTGGAGCATCTGTGCTTTTTCCGCGATCTTATGCGTATCGTTGAAAAGATAGAACACCTGACCACCACGTCCGATCTCACGAAGGCAGGCCTCCGCAATGATCTGCTGATCGTACTCGATGACGTACGTCTGTACCGGACGACGATCCTGCGGTGGTTCTTCCAAAACGGAAATATCGCGGATACCGGACAGTGACATATGCAGGGTTCTCGGAATCGGCGTAGCTGTCAGCGTCAGCACGTCGACATTGTTTCTCAGGTTCTTGAGTTTCTCTTTGTGATTGACACCGAAACGCTGCTCCTCGTCAATGACCAGAAGACCCAGATCTTTCGGTTTTACATCCTGGCTCAAAACACGGTGTGTACCGACAACAACATCGATCTCACCATTGTTGATCCCGGTCACGGCACGCTTCACTTCTTTCGGTGTGCAGAAACGGCTCAACAGTGCCACACGCACCATCGAGTATTCACGAAGGCGTTCTTTCAGGTTCTCGTAATGCTGCTGGACAAGGACCGTTGTCGGGGCAAGGAGGATGGCCTGTTTTCCATCCATGACGCACTTGAAGATCGCGCGGAACGCCACTTCGGTTTTTCCGAATCCGACATCGCCGCAAAGGAGTCGGTCCATGACGCGCTTGGACTCCATGTCTTTCTTTATGTCCTTGATCGCCTGCAGCTGATCGTCTGTTTCCTGGAACGGGAAATCATCTTCAAACTGATTCTGCCAGACCGTATCCTCGGCAAAAGCATGTCCTTCGACCGCCTGTCTTTTTGCATACAGTTCGACAAGGTCGAAAGCCAGTTTCTTAATGGATGCCGTGGCACGGGAAACGGACTTCTTCCATTCCCCGCTTCCGAGTCTTGCGAGCTTCGGTTTTCTTCCGTCTGACGCGACATATTTCTGGATGTGGTCCAGTCTGTCCAAAGGAATATAAAGATGGTCATCGTTGGCGTAAGTGATCTGCAGATAGTCACGCTTTACCCCATCCGTGACGAGGTTGATCAGACCATCGTAACGGCCGACACCATTCTCATCGTCAACGACCAGTTCACCCGGAACGAGGTCTGAGAACAGGTCGATGGTCATGCCGCCTTTTTTCTTTTTCTTCAGTCCACGGTCGACACCGAATACATCCTGCGTACCGATCACCAGGAGCTGGATCGCGGGATACACGAAACCATTCTGAAGAGGCTTCGGCAGGATCACCGCCGTGCTGTTCCTCTCAAAAAGAAACGTCTTCAGTTTTTCACCGCGCTGTCCTCCACCACTCATGATGTAGGTCTGGTTTCCGTCTTTGCTTCTCTGCTTGATCAGGTCCGCCATGTCCTCTTCGTGGCCACGGTAACTGTTGCAGGCCGAGCCCATGATGTCGATCCTTGTTCCACCCGGAAGACCGTTACTGGAACTCGGCAGCATCGCCATTGCGATCACCTGTTTCTGATCCAGTTCACGGAACAGTTCTGTGCGCTTGGCCACCGCTCCGCCACACTCGGTCGGGATCTGTCCCGCCTCGAGCGCCGTACGGAAACGTGTTTCAAAATCAGCGTTCACTCCGTCCATTCTGGAGCGCACCTGGTTGATCTCATCGATATAGACCGGGTCGCCGAAAGAACGCACATACGAAAGGATGGATACCGTTTCTTTATAGAGCACCGACACCCATTTTTCCCATCCGCTAAAAGCACCGCCGCTAAGAAGTGATTCGGCTTCTTTGGTGATCATGCGGATCATGGAATCGATGCTGTTTCTGGATGCACCGATCGACGCGGCATTCTTCGCCGCACGTTCGCCAATGCGCAAAAGTTCATTGCTTAATGGTTCCCAGTTCTTTTCGGGAATAAGAAGTTCGCTTGCCGGCAGGATCGTGATTTCTTTTAAGACTTCTTCCGATCTCTGGCTGTCCGGATCGAAGCGCTTGATCTGGTCGATCTCATCATCAAAATAACTGATGCGGATACCTTTGTCTTCTCCGCTCGGGAAGATATCGAAGATCTCTCCTCGTCTTGCAAATTCACCCATCGTGGAGACTTCACGTGTGCGGTAATAACCCATGGAAGCAAGGGTCAGCGCCAGGTCTTCTGGCGGAAGTCTCTTACCGAGTTTCAGCCGGATCTTCGCACCGTAGAAGGAATCCATCGGCATCATCTTCGTCAGAAGTCCGCCGCCCGTCACGATCATGGCACCGCATTGTCGGAGTCCGTATCGCACCAGTGTCTGTACACGTCCACGTTCGATCTCACGGCTCGATGCCGATACAGCGGAAAGCTGCGTTTCTCTTCCTCGAAGGATGACTGTTTCTTTTTCGAAAAACGCATCCAGGTGTGCTTTCATCTGGCGTGCGGAAAGTTCATCTGAAACGATGATCACCGGGATCGGTACTTTGTCCGGATCTTTCTCGCCATCTTTATTTTTCTCCATGGATGCAAAAACACTCGCGGCAATCAGATACGCTTTCTGCGTCTGGGTCATGCCGGTCAGGTTAATGTGTCCGAGCTTGCTTTCGGTCGTATCCAGGAGTTCCTGAAATTTCGGGTCCTTTTGCGCCTCGGCCAGGAGTTTCTTGATGGCAGGGAAAAAGATCATCTTTTACCTCCCACCGTACCTTTCCCACCCGGGAAGCCTTTGCCGGCGATGATATCTTCTACCGCCTTGGCACCTTCCACGAATGCTTCGTACATAGTATCCTGTTCCTCTTTCGGGATCGTAGAGAGCACAAAATCCGCCAGATCCCACTTCTCCGGAACCGGACCGCATCCGATCCTTACACGTGGGAAATCCTGGGAACTGAGATGGTAGATCACGGATTTCATGCCGTTATGCGTACCCGCGCTGCCGGACGGGCGCACGCGGATCGTTCCCCGCTTGATATCGATATCATCGTACACGACGATCATGTGATCCAGCGGGATCTTGAAAAACTTGATCACTTCCGACACACTCTCGCCGGAAAGATTCATAAAGGTATGCGGACGCAGAAGTATGACGTCTTCACCTGCGATGGTGCCTCGGCCATACTCGCCTTTCCACTTCAGTTTATCGATCTTGATATTGTTTCTTTCAGATAGCACATGCAGCGTCATAAAGCCGCAGTTATGCCATGTGCAGTCATATTGTTTGCCCGGATTTCCCAGGCCTACCACAAGCCACATTTCTCCGTTTCCTGTTCTTTCTGGTGATTCCTCTTCCTTGTCTTTCTTTTTGAACAAACGCGCAAACATAACTTCTTACATACCGCTGGTACGCTTCTTATCCGGCTGGATGACCTGCGATGCACGGGAACGGTTCTTCTTGGCTACCCAGTTCTCCTTGACGACCTGCTGGGATCTTGCGATCGCAAGACCAAGCTCAGGAACATCTTCCGTGATGGTAGAACCTGCAGCGATGTAAGAGTTCTCTTTCAAGGTGACCGGAGAGATCAGGTTGCTGTTACCGCCGATAAATACGTTATCGCCGATGACGCACCAGGTCTTATCCATACCATCGTAGTTACAGGTTACGGTACCGCAACCGAAGTTAACGTTCTTGCCGACCTTCGCATCACCGACATAGGTAAGGTGACGTGCACGGGAATAATCGTCGATGGTCGCATTCTTGACTTCTACGTAAGCACCGATGGTGACGTTATCCTTGAGGACCGTATCCGGACGTAGATGCGAATATGGTCCGATACGGCAGTTCTTACCGACTACGCAGTTCGCGGCGATCGAGTTGTCGATCGTTGTACCGTCACCAACGATCACGTTCTCGAGACGGCTGTTTTCACCGATCACACACTCATCACCGACTACTGTACCACCAAGCAGAATGCTGCCCGGGAGAATGAGCGTATCCTTACCGATTTCAACGGTATCGGCGATCCATGTCGTCTCGGAATCCACGATCTGCACACCCTGACGCATCAGTTTCATGCAGACTCTTCTGTTGAGCATCTTGCCGACCTGCTGCAGTTCTACGCGGTCATTAACACCACGTGTTTCATCGAAGTCCGCAACAAAAGCGCCGACCTTGTGTCCGTCGTTGATGATGATCTCAATGGTGTCGGTGAGATAGTATTCTTTCTGTGCATTCTTGGAATCGATACGTCCCAGAGCAGACAGCAGAAGCGGTGTCTTAAAGCAATAGATGGAGGAGTTGATCTCGCAGACCTTCTTCTCCTCTTCGGAGCAGTCACGGTCCTCTACGATCTTCGTGACGTTGCCCTCTTCGTTACGGATCACACGTCCGTATCCCTTCGGATCCGGTGCGATACCTGTGATGATCACGGCACCGTAATCTCCTTCTTCGAACATCTGGAGAGCCTTGGAAATCGTCTCGGAAGTAATGAGCGGTGCATCGCCCGGAAGGACGATCGTGCATCCGTTTCTTCCTTCAAGGAATGGTGCGGCCTGCATTACGGCGTGACCTGTTCCTAACTGCTGTTCCTGGAATACAAAAGCAACATCTTCGCCTAATACTTCGCGAACTTCTTCCTGACAATGTCCAACGATATAAACCTGCTCAGTTGCGCCGACCCCTTCCAATGCCTCGGCGACCCAACGGATCAATGGTTTTCCTGCTGCAAGCTGCACTACTTTCGAGTGATTGGAATGCATACGCTTTCCTTCACCCGCTGCCATAACTACTGCACAAAGCTCCATGTTTTTCATTCTCCTTAAGTTTTCGTTTATGCACAAAGAAGCCCCGGATCTTTATCTTCGGGGGAGGGTCATATCCTTTCTCCGATTCCCTGATCCGGCGTCTCTCTATCAGCTATTTTTGTAATTTCTATTATATCCTTTCCGACGCGTTCATTCTACTCTAAAAAGGCACTTTTCATAGAAAAGCAACAAAATGAAATCCACATGTCATGGAAAGCGAGTACTTTTTCTGATACTATGTAAGAGGGGGAATATAAAATAACGTTGATATTGGAAAGGATTTTACATGATAGCATTACTTCTCGTTGCCGGTTACGCAACACGTTTATACCCACTGACCATTGACACACCGAAGCCGCTTCTTCCGGTAGGGCCGAAGAAGATGCTCGACTATATCACGGACGAGATCGATACTCTTCCGGACATCTCCCGGATCCTTCTGGTTACGAACCACCGTTTCGCCGATCACTTCCAGAAGTGGGCGGATGATCGTATGCAAGCCCAGAAGGAATCTCTGGCCGGCACGAATATGTCCGTGACACCGATCGAGGTCATCGACGATGGTACGACAGATAACTCCAATCGTCTTGGTGCGATTGGCGACATCCAGTTCGTCATCGACAAGTGCGGAATCAACGAGGACATGGTCATCATCGCGGGCGACAACCTTTTTACATACAAGCTCCGCGACATGTACGACTTCTTCATGGAGAAGAGAAAGGACACCCTGATCGCCATCCATGTCGAAGAGAAAGAGCAGCTCAGAAAGCTTGCCGTTGCAACTCTCGACGAAGCGGGCAAGGTCCTGGATCTTGCCGAGAAACCGCAGGAACCGAAGTCGACCACGGCGATCTACGCCACCTACTTCTACCTGAAGGAGACTCTGCCGCGCATCCGCGAATATCTGGACGAAGGCAACACACCGGACGCCCCGGGCAACTTCCCGTCCTGGCTCTACACCCGTCAGGATGTCTACGCATACCGCGCTCACGGTAACTGCATCGACATCGGTACACCGGAGAATTACCAGGAAGTCTGCGACAACTACCAGGAGATCCTTGGCGTCAAAGACTGAGCCGACTCAAGTGCTTTTCGGGCAGAAACAGCATGATTTTCCACCCACTTACAGTCTTTTATCGCAAACCGAAGAAAAAGACTGTAATTTTTTCAAGGCATTACGTGCGTATATAAAAAAATATCTAAAAAAACCGTAATCCAAATTGGGACTACAGTTTTATTTTCAAAAATCCTTTTTTAGACTGT
>JAFZZM010000051.1 GCA_017615755.1 Clostridiales bacterium | reverse complement strand
TACAGAGCGGTGTCCTGGAACTGTCCATCCAACAAAGTCGTATTCTTAGAGAATGTTTTATTCTGGAAATTCTTAGCTGCTGCTGCATCTGTGCTGGAAGAGAATCTCGCATCCAAGCCCAAAGTACCATTAGCCGGGTTAAGATATACATGGGACATCGGAGTTCTCGACGAAACAGTAAAGAGATAGCAGTCTCCCTCATCCGTTCTTACGACTTTTTCTATCTTGATCGAGCCGTCTTTCTGTTTCACTTCAACGTCTTCGTAATACCACGGGATCTTCTTGTCATCGATCTTGAATGTGGCTCCGGTCCAATCGGTATCTGTCATGATAACAGCACCCTTCTTGTTATTCGGATCCATGTGGCCGATATAGTAAACGGCGCCGGCATCTGCCTTTACACGAAGGTTATTCTTATTCGCATATTCATGCGTTGCGACGATAGCATCATAGTCATCTGTTACACCATCGCCCTTTGCACCCATCTCTCTGTATGTGACATATCCATCCGTATGGACAGCTGTCGGAACCGGAGTCGTGGTTGCTTTCTTTGTCGGAGAAACAGTCGGTTTCTTCGTAGGCGAAACTGTAGGCTTCTTCGTCGGCGAAACCGTCGGCTTCGTAGGTGAAGCCGTTACCTTCGTGGTCGGTGTAGGAGCACTCGTCGGCTTCTTCGTCGGAGTCGGATCAGAAGGAGCGGAAGTAAAGTATGCCTTCGAAGAATTACTCAAAGCCATAGCATTCCGCAGAAGAGGTTTCAGCGAATCCGGCGCAACGGCATACACATCGCCGAATGCCGTCTCCATACTTGTTGTATATGTTCCGCTTATCGCAGACGAACCATTCTTTACAACAACAGTAAGAAGCGTCTTAAAGTCCGCAGAAGCAACTTCCGAAATAGTAGCGATGTAGTACTTCGAATTTGTATCGTACATAAACTGGTCCTTCGGAATACGGACAGTCTTCGTCGTACCCATTACTGATGTATAAGTGTACTCCAAAACCGTATTCGCAGAAGGATTACCGGTGAATCGGATGTATGCATTGATACATGCATCGTAGCCGTCACTCAGAGCAAGAGCATCAACAAAAGCAGTCGCACCGGAAAGTGATTTTGAAGAAGAACGGGACTGGAAACTTGACGGCAGTGCAGAGGCAAAACCCTTCTGTGTAGACGTAAGACCACTGTTCGGCAGATTGCCGGTATTGATCTGGAAATACGACTGGGCTGCGGCACCATAGTTCAGGAAATCAACGCACAATGTGCGAAGTTTTTTATCCGAATCAGTAGCACCATTCTGTCGATTGGTAAGCATTTCGGTAACATACTTTTTTACTGTGAATTCATCTGTGTCACTGATGTACGTTAACGAACCGAGATTGGCGTAGACTGTCGCCTTCACCACACTGTTCATCTCAACGGATTTCACACCATCGAACGGGAACACATAGCATCCGTCCTGGACTGTATAATCCGTAAGATCGTAAGATGTCCATGAATACGCTGCTGACGCGTCCTTGAAAGTCTGCTTCTCGATATGAAGTCTTACATTCGAGTACGATTCATTCTTATCGAACTGAACATTGTAAAACACACCGATACGATTCTCCAAAGAAACGGAGTGAGTGATCGTCGCCTGCAGATGACCGGCCGCCAGAGCATCGTGCCGCGGAAGCTTCACGCCGGGCAAGATCATCAGCGCCAGAACGGTGGCCACAAGCCTTATTTTTCTTGTAAATCTTTGTTTCAATTTACCTTCCTCCAAACTTTTCATTCTCCAAAAGCACTTACTATTTATTTAACCGGCCATTCACCGGGGTTCTTCGCCATGATCGCATCGGTGGCTTCCGGGATTTCTCTGAAGATCAGACTGAACGTTCCTAACTTGAACTTTTGCACAAGGTCGTTGTACAGTTTTCTGTTCTCCGAAACATAGGTCGATGCATTCTTGAACTCATAGACCTTCAGACAGGACTTCACAAGACGCCAGCTCAGGAATGTCCTCTCTGTCCTGTATAGATGCTCAGCATCGTTGGCCACGGCATTCATCGCAAGTTTTGAAAGCTCTTCGCATCTTGCAATATCCGAATCCGTCATCCTGTTGTGCGCATCCATGAACTCTGTCGCATCAACGATCTGTGTTTTTCCGTTGTACCAGATCTCGGATGTGCCATACTGATTACAGAAAAGCAACGTCGGTTTCGCATCATAGCTCATCATCTTGTCGCGGAAATAGTACGGATTGGCTTTCGGGTTATCTCCGCACTGATGATGCTGCGCCTGATTGACCATGATATCCACATATTCCTTTACGTACGGAGCACTCGCACCATAGAACTGCTGCAGGAAGAACTCGGTTTCTTTTGCCACGTCAGCATTCGGGTTCTCAAGGAGCACCGTTCCGAGGTAATTTCGAAGATCTCCGAATTCGGTGTTGCAATCACTATGACGGTCGTTACTCTGCAGGTAGATACCGGTTACACCGATCGATTTATAGTACGCAATATCGTGCGTCAGCGCTTCGATATTCGGATACGGGAAAATGGTCGTATACCAGTTCGCATTGTAGTCCCAGATCCAGAGATTAGCGCCACCTTCTCTACAGAGTCTTGCCCACTCATCGAGGAAGATACCGTTCTCTTCATTTCGGACGCACTCACTGTCATTGCATCCATGTGCATAGCAGCGGTTGATCGCAGCAAAACGGACGATAACGTGATCATCGATCTTGACATTCTTCGGCGGTCTGTAGTTCCACGTATAAGCCAGCATATCGATATAGACATTCTTGTAGCCGGCTGCTTTTACCGCCTTCGAGACATAGTTACAAAGCTCGACGTAATGCGCAGATTCATACATACCGCAGGTGCCGCCGTTGATGTCCGGGAACTCATGCGTACTGTTGTACTTCAGGCACGCAGAACACTGGCAGTAATACTCGTTATCAGCCTGTCCAAGACAAAGGATCTGCATCGGTGCATTCTTGTCGTACTGACTGCTCTTAAGGATCTTAAACACATGTTCCAGGATATGATCCCACACTTCCTGATTACTCAGGCAGAGCTGCTTGTTGACACGCTGTCCGTCCCACTGGCAGAACCATTCAGGATGCTGTTTGAAATCGTTGTCATTGAAGTACTCAGCAAGAAGCGTATGTACCTGGCCCGGATGCAGTCCACTTGGATAATGTGCCGTCTCCGGATCGTAGAGATACCAGTTCTGTGCACCCGCCTGATTTCCGGTTGCGGAATTGACGAAGTAACCGTTCAATCCGGCAGAAATCGAGAACATGCGGTTCTCACCCTGGCCGAGTTTTCCATAGCTGACATCGATATCCGTGAAAAGGAACGGACGCTTATAGTCGATGCTGATATTCGTCTCATACTTAAAGTGTGTCTGGTTCGTGATATACCCATCTTCAAATGACAGCCAGAAGTATCCACCACACGCGGAAAGGAACTTCGCAGAACCATCGATCGTACCGCGCTTACCTACACCCAGGATGGAGATTCCGTTCGTGTAGGACTTGATCGAATACGATCCGTCGGAACTGTATGCCGCGGTTCCATGCGGTCGGTTCGTCTTACCTACCGAGATCTCGAATCCCTGCGAACCCTGGCTCGTGGCATCCGTAATGATCTTCGGTGAGTAGCCGTCTTCTCTGGAGATATAAAGCTGAAGCATATTTGCCGCATACTTTTCTTCCGAAGTTGCCGATGCCGGAATAACGATCACGGCCTGTGGCATATTCTTCGTGTACTTACTGTTCTTATATGTGGCCAAAGAACCTGTCGCAGTCGTTGGTGTCGGCGGAGTCGTCGGCTTCTTTGTAGGCGTCGGCGGATCTGTCGGTTTCTTGGTCGGCGAAATTGTCGGTTTCTTTGTAGGTGTCGGTGTATTCACACTTCCACTCACACCGAAATACTTTCTTGCAGAAGTACTGTACGCCATGAGATTCTGAACGAACGCCCAGGCCGTATCAGAAGCACTGCTCGAACCTGAAGCGGCAGCGACTACAGCCTCAATATAACTCTCAACACTATATGTATACTTACCACTGATCGTCGTGCTACCCTTCTTTACCACGATGCTCAGTCTGGTGGCATAATCCGGAGATTTGATCTCTGGAATCGCCACCTTATAGAGCTTCGTAGATGAATTGTAGGTAAAGTCTGAAAAGTACTTCTTCACGACCTTGCTTGCTCCCGTTGCGGAAGTATAGCTGACCTCAACATATGTGTTGCTGTCCGGATTCGATGTAAAACGAAGCATCGCATTCAGCACCGTCGTCGGTACGTTATCCATCTCGAAGTGATCGATGGAACAGGTGCTTCCGGAAAGCGGAGTATATGCGTAGCAACTTGTAAACGAAGTCGGAAGCGAAGATCCGAGTGCGCGCTGATTGGAAGTCAGTTTCGCGTTCGCAAGATTGCTCACATTGAATCCGAAATACTTCTGTGCTGCTGCACCATAGTTCAGAAGATCTACCAGGAGTGCACAAAGTGTCTTCTCTTTCTGCGTGGATCCGCCGGAATACATCTTAAGCAGATCCAGGCAGTATGAGCTGATCGATGTCTCATCCGTATCCGAAACATAGGATACGCTTCCAAGGGTCGCGTAAACAGTAGCACGGACAAGGTTCGGCATCTCCGTCGAGTTCAATCCGTAGTAACGGAAGACGTACTCGTCGTTTTCTCTGGTGTAGTTTTTCAGATCGACGGTCTCCCATGTGTAGGAACTACCGGAGCCACTGAACTTCTGGCGTTGCAATCTCAGGTAGACGTTGGAATAGGAGTCGCTCGAATTGAGCTTCACCCGATATTCAAGACCCAGATCACCATAGAGTTCGATACTGTGCTTGATCGTTGCTTCAAGATGACCAGCCGCGCGGACAGTCTGCGGCTCACATGGCAGGATCATCACGATCGACATCGCCATGAGAAGCGCAAGGAAGCAAAGAACTGTTTTTATCCCACGTCGCATCAGTTCACATCTCCGTTCGTTGTATCGATCTCGCCGCGTTCAATACCGCAGGACTTACAGAGCTTCTCGAATTCATCGGAGCGTGCGAAGCCCTTCAGGACTTCTTCTCTGGATACGCCGGCAGCCAGCTGTCCGGACCAGTAATTCAGACCAGCCTCGTCTGCTTCACGGCCCAAGAATGTCCGATAGAGACGCTCCACATAATCTTTATTCGTTGTCTTCAGGTTCACGAATTCCTCGCCACCGAAGAAGATCTTCGCTGCATCGTAACCGGTCTGCTCCAGATTGGTCAGAGCCAGTGACCAGTATGCAAGTCCCTTCTCCTCAGGATCTCTTCCGAGGCAGCAGGTATAAAGTCTTGTAGCAAAAGCAATGGCTTTTCTCGATGCGAATTCTGCCTTGTGGTAGATGGCACCGGAACGTACGCTGTATGTCGCGCATACGTTGCACCACTCGGTGGACTCGATGAATTCATTAACGACAGCTGCACGTGTCATATCTGTCTTCAGACGGCCCAGCCAGTAATTCATACCGTTGATATCCGGATCACGGTCATAGAACGTATGGTAAAGAACTTCAAGGAAACGTGAGTCGTTCAGTTTTCTGTTCATGAACTCCGGTGCTTCGAGCAAGAAGAAACGTGCGCAATCTGCTCCGTTATATTCTCCGTTCTCTACCTTCTCAACCCAGAATTCTTTACCTTCTTTTTCAGATGCACGATTGAGTGCAACGACATAAAGTCTCTCTACGAAATCTTCGAATGAAGGTTCATTCGGATCCGGTGTAGGACTCGGAACTCCTGTTACGCCTGGTTTTGGCGTGACGGACGGTGTTCCTGTCGGTGCGGTTGTCGGTGCAACTGTCGGCGCTACAGTCGGAGTAACCGGCGTTCCTGTAGGAACAGCTGTCGGCTCCGGATCCGGGGTCGGAGCATCACCTACTCTAGCTACAACGAGAGTAACCGTGATGGAAGTATCAGTCAGCTCAACATAGGAATCACCTTCCGGATCCTGATTCTGAACTTTCAGATTTGTCTCCGGATCATCGCTTGTGACCCATACGATCTCAACAGTAACAGATTTAAATCCACCGTCTTTGAGTTCTCTTGTGACCATGCTCTTCGCATCGTGATAGTTCATGCCGAGAACGTCCGGCATAACAACATAAGGAGTGGCCGGTGTCGGCTTCGGTGTATTGGTCGGCTTCGGCGCAGCGGTAGGACCACTTGTCGGAACCGGAGTATCTGTCGGTACCGGTGTATTCGTCGGTTTAGGTGTATTTGTCGGTCTCGGCGTATTTGTCGGCGTCGGCGAAGGTGTAGCCGTCGGAGACAACGTCGGGAACGGTGTCGAAGTCGGGATCTTCGTCGGAGACGGGAACTTGGACGGAACAGGTGTCGTCGGCAGATCCGGTCTTGTAGTCGGAGTCGGCTTCGAAGATACTGTCGGCTTCGGAGTAGCGGAAACGGTCGGCTTCGGCGTATTCGTCGAAGGCTTCGGTGTTACCGTTACCGGCTTCGTGACCGACGGGCTCGGAGTTACCGCTGCCGTCTTCGGGAACGACTTAGTAATACGAACGGAACCATTCGACAACATCGTGTACGAAATGTTGGAACCGTCAAAAGTCGCCTGTAATTTCGAATCAAAATGATAGCCGCTCTTCGGAGTAAATTCCATCGTTGCCGTATAGTTCGTCGAACCCTTGGCATACGTGTCAGCCGGTGACCAGCTCACTCTGTATGACGCACCGGCACTAGCGGTGAAAGATACGGAAGTATCCAGTCTCTGTCCTGCTACAGGAGCAGAAAGATCTTTAACATAAAGGAAACGGATCAGACCGCAATCATCGCAGATCGGGTCACTGGACGATGTATACTTGTGAACAAGCACAACGGAACCGGAGTCTGAAGGAAGCATGAATTCCCCGTTTCCGGATAATGCTTGTTGTTGAATCTGTCCATCACCATTGTTTTCAATTGTGTACTCATCGATGTTCAGTTCGATTTCCTTATCATCACGAGCAAAAAAAAGCGATGTTCCTAGCACAATCAAGACGCTCAGGATCATCGTCAAAGCATAAAAAAACGGTCCAAGATTTGAACCGGGTCTATATCTCTTCATAAACGAAACCTTAATATCCCCTCGTCAAAATCCCCCCGAATTTCTAAATTGTGATACAAACTCAACACAAACAAAATAGCATAGGGTTTAGCTGCTTGTAAATAGCAAAGGTAAAATATCAAAGACAAATTTTTGTTTTCGAAACATAGGTTTCGAAAACTTGTTCACTCCATGAAACGTTTCTTCTTATCCTTGGAAGTTTCAGCCGCAAGTTTCAATCTTGCCTTCGCTCTTCTGATCGCGTGACGGGCGTAAAGGCGCTGTTCATCGGTGTTTACGGGATCGTGCATTTTGATCTCGGCACGCTCGAGTGCAGACCTGGCCCGATCCTCATCGATTTCCTCCGGCCACTCGGCTGCATTGCAGACAATAACGACAGCGTGGTGTGCAATCTCGGCAAATCCCTCCGAAACGACAAACTTCTTCTTCTCTCCCTCAACATCGATCGTGGCAATGCCGGGTGTAACCGCAACCACTAATGGCGAGTGTGCGGGCATGATACCAAGCTGGCCATCCTGTGCCGGGATCTCGATCCTCTCGATGCGTCCTTCAAAGAACACCTCGTAAGGCGTGACCACTTCAAGCATCATTGTCTTCTTGGGAGTAGAATCTGCCATTCGTCTTATGCCTCATTCTTATACGATGCGATAACATCGTCAATATCGCCCTTCATGAAGAAGTGCTGCTCCGGAATGTGATCGAGAGATCCGGAGATGATCTCACCGAATGCCTGTACAGTCTTTTCCACCGGTACATAACGCGGTGCAAAACCTGTAGAATCTGCAGTAACGAAGAACGGCTGGGAAAGATACTTCTGTACCTTTCTTGCACGGTTAACGATCTGGCGGTCCTTCTCTCCGAGTTCCTCGATACCAAGGATCGCGATGATGTCCTGCAGTTCCTTATATCTCTGCAGCATCTCCTGCACCATACGGGCTACGTGATAATGTGTCTTTCCGACTACGCTTTCGGTCAGGATACGTGAGGAAGATTCCAGCGGATCCACGGCCGGATAAATACCAAGTTCTACAACGGAACGGGACAGTACGATGTTCGCATCGAGATGTCCGAATGTTGTTGCCGGAGCCGGGTCAGTAAGGTCATCGGCAGGCACATAAACAGCCTGGATCGACGTGATGGAACCGTTCTTGGTAGAAGCGATTCTTTCCTGCAGTTCACCGACTTCGTTTGCCAGTGTCGGCTGGTAACCAACGGCGGAAGGAATACGTCCGAGAAGGGCGGAAACTTCCGAGCCGGCCTGTACGAAACGGTAGATATTATCGACAAAGAAAAGCACATCGCGCTTCATTTCATCACGGAAATATTCCGCCATGGTAAGACCTGTGAGCGGCGCACGCATTCTTGCACCGGATGTCTCGTTCATCTGTCCGAAGACCATGACGGTCTTATCAAGAACGCCCGAAGCCTTCATCTCATTCCAAAGATCGTTACCCTCACGGGAACGCTCACCGACACCGGTGAAAACGGAATAACCACCGTGTTCCTGTGCGATATTTCGGATCAACTCGAGGATCAATACAGTCTTACCTACACCGGCACCACCGAACAGACCGATCTTACCACCCTTGGAAAAAGGGACCAGAAGATCGATAACTTTGATACCTGTCTCAAGTGCTTCTTCAGCAGGATACTGCTCCAGAAAAGACGGCGCATTTCTATGGATCGGCCAGGTCGTGTCGGCCTGCACATCACCCATATTATCGATCGCCACACCAAGCGCATTGAAAAGACGACCGGTGTTTTTCTCACCGACCGGAACCATGACAGGCTGGCCTGTGGACTCGACTTCCATACCGCGCGCAAGTCCTTCTGTCGCGGCAAAAGAAACGCATCTTACGACACCGCCGCCTCTCTGCTGCATGACTTCACAAGATACTTCACCTTCCTCGGTGTGGATCTTGATCTCGGTCTTGATCATCGGGACTTCATGCTCTTTGAATCCACAATCTATAACCGGTCCGATTATCTGCGTGATCTTTCCAATAGCCATACTTTTCTAACCTCTATTCTACCTGATTCGCACCGTTCACGATCTCGTTCAGTTCATTGGTGATACGAGCCTGACGTGCACGGTTGCTCTGCATCGTTAATTTCTTCATCATCTCATCCGCGTTACTGTTCGCGTTATCCATCGCCGTCATTCTTGCGGTCTGTTCGCAGGCAAAAGCTTCTACCATCGCGCCATACAAAACAGAGTTCAGATATGTATCGATCAAGAAGGCAAATACCGAACTGGCATTCGGATGGTAGTCCAGACCGCCTTCTCCTTCGGTAGCGATTCCTGCGTCCTCGACACCTGACGGAAGGATACTCTCGAATGAACGGGAGTCGATCGGTACCACACGGGAAATAACGGGCTTCATGGTGATCGCCGATTCCATTCTGGTATAGATCAGATACACCAGATCGAACTCTCCGCCTAAGTACTTCGAGCGGATGATGTTCGCGACATTTCTCGCCTGGTAATAGGTCGGTTCGGAGATCGGGAACGAGAACTCCGGGTCAACCGCATATCCGTCACGGGAAAGCTTGTCACTGCCCATCTGACCGAAAACGTAAAGCTTATATTCCGTGCGTACATTCTTCTTCGCATTCTCCAGGATCTTCGACTGGATATGTTCTTCCGTGATCTTCACGATATTATTGTTGTACGCACCGGCCAGGCCCTGGTCACCGGTAAGGATAAAGTATCCGATCTTCCACGTCTCTCCGGGGAGCTTCTCGTGCACATTCAGATACGGGTTATCGATATCTTCTCCCGCATTCTTGTACACCTCCATCATGCTCTCCGCACAGATGGTAAAGAACGGCTTGACCATTTCATGCTGAACCTTGGATTTACGCATTTTTGCCGCGCTGACAAGCTGCATCGCCCTCGTCAGCTGGGAGATGTCATTAACACTCTTTATGCGTTTTTTGATCTCGTTCAGACTCTCCATGGTACGTTACGCCTCGCGTGACTGGTATTCCTTATGCTCGGCCACAAACAGTGTGTGATACTCATCTTCGATCTCATCGATCTGCTTCTTCGTATCATCATCGAGCACACGCGTTTCCGTGATCTTCTTCATGATATCCGGATGCAGTACAGTCATTCTCTGCAGGAACTCCTGTACATATTCTTTCGCATCTTCCTTATCCAGGAATGTAAGTTTCTCGTTGGTCGCCAGATACAGCATGACCACCTGCTCATCCATCTGAAGCGGTGAGAACTGCTCCTGCTTTAAGATCTCATTCAGGATGACACCACGCTTCAACTGCTTCTGTGTATTCGGATCCAAATCGGAGCCGAACTGGGCAAAAGCAGCCATTTCACGAGCCTGTGCCAGACTGATACGAAGCGGTCCGGCCACCTTCTTCATGGCCTTGGTCTGCGCCGCACCACCTACACGGGATACGGAAAGACCGGCATTGATCGCAGGACGCTGACCTGCGAAGAAAAGCTCGGATTCCAGATAGATCTGACCATCGGTAATGGAAATAACGTTGGTCGGAATATATGCGGAAATATCGCCACTCAATGTCTCAATGATCGGGAGCGCCGTCATGGAACCACCGCCGAGATCGTCACTGAGTTTTGCTGCACGCTCGAGAAGACGGGAGTGCAAATAGAATACATCACCCGGATAAGCTTCACGTCCCGGCGGACGACGAAGCAGCAGGGAGATCGCACGATATGCCTGTGCATGTTTGGAAAGATCGTCATAAACGATCAGGACATCCGCATGGTCTTCGTACATAAACTCCTCGGCGATGGCACAACCGGCATATGGTGCAATATACTGCAGCGATGCAGGCTGGGACGCACTCGAAGCCACGATGACCGTATACTCCAGAGCATTGTGCTGCTCCAGTGCTTTTGCCACGGAAACGATGTTCGCCATCTTCTGGCCGATCGCGACATAGATACAGATGACGTTCTTGCCGCGCTGGTTGATGATGGTATCCAGAGCGATCGCCGTCTTACCTGTCTGGCGGTCGCCGATGATGAGCTCACGCTGACCACGTCCGATCGGGGTCATGGCATCGATTGCCGTAATACCCGTCTGGAGAGGCTCGCAGATCGGAGAACGGGCAACGATACCCGGAGCCGGATATTCGATCGGTCTTCTGCTTGTGGAACGGATGATGCCCTTACCATCGATCGGATTTCCGAGCGGGTCTACGACACGACCGAGAAGACCGCCGCCCACCGGTACCGATACGGCACGACCGGTACGATGGCACATCGTGCCCTCGACCACATCACGGCACTCACCGAGAAGAACGACACCGACTTTGTCGGTTTCAAGATTCATTGCTATACCATAGGAGGTCTCGGAGAACATGATCAGCTCGCTGGCTACACAGTTTTCCAGTCCGCTTACCATGGCGACACCGTCACCCACGGACATGACCTTACCTACCTGCTCCACCTCAGATGCTTTTGCAAAGTCGGTAAGGAGCTGTTCACGCTTCTTTTCCTGGGACTCTTCTTCCCCTTCCCACAGCTCATCGTCCTCAAAAAGCATCGCCGGACTTTCAGGGAAATCCTTCAATGCTTCCGCGAGGGATTTGTGGATCAGAGCAGCGTTGTCCTCATCATCCGCTACTTTTTCAGAATCGGTATCACGGTCGATCTTCAAATGCCGGCCGATACGGGACAACTGACCCGATACACTGTAATCGTATTTCGTACCCTGGGCAAAGATCACATAACCGCCAAGAAGACTCTTGTCTGTCTCCTGCTCGATCGTATACCCGGAAATATGCAGATACTCGGCGAAGCGGCGCGCGATCAGGGCGACCTTCTCCGGTGGCATATCTTCGGAAGCCGTTACGATACGGATTACTTCAAAACCACTTCCATTATTCACCGGTCTTCACCTCTGTTGACTGAAGCTCTGCGTTGACTTTTTCACGAAGCTCGCTTTCCTTCTTCTCGTCACCCATGGTGCCAAGAACATGACCTGCGATGGAAACAGCCAGATCAGCGACTTCATCCTTCATCTCTTCCAGCATCGCCTTACGGGTACGCTTCGCGTCTTCCTCGGCACGCTCGCGGATCTCCTGCGCTTCTTTCTTCGCCGTCTCGATAATGGTCTCAGACTGTTTCTCAGCCTGTGCTCTCGCGTCGGCGATGATCTGCATGGCTTCCTCATGGGAAGCATCGATGCGCTTGGAAGCTTCATCGAGTTTCTCGTTAGCTTCTTTCTCCTGCTTCTCCGCATTTTCAACCTGTGCGGCGATGCTCTCCTTACGCTTGTTGATCACCTTGATCAACGGCTTGAAAAGAACTTTCTTCAGAATAAAATAGGCGACCAGGACGTTAACGATGGTAATCAGCGCCGTAACCGCATAGTGCGCCATCTGATCGGGAGATAAGAGACTGCTCTCTTCTTCCACCGACTCCGCCATCACATCCAGAAGAACGGCCGGAACCTTGTCCAGAATTGCCAAACCCAGCAAATTCATATTTCACACCTCGTGCTTCTATTAGAATGTAAAGATCAACAGCAAGCTGATAACCATTGCGTAGATTGCGATAGACTCCAGGAATACGATGGAGATCAGGAGCAATGTCTGAAGCTTACTGTACATTTCCGGCTGACGGGCTGCACCTTCGAGTGCACGTCCGGCGGCAAGACCGATACCGATCGTAGTACCCAGTGCACCAAGACCGATGGCAAGACCTGCACCCAGACCGATCAGACCCTTCGGATCTGCAGCTACATCTAATAATACTCTTGCAAAATTCATTTTATTTTCCTCCTACTGTTCGGTTGAACCCGTTTTCACTTTATGCAGCTTCCACCTTTGCGGCTTCGGCTTCTTTTTCTTTCTGCTTGGCTTCCAGTTCTCTCCGCTTTTCTTCTTTTCTTTCCTCAGAAACATGGGCACTCTCTACGATCTCACCGATATACGATGTGGTGAGGTAGCAGAATACGACTGCCTGCAGGATACCGTCGAAAAGGTCGAACCACAGGCTCAGTACGCCAGGCAGGAACAACGGAATGACGATGCCTACAAATTCCATAAGGATAAAAGCGCCGAAGACGTTACCGAAAAGACGGAGCGCCAGCGACAGCGGTTTGATAAAGAAGTCGATGATCTTAAATGGGAGCATAAAGCCTTTCGGATCCACGAAGGATGCGGCGAAGCCTTTAAAGCCCACAAAACGGATCGCCGTGACGGCCACATAGATAATGGCGAAGAATGCCATGGCGAACGGGAATGCGATGTTTTTTGCCGGTGGCGGCAGTTTAAAGATCGAGAAGGTGTTACAGGAGATCAGGACGATACCGATGGTACCGATCATGGGGACCGTCTTTTCCGCCTGCTCATCACTTAATCCGTAATCCTTGCAAAGCCCGAGCATGAGACTGATCAGGGCCTCCATCAAGGACTGTCTGGCACCCGGAAGACGGTCACGGCGGTGACCCAGCCATATGAACAGAAGGCCGCCCAGGAACACAGCGATCCACATAACAATGATCGCGTCCGTGATCAGGAACTTCTGTCCGCCCAGGGTAAAAGAACCCTTCCACTGCATGATGCCGTGACGGATCTCTTCTCCGATTTTTCCGACATCGAAGAATTTGATTTTCCCCAGTTCTTCTTTAAATGCTTCCCAGAATTCTGCCCACCAGGAAGATGCTAACAGTACTCTCATTTTTCTTACTCTTTCTCGCGAAAACAGAAAGGCTACGACCTAACCTCTCTGTTTCCCCATTGAAATCCGATTATTCTTATTCAGTTATTCTACGCCTTCAGCCCGCTTTTGGGAAGAAGGATCAGTTCGTACCGAAGAGACGGTCGCCGGCATCACCCAGACCCGGGATAATGTAAGCGTGATCGTTCAGTCTTTCGTCTTTTGCCGCACAGAAGATCGGTACATCCGGGTGATCTTCCTGCAGTCTTGCAATACCGTCCGGAGCGGAAATCAGGCAGACGAACTTGATGCTCGAGATGCCGCGCTCTTTCAGGAATGTGATAGCCGCAGATGCGGAACCGCCTGTCGCCAGCATCGGATCCAGAAGGATAACTTCACGGTTCTGGATGTCCTCCGGAAGCTTGCAGTAATACTCGACCGGCTTCAAAGTATTCGGGTCACGGTAGAGACCGATGTGGCCGACCTTGGCATTCGGGATAATGGAAAGCATACCGTCCACCATTCCCAGGCCTGCACGAAGGATCGGAACAAGAGCGATCTTCTTGCCTGCGAGAACCTTGGCCTTTGTCGCAGCAACCGGTGTCTCGATATCGACTTCCTTCAAAGGAAGATCACGGGTCACCTCGTATGCCATCAGCATAGCCAGCTCATTGACCAGCTCACGGAATTCCTTTGTGGACGTCTGCTTGTCACGAAGGATCGAGATCTTGTGCTGGATCAACGGATGATCAAAAAGAAAAAATTTCGGGTCTGACATATACTTTCCTCACTTTCAAATCAAATTTGATTTCGTTACTTATTTAAAAAGCTCTTTCTCCTGTTCCTTCATGTCGTTGACGCGTGTCTGATGACGTCCGCCGTCAAACGGCTCGTTCATGTACGCATCGACGATGCCCAGTGCCAGGGAGCTGCCGACAACACGTGCGCCCATGGAAAGGACGTTCGCATCGTTATGCTGGCGGGCCATTCTTGCCATATATTCGTTCGTGCAGAGTGCGCAGCGGATACCCGGGAACTTATTGGCTACCATCGAAATGCCGATTCCTGTTCCGCAGATCACGATACCTCTCTCTGCCGTTCCATCGATTACATCTTTTGCCACTTTCTGTCCGGCCAGTACATAACTGTACGGAACATCTGCAGCCGTTGCGCCACCCTGGATGATCGTATGACCCTGCTTGCTGAGATGATCCACAACAATCTTGCGGAGTGCAAATCCTGCGTGATCAGATGCAATAGAAATAATCATGTTCATACCCTCGCTTTATTTGATGTGTTTATGTGTAAACGTTCTCTTTCCGGAAGCATAGTCCGCAACAAGATTGCCGTGACCGACGATCTTGTACTTATATGTGACCAGACCTTCCAGTCCGACCGGACCTCTGGCGTGAAGCTTACTTGTGCTGATGCCGACCTCAGCGCCAAAACCATAACGCAGACCATCGGAGAAACGTGTCGAGCAGTTCCAGAAAACATTACCGGAATCCACACGGTTCATGAACTCTTCCGCCGCGTCCTTATCCGTCGTTACGATCGACTCGGTGTGACCGGAGCCGTTCGTGTTGATATGGTCGATGGCTTCGTCCAGACCGGAAACGACCTTGATCGAAACTTCATAGTCGAGATATTCGTGATGCCACTCTTCGACATCAAGGACATCCGGAAGGATCGCCTTGGTCTTCTCGCAGCCGTGAAGGACTACGTTCTTCTCTTTCAGGGCAGAAGCGAGCTCCGGCAGGAAGTCTTTCGCGATCGACTCATCCACAAGGATCGTCTCGCAGGCATTACAAACCGAGACGTACTGTGTCTTACTGTCGATGGCAAGCTTCAATGCCATCTCACGGTCTGCTTTCTCGTGGATATACAGGTGGCATACGCCGTCCGCATGACCCATGACCGGGATATTACTGTGCTGCATGATGTACTGTACAAAAGAATTGGATCCGCGTGGGATGATCAGGTCGATGTACTTATCGAGCTGGAGCATCTCCGCTACATCGTTTCTCGTCTCCATCAGGGTGATCCATCCCTTCGGGATACCGGCTTCCTCGGAAGCCTTCGCGATCACTTCGTAAAGGATACGATTGGAATTGAGCGCCTCACTACCACCCTTCAGGCAGCAGGCATTACCTGACTTCAGTGCCAGAGATGCGATCTGCACCAGGGCATCCGGACGGGATTCGAAAATGATACCGAGCACACCGATCGGGCAGGACACACGTGTCATCACCAGATCGTCATCGAGTTCGGTCTTGAGAAGTTCACGGCCGACCGGATCTTCGAGCTTGGTCAAGCTTCTAAGACCCTCGGTTACATCCGCGAGTTTATGCTCGTTAAACAGAAGGCGCTTCTGCAGCGGCATCGGCAGATTCGATTCCTGCGCATTCTTCACGTCGGTCTCATTCGCCGCGAAAATGGCTTCTTTATTCTCATTGAGAGCTTCTGCGATCTTCAGGAGAGCCGTATCTTTTACTTCGGTAGGAAGTACCGCCATCGCAAACGATGCCTGCTTGGCTTCCATTGCACGAGTTTCGAAATCTGTCATACACAAACCTTCTTTTACATTGATTCAGTTTATTATATCAGATTCCCATCTAAATGGCTTATGAATCCTTGAGATTTTCATATTGAAAAGAACTGAAAAAGAACGAATTTTGCACATTTTCAAAAAGTTTTCCACTTTTTCTGCGTGCAAAAGAGAAAAAGACCTGTGGAAAATGTGGAAAAGTCTGTGGATAACTCAAAAACAAGGCTTTCTTAAAATCGCCCCTCACGAAGCCCGAAATTTCGCGCCGTTTATTTTGTCAAGTGTTTTTCGCGAAAACGCACGAAATACTTTTTAAACTTGTTTTGCCTGAAATTACTATGTTTTCGAAGGTCGGGATTACGATTTGACATTTTCCGTGTCCACCGCTCGCGGACAACTGTACCATGTTATTTTTTTGGCGGTAAACGATAATAGTTTGTCAATTGGCATCGAATCGAACCGTTGTATAATTTTCTTCTTTTATCTGCTTTTCGAATAACCTGGTTTTCAAAGGAATCATCCGGGGTAATAACAGAAAGACGAATACCTTTCTTGCAAAATCCTTCCCTGTCGAGATAGGTACGCGCGATGCCCTTATAGATCTCCGCCGCTGCTTCCGGAGTCAGCAAACGCCCACCGTACGGGGGATTACAGAGGATCAGCTGGCGGCTCATGCGCGTCCAGGAAGCAAGCTCCTCCGGCGTCTGATTTTTGAAATCCGCCACTTTGAAACGGGTAAAATCGGACACGCCGGCCGCCTGGGCATTACGTCTTGCGGTCTCGACGGCTTTCGGATCGATGTCCGAACCATAGAAATAAATATCGTCCATAGGTGAAAGATCCGCCATATCGCGGGCTTCTTCCCTGGCCTGATCGAACGGCGCCTTACCGATATACGGAAGTTTTTCCGCAGCAAAATCACGCTTCAGGCCCGGCGCGATGTTTAATGCCATCATGGCGGCCTCGATCACGATCGTTCCGGAACCGCAGAACGGATCGACCAGCGCTTCTTCCCCGAAGAAACGGTACTGCGCCGCACTGACCATACCCGCCGCAAGCGTCTCCTTGATCGGCGCTTCATGCATAAGCGGGCGGTATCCGCGCTTGTGAAGTCCGTCTCCCGTAAGATCGATCATGACACGGACATGGTCTTTCACGATACCGAAAGACATCTTCACGATACCGAGTTTTTCATTCTCCTCGATCCGCGCCCCCTCAGGAAGATGACGCGCCGACGCAAGTGCTTTTACCATGGCCTTCTTGGCAAGGCTCTGACATGCAGGGATACCGAAAAGCTTGGAATCACGGGAATAGCCGTTGACGTGGAATGCCCAGTCCTGCGGGATCCAGTCCTGCCAACGGATCTTCTCGATGCCGTCGAAGAATTCTTCAAAAGTAACCGCGTCGAATTCGCCGATGGAAAGCAGTACGCGCTCGCCTCTTCTCACCCACATCAGGATGCGGGCGATGTCCGTACGCATCGTCTCCGGTGTCGTATCCACCAGAAGCAGGCCGTCCGTCACCTCGATCCGGCTCTTATCAAAACCGATATTCAGCAGGTCCTCTGCGCAGTAATGTTCCAGGCCGAAAAGGCAGGTGATCACGATCTTCATTTTCATTCTCCTTACACATTCGAGATCACATCCAGAAGCGGCATCAGGATCAGCTGTGCCAGAAGGATGTGAAGAATTATAAACGGGATACCCTGCAGGCATCTCGGGATCTTACAGAACATAAGACGGCGGTCATGCACATGCAGATAGAAAAGGACAACAGTGAACGAGAACCATACACCGATGACCAGTGCTACCCACCAGACCACAATGGTCGTTACCGCCATGGAATTTGAAAGCGCGAAACGGCGGAGATAGAATACCAGCGGCAAAGATACTTTCACGATGGTGATCAGAGGCAGGAACGGGCTTTCGTCCACCTCGTCCTCAAGCTTGAAGGCCTTGATCATCAGGGTGAAAAGCGCAAAAGTAAAAAGTGTAGCGTAAAGGACCACATGTCCCGGCTGTCGCAGGATCTCCGGCGCATAAAGGAGATAGACCACACTGATGCCGCCCGCGACCACATCAGTTGCGAGCATGCAGAGCATGAGACGGAAGAATGTCTTCTCACGGGAGAAGGACATTCCCTGGTATTTTTTCTCTTCATAGTTATTCCATCCCATGATCCAGTTCTTGCCCGAATCATTCCTCTTCAGGGTCGCGATCAGAAGGATGCTCAGGATCACAAGGATCGTGGCACCGGAAGAATGCGTCAGGATCTGCACATCGCGGTTTTCGAAGATCCCCAGTTTCTTGCCGAAGAAAGAATCGAAACCGACCACTTCACGGATCAGGGAAATCAAGACGCCATCCCAGATATAGAAAAGAAATCCTTTGCCGTATCCACTGTCGATCCCCGTTTCTCCCGATTCAAGCATGTAATAAAATAGCGGCACCGAAAGATACAAAAATGTGGACTCCGGCAGAAGGAAGAACGTGGGCATCGGCACAGGAAAGGACAAAAACTGCGAAAGAAGCGTTGCGATCTCCCCGATCACGGCCGCACTCAGCGCAAAGATGCCCCAGCAGATGCGATGGTTCTTGATATAGCGGATCGCAAGAAGATTGATCAGCGCAAAAAGCACAAACTGCACGCAGGAACTGAGGAACACCTTCAGGGATCCGGTCGTGCAGAGCAGCATCAAGGCGAAAGACACCGTGATGTAGAACTGTTTTTTCGAAATGTAAACGTTCTCCTGCATATCAACCTACCCAATTCAAATATTCACGCATAAACTTATATGCCAGATTGATCGTACTCAAAGTGGCCGAACAGTGCATCTTCATATCCGGAAGTCCGTCGATATACGTACGGATCTCCGAAAGCGGGATCCCGTCCACGCTCTCCGAAAGGATATTACCGGTATCGCCCTGGACCACGCCATCCTCACCACCGATAACACCGATCTGGGAAGGTGCTTTTGTCGGAGTAGGCGTCGGCGCTTCTGTCGGAAGCGGTGTCGGTGTAGCGGTCACGGTCACATCCAAAGAAGCCGGATCCATCGTAGTCTCGGCAGGTGCCGTGGTTTCCTTCGTTTCTGAATCGCCCTCGTCCGATCCTTCGCCACCATTTTCCTTCGAACGCAGATACATATCCTTCGTCATGGAAGCACGGGAATTGGCGATACACTCGTTGACCAGGTTGATGAACACCGTGATCTTCATGGAAACACCGTCAATGATCTGTGTGGTTCCGTCCGACTTCATCGCCAGTTTCATCGGATCCTGCACAAGCACCAGACGGTTCTGCACACGATATGCCTGCTCCGCCCAGATATTGCCGCTGATGTTATATTCTCCTTCAATGGAATCCGTCGAGCGAAGACGCCCCGTGGTCTTATTCACCGCATCCCATTCCACACGCACGATACGGCCGCCACGCACTTCGATCTCCACGTGATCCAGATACCCGTCCTTGGCAGGTTCCGGAAGCTCCGCATAGTACACACCATCGTGAAGTCCCAAGAGCGGGTCGTACTCGACCTGGTACTGCACATCGTCCACGATCTGCTGATGTACCGATACCGGAATACGTGCGCCACGAAGCTGACCCTTCAGGGTCTCCATCTGCTCTTCATCGAGCATGATCGAATCGTCCTTATCCTGCAGAATGCGGATATCCATAAGGTTTTCACCGTTCTCACTGATACTCATCTGTGTATGGATCGAGCCGTCCGGCAAGTCCATCGCCACATCGAGGATATAGCCCATGAGCTTACCGTTCTCGTCATACGCACTGTACACATAGCGGATCTCCTGATAGTTATCCAGAATGTCCGTCTTGAGCGGCCGGTACTCCTCGGCCATCAGCAAAGTACCGAATTCCTCCTTGTACTTGGCCTGCTCCTTCGCCTGCGAACGGTTCTCCGTCCGGTAATAGCAGGTGAAAAGAAAACCGAAAGCCAGAACGATTGCGATCAATGCACGAATTGTTACTCCTTTAAAGAACGACCGGGTCATTTGTCCACCTCCCGAAACCAGGAAGCCTTGGAAAAAGCTCTCGGGCGGATATAGTAGTCAAATACCGGGGTAAGTGCATTCATCATCAGCACCGGATAGATCATGGCGTACGATGCATTACCGAAACGGTACAATATCAAAGTCAGAAGGCCCGCACCACCGCCGAAAAGGCACTGCGCCCATTTATCCATCGGCATCGTCGTGCAGTCATGAAGCGGGAATACGGCAATAAACAGAACACCTCCGCGGATGCACCACAGGAAGAATTCCATCAGTCCCACGCTCGTCCAGTTGAAAGGAATATAACCCAGGACGATCACCAGGAAAAAGGACACCGGCGCATATACCGAAAAGAGTTTTCTTTCAAAAAGGATCACCGCGCCGATCGCGATCAGAACTAAAGATGTGGTACCCACCATGCCACAGATCCTTCCGGAGATCACATCCAGCATGCCCACATCCGCGGAAACCAGAGCACTCGAAGCAAGTGCTTTTCCCGTAAGAAGAGAGCGAAGGCCCCAGAAATGCTCCATCGGCTGTTCCACCGCGACCATCTGGGCCGGGAAAGCGATCTGCAGGAATGCACGTGCCGCAAGGGCAGGATTAAATATGTTTCTTCCCACGCCGCCGAAAGCCTGCTTGACCAAAAGCGAGCTGAACGCCGCTGCCAGCGCTACCGCCCAGAAGGCCGAAGATACCGGCACAAGCATGACCAGGATCATGCCGCTGACAAGTGAACTATAGTCGGCATGGAATGGTAATTCCGGATACATTTTCTTTGAAGAAAGATAATCGCAGAAAAAGAAGACCGAGCAGGATACCGCGGTAAGAAGCAGCACACGGATGCCGTAGTAGAAGACCGCACCGATTACGATCGGAAGCAAGGCAACCAGGACATACATGTACCTCTCGGCCGCCGGCTGATCGGCATGAATATGAGGAGCCAGTTGTTTTCTCTTCATACGATGCCTCTCTTTCTCGCCCGGTGAGCCGCCTTCGCAATATTCGTAGACAGTTCGATACCGGCCGGGCAGACATACGCACAGGCACCGCAGGCGATACACTGCTCCACGGACTCCGAAACCGCTGCTTCCTCCTGCCCGATCTCGATCAGGCGGTTCAGAAGATACGGGGAAAGTCCTACCGGACAGGCACCGACACAGGCACCGCAGTGAATGCAGTTCATGCGCATCGGCTCGAATTTACGGATGATCGTGATCGCCGCCGTCGTCTTGATGATCGGCACGTTCAGGTCTTTAATGGCCACGCCCGTCATCGCACCGCCCCAAGCGATCCTCTGTGCCGTATGGGCACCCGGAACACGCTCTAGAAGCTCGGAAACACTGGTACCGATCGGTACAAGGACATTGTGTCCCGTAATGGTATCACCGGAGATCGTCACCACACGCGAGATCAAAGGCTGATTCTTCTCGATCATGTCGCAGAACGCCTGACATGTCGACGCATTAAAAAGCACTGCCTTTACTTCTTCTTCGGGATCTTTTCCGATCGGCAGTTCCACGCCGTACAGTGCCTTGATGATCAACTGCTGACACCCCTGCGGGAAACGCGTCTTGAACAGACGCACTTCGATCTTCTTATCGAGATAACGATGACGAAGATCCGTGATCGCCTTGTTCAGGGCATCGATCTCATCGACCCAGAGATCTTCGATACAGAAAACGACTTTCTTTACACGGCAGATGCCGCCGAGCGCCATCGCACCCTGAAGAACACGGGGCGCATTGACGCGCAGATGATGCAGATCGCAGGCAAGGAAGGGTTCGCTCTGGGTCGCATTGACCAAGAGCGTCTCCACACCTGCTTTTTCTGCTTTAACACATTTGGAATACGTGGATATGCCTTCTCCGCCCATACCGCAGATACCGGATGTCCACAAAAGTTTGCTCAATTCCGCAAGGGAGAGCTGGTCCACATTCGTTCTCGGATGGATCTTAGTAGAGAAACGGCGGTTCAAGTCATTCTTGATCCACACCGCCTTACAGCTTACACGGTTCGGAAGACGGATCGAGTCGATCTTCGTCACTTCACCCGAAACACTGGCATGCACCGGAACACCCTTCATGTCAGCCGGAACGCCGACGAGATCACCGATCGCTACACTGTCCCCGACTGAAACTACAGGGTCACAGGGTGTACCGCGATGCTGGACCATAGGCAGGATAACTTCCCTGGGCGAACACACTTCAAGAAGGGCTTCGCGCATAAACTTGCGTTGACGTCCGAAGTCCAGACCATCACTTTGGAGGTTTCCTTTTTTGAAAGTTACCTTCTTCATGTGCCCACCTTTCGCACAAGAAGCATATCAGTCGATATAATCCTTCAGTTTCTTGCTGCGGCTCGGATGACGAAGCTTACGAAGCGCCTTTGCTTCGATCTGACGGATACGTTCACGAGTAACGTTGAATTCACGACCAACTTCTTCGAGAGTGCGCTGACGGCCATCGTCGAGACCAAAACGCAGACGGAGAACTTTCTCCTCACGTGCGGTCAGACTCTTCATGGCATCGAGGAGCTGCTCCTTCAGAAGTGTATATGCAACCTGATCAGCCGGAGACATCGCGTCATCGTCCGGAATGAAGTCACCCAGATGGCTGTCTTCCTCTTCACCGATCGGCTTCTCCAGAGATACCGGCTCCTGGGAGATCTTCTGGATCTCGCGGACCTTCTCAACCGGGAGGCTCATGCGCTCAGCGATCTCCTCAACGGTAGGTTCACGACCCAGTTCCTGGATCAGAGCACGCTGCTCACGAACCAGTCTGTTAATGGTCTCAACCATGTGTACCGGGATACGGATCGTTCTGGCCTGGTCCGCGATAGCACGGGTAATAGCCTGACGGATCCACCATGTTGCATATGTACTGAACTTAAATCCTTTAGAATGGTCAAACTTATCTACTGCCTTGATCAAGCCCAGATTACCTTCCTGGATCAGATCGAGGAACTGCATACCACGACCGAGGTAGCGCTTCGCAATAGATACAACAAGACGGAGGTTTGCCTCGATGAGCTGTGCCTTCGCGTCTTCATCTCCGTCCAGCATACGCTGGGCCAGATCCTGTTCCTGCTCCGCTGTAAGAAGCGGAACCTTACCGATCTCCTTAAGGTACATACGTACCGGATCGTCCATGCCTGCGCCATCGATCGCGCCGGCATCCAGATTCAGATCGCGGATCGCATCATCCTCGATGCTCGTCTCCGCTACTATCGCAATTCCCTTGGCTTCCAGCTCATCAAAGAGCTTATCCACCATATCCGGATCGCCGTCCTGCTCTTCGATCACGTTCATGACGTCGAGCGAGGAAATGCTGTGGTTATTCGCATTTGCCAGGTTCTCCAGTTTTTGCAGAATGTTTGAAAAATCACTTGCCATTAACGTTCATCCTCCCAAAAATGACATGCGCCCGTTCAGCGCTGGGACTCTTCTCATTACTACTTCGGCGTTACTTCTCTGTACTCTCTTCCGACTCTTTCTCCGGAACATAAATCTCAACCAGGTCTTCGCTGGCGCCGTTGTTGTTCCCCTCAATCGTAAATCTTCCATTCGGAGCATATACAGTAAGGACTACGCCCTTGTAATAGTGAGCTGTATCACTGGATTCGTATCCGTATTCTTCACCACGGATCGCGCAGAAGGACTCATACGCCTTCAGAACCTTGGCCTTATCGACCTCGGTCGAAGAAACCATCGACACTTTATTGTTGCCTGTGCCGCTGATCTTAAAACCTGTCGTATATCCATCGTCTGCTGTTGTGTCAACGGTCAGTTCGCCTGCTGCAATACAGGTCGGCATCTGCTTGTAGATCTTCTTGTAGTGAGAAGAACGGATCAGCGTGATCGGCAGAGAAATGCCGATGATCAGTGCGATGCAGGCCGCAGTAACCGTGTATACGATACGCTTTACGCGCTTAGGTGTCTTGATGTCGTCAGGAGAGATCTCGAAAAGCTTCTCGACTTTCTTCTCCTTCGAAGTTGTAGCTTTATCAACCTTAACAGCCTTCTCTACTGCATTATCGAAGACAGGTGTAACAGTGTGACGAACTGCTTTCGCCTCACGTTTCGGCTGTGGAAGATTCGGGAATTCGATTCCATCCGGGTTGTTAAATATCTCGATTGCTTCTGTCGCTGGAAATACGCAGTCGCAAAAAACGCATTCACATAATTCGTCGTTGCTGTCCACCATGATGAGCGAACCGCAGTTCTTGCATATACCTTGTTTAGTCGCCATTTATTCCTCGTCCTTTGCATTATCGCCTACAAAAGGGTATAATCCCACAAGTAAGCACAGTATATTATATACACTGGTTTGCGTAAGTGCAAACATTTTTTTGCATAATTTCTAGAATTATATAATATATTTCTATGGCACTTTCCGAAGGAGCACCTCAAATGCCTGAAAACACTACATTTCCGACTTCTGACCAGCAAGAGACCTTCATGCGCGCCGCGCTGAAGGAAGCACAGAAAGCCTATGCCCTGGGAGAATCCCCTATCGGCTGCGTCATCGTCAAGGACGGAAAAGTCATCGCGAGAGCCCATAACTTACGCCAGACCAGACAGGATGCCACGCTTCATGCCGAAATGTCCTGTATCTCTAAAGCCTGCAGGAAACTTTCCGCCTGGCACATCTTCGACTGCGACCTCTATGTTACGCTCGAGCCCTGCTATATGTGTGCCGGCGCCATTATCCAGTCCCATATCCGCCACGTGTATTTCGGCGCATACGACCCCAAGGGCGGCGCCGTCTGCTCGTGCAACCACCTCTTCGATCTTCCCCACAACCACCATGTGGAATCAACAGGCGGGATCCTGGAAAAAGAATGCAGCGCGCTTCTCAAAGACTTCTTCCGCGAACTCAGAGCGCAAAAGAAATCCCGTCCCGGATCAGCCAGATGATCTTCTCTTTCACCGTCTTTCCGGTAGCGGAAACGATCGCCTTGGCATACATATCCAGCTGAAAACTGTATCGCTCTTCAAGAACGGCTCTCTTCTCTTCTTCCGATCCGTCGATCCGGTCTGACTTATAGTCGATCAGCACAGCCTGTCCGTCGCTATCGACGAACCAGCAGTCGATCATACCTTGTACCAGTGAATACTCTTTCTCCTGCTCCGGCACGGCCAGCGCAAACGGGATCTCACGGTACGGACCGTGTTCCGGTTCTGTTTCCGCGCTCACCATACGGCGGCAGAGTTCACTTTCGAGGAACTGCTGCATACATCCCGTAAATGGCCGCAAAAGCGGGATCTGTTCGCTCGTGATCATGTCGTACTCACAAAGTGTAGCCAGTACCTGTTCCCAGTCCACAGGAGCCCCGGAAGAAAGAAGGCCCGAAAAATCGATATACTGCCAGGCACTATGGATCAAAGTACCAAGCTGTGTCGCACTGTATCCTCCATTGGCCCACTTCTGCTCACTTTCACGAAGCCGCATGTTCATGGCCTTGAGCGAGATATCCTCATCATCGGCAAGTTCCGGATCTTCGCTTGCTGCACGAAGACGCTTCATCTCACTGACGGTCGTCTTCGCCGGAACCATCGTCAATTCCGCCCAGTCCGTGATCTCATGGTCGATAAGTCCGACTCGCTCTTTCTCCGAATCACTGAGGCAGTCTCCCGTATTCTCTTTTCTGGCCTGGTCATAGGCATCCTGTGCCGAAGTCCGGATCACATCCGGATTGTAGCTGAGTCTTTGTCCCTTATCCGAGATCAAAGCCATATCCTCGCTGTTTTCACTTCGCACCGGTTCCGTGAAAGCCAGATCTCCGTAATAGATCTCATCCGGAGAGGAAGCCGCAACACGTATCGGGCAGGAAGAAGTACGCACCGTTCCCGCCAGGAACTTCTTCAACGGCGTATTCAACTTACGCATGTAATAGGTCGGATACTTCTCGGAAGAAATCGTATAGGCCTCATCCACAAGTGCCTTCTCAGAAATAAAACCTTCCTTCGTCCGCTTGGCAGAAACGACAATAAAGAGTTTCTTCTCCGCACGGGTCAAAGCAACGTACAGAAGACGGATCTTCTCGGCTTCAAGTTCTCTCTTGTTTTCGTTCTTCAGCACATAGTAATCATGCGGTTCGTAGATGGACCCCCACTGTCGGCAATAGCGCTTCGCCGCCATCGATCCGTTCTCATTGAGGATCAGCGCGGTAGTATCTTCACGGTTTCCGGACTGGATGCCGCATAGGAAAACAAACGGGAATTCCAGACCCTTACTCTTATGGATCGTCATACAGCGCACCACATTCTCCAGTGGTTCCGCAAGATCGATCTCCGTGACCGCATCCTTCTGCGCATCCACTTCCTCGATATATTCCACAAAAGCACGAAGCCCCTGCTTTTTTGCGTTATCAAACTGGCTTGCCCACGTCACGAGTTTCATCAGTGCATAGTAGCGGCTGCTTCCGTTCTTCTCTCTTCTGACACGCTCCGGATACTCCGTCTCCGAGTAGACATGCTCCATCCACTTCGTCACATTCATCTGCATGGAGAAGGTACGAAGGTCATTCAGGAAAGACAGGAACTCCCTGACCTTAAAAGCAAGCTTGGTCTCCGCGTTTTCAGCATAGTACATGACCTTCTCACAGAACGGCAGGTCTTTCTTCCCGGAAGATGTCGCAAAAAGATAGATATCCAGAAGCTGCTGATCTGTAAAGCCCGCCTGACGGATCCCCGACTTCATGACTGAAGCAAGAGGAATATCCTGCAGCGTATTGTCCGTTATACGCGCCAGATCCAGGATCACACGAAGATCCGGATGCTGAAGCACATTATCCAGGATCGGTCCCTGCGCCGGTATATCGCAACGGTTCAAGGTCTCGGCCGCCGTCACGGCATTGGCATTCGAAGTTGTAAGGATGACGCAGTTCGAATACGAAAAACCCGGGAGAGTCGAGAGCTCGCGGATCTTCTTTGCGACCACCAGCGCCTCACGCTCGATCTTTCCGGAATCCTGCTCATCGACTGCCTTCTCGGACACTTCCTCACCCGCTTCGGCTGCTGCGGCGATCTCCTCACGATCGTCCTCTGCCAGGATCAAGGTCACGCCGGCCCCGCCGGTCTCCCCATAATCCAGAAGCAACGAACCATCTTCATTTTTCGGTACATTCAGGCAGTGCGAATCGTCATACTCGATATCCGCATATTCACTGCCCATGATCGCTCTGAAGATCTGATTGACCACATTAAGGATCGACGGAACACTTCGAAAGTTACTGTTCAGTTCAAACAGCGTTCCTTCGCCGCCATCCTTGTATCTTTCATACCGGTCAAGGAACATCTGCGGTTTCGCATGACGGAAACGATAGATACTCTGCTTTACGTCACCGACGAAGAACACATTATTTCTCGAAAAGCACTGTACGATGGCATCCTGCACACCACTATTGTCCTGGTACTCATCGATATAGATCTCATCGAAAAGTTCACGGTAATACTCGGCCACTTCTTCCACACAAAGAAGTTTCAAAGCCATCTGCTCCTGATCCTGAAAATCCAGAGCCGACTCCTGTCTCTTCTTTGCGGCATATAGGACATCTGCCTGAAGCACGATCTCGAAATAGCGGGCAAACAGCGGCGCCATTTCCTGACTCTCCTCATTGAGCTGCTGCTCCGTCTTCCCGAAGAAATACCGGCATGAACTCGACAGAGAATCTTCGTGCGTCGCATTCTTGCTCACTCCGCAGATCTGGTACACCAGCTCATAGAAAGGCTCAAGATCCTTGTTAAACGCATTCACTTCCTCGTTGTTTCCCGAACGAAGAGCCGGAAGCGCATCGGAAGGATGCTTGCTTCCAAGTGCCACGATCTCATTCCAGGAAAGATCCGGGTTTGCAAGGATCTGCTCACCGGTCTCGATCACATACAAGAACCAGCGTGCAAACGCATCCTTCTTCTCCTGGTTGCTCTTCTTATCTTTCACAAAATCCAGTTCACTCGCCCGTACCGAAAGTGAACGGATCAGATCGAGTCGTTCTTTAATATTCCGGCAGAGAGAATGACGTGCCTTGGCACAGATCTCGCCTTCCGTAAAATGACCGGCTTCCTTCTGCTTCTTGACGACCTGTGTCTCGATCCAGTTACGGTAATCCGGAAGACTTCGGAGATACGAAAGCTTTCCTTCCATATCCTCTTTCAGCATGGTATCGTCTCTTCCGCTTCCGAAAGCCTCCACCATGGAAAGGAAAGAATCCCTCCACTGCTTCGCGGTCACTTCTTCTGCGCCCATCGCTGCCGGCCATTCCCCGGATGAAACACCCGGCAGGATCAAAGAAGGATCCACACGTCCCTCATCGACCGACATGCAGAAAGAATATGCCTCGGCAAAAGCATCGTTGAACGCATCACGAAGAAGCTTCTTAGCATGTGTCTCATCCAGAATGGAACTACCCGGTTCCAGAAGCGGCTCGCCGTCTTCACCGACACCCTGCGCGGAGAAACTGGAGATCACCCGGCTGCAGAAAGCATTGATCGTGGAAATATACGCCATCGGCAATTTCGTGATCTGCTCACTGAGGTTTTTCCTCTTGATCCGGTCCGTCTCCTGAGACAATCTCTCACGAAGTTTCTTCTCGAGTTTGGCACTCATGTTCGCCGCTGCCGCATTCGTAAAAGTCATGACCAGAACACGGTCCACGGAAAGTTCCCCGTTTACGATACGCGTTACGATTCTCTCCGTCATGACGCTGGTCTTACCGGAACCCGCGGCCGCACTGACCAGAATATTACCGGAAGGGGCAAACACGATCTTTTCCTGTTCTTTTGTCAGATTCATGCTTTTCCCTCCCCTCTCAATGTTGCAAAGAATGCATCTTTTTTCGTCATCGATTTTCCATCTTCTTTTTTGAGCTTCGGCACCTTCTCCAGGAAGCGGTATTTCGGGCTGTCCTTATCGCCATTGCACATGAACGCAAACTTACAGTTCTGGCAGTTCAGCGCCGCCGTCTTCCCGATCTTGGCAGGCATGGCCGGGAACTCTCCATCGAAGATCTTCTCACAGTTTCCCGAGATGGAAGAAATCGCAAACTGACCCGCCATGGCCATCTCTTCCGGCGAAGCTTTCATGGTAAATTTGTCCTGCATAAACGCTGCCTTCATGGCACCTTTTCTCGCCGTCGCCACCGTGTCCTCGTTGATGACCTTGGCAAGAAGATCCGTTCTCTCTTTCGGATTCTGCACACGGATATAGCCGGCCCCTGTCGGGATCATTTCCGGATGCGTCTTCAGGAACACATGCAGATACGCCGGAAGCTGGACACTTTCGCCCGCATAAAGGGCATCGTAGTCCACTTCCTTGCTGCCCGTCTTATAATCCAGGATCCGGAATTCATTCGTCTTAGGATTAACGTCCACACGGTCGATGACACCGATAAAGTGCACGGTCCGCCCGTCGCCCAGTTCGATATCGCAGGACGGCGAATCCTTCCTTCCGAATCCCCACTCGAACTGCTGCGGCAGGTACAAAGTCGGATCCATCGTATCGAAAATATAGTTCATCGTAGCCGTCGCCGCCGCGATCAGCTTACAGTCGGCTTCCATCTTCATGGCCGGATCATCACAATAGGCAAAGTGCTCTGTCGCCTGTGCCTTCGGAAGCAGGCTTCTGACCCACTCTTCCTTATCCCGTTCGCAGTAACGTGCAAATATCACCGTCCGTCCGGTCTCATCGTCCGTGGACAGATACTCATCGCGGAACTCCGTCAGTGCCATCTCAAAAATGCTATGCGCGATCGTCCCCATATTCGTCGGCAGCACCTGCATCACTTCCCGTTCGGAAAGACGCAGGACCGCATCACAGAAATAACTGTACGGACACTTCACATACGACTCGACCGAAGAAACACTCATCCAGAGGTCAGAAGGATACCTCGCATCCATGCGGTCTTTCGAGATCGTCAGCGCCGGATTCGTCTCCTCCTCATGGGAAAGATCCACGCCTTCAAATCTGGTCTTCCAGATAAAAAGCACTTTCTCCCGTTCTTCTTCCGACACCTCGATCCTGTTCGTCAGTACATCCTGAATATAGCTTCTCATTTTCTCCTTCTTCAGGACACGCGGATCAGCAAGCGACATCACGTCCGTCTCGAAGAACTTGACCTTCGGGTACGATTCCTTCATGAAAAGCACTACCGAAGAGGGTTCTTCGGAATTCTGCATGGTAAATACGATCTTTTCCTTCGGGCAGTCCAGCAACGCGTACGCCACGAAGAAGTCGGAATACGTCTGGTCCTTGGCATGGTTCGGGAAATCCATAGAGAGCTTATCCGAGAGCATCTCACGCTCTCTGTTTTTCAGATAACCTTCCGAAGGTGCGGTAAACGGGAAATTCTTCCGGTTCGGTCCGACCACGAACATCGCCCGGCATGTTCTTCTGTAAGCATTCTTCGGTTCCGTGATCGTCACCTGGTCCACAAAGGACGGGATCTTCAGAAGGCTCTGTGTCGAGATCGATGTGATCACTGCATCGCAGAAATTCGAAAGTGAAATCGGGAACTCACCGATTTCTTCTGACAATGCACGCAGCACGTCATCAGCCGCATTATACGAAGCGGCAAGTGCCAGCGCAGACTCCTGATTTCCGGCCTTGGTCCACTCATCCACATAGTATTCCACCATCTTGCGCTTGCCGGAAGTCATATCGTGGAGCGTGATCGCACGCTCCGCGCAAGTCTTTGCAGAAACAAGCGGCTTCAGCGCCTCCGCTGTTTCCTGAAGGACCGGAAGCACCTTCCGGATCATCTCCTTCTCCATCGGTGTATCGGCATACTGCTCACAGGAAAGAATACGCTTCTTATTCTTAAGGCCATGCGCCAGACAGAAATTCTCGAAACGCTGGACGGTCACCGGATCCAGGGAAACAAATCCCGACTTCAGAAAAGACATCACGGAACCAAGTTCCCAGTTATAACAGCCCATCTCCATAATGGCATACATATACTGCATCCAGATGGTGCCGATCAACGGATTCTTCGAATCCACGAACACATCCAGACCGTATTTCAGAAACGCCGCATGAAGGGCAGACCGATACTCCTTCTGATCGCAGAGTACGACCGTGATGTCGCGGTAACGGTATCCCTCAAAGCGGACCATCTCCTTGATCCTGGCTGCGACATATTCCAGTTCATCACTGATCTGACTGAAAACACGTATCTCTGCCGGAACAGAAAGATCCTCACGCGTCGCACAGAACCGCTCGGCATAATCTCCGGACACGATGGCAAGTGCAGCATCCCGCAAAGACGGTCCCACTTCCGTCACGGAAGAAAAGGCTAAACGGGAACGGAAAGACTTCACCACCTGGTTTCCGAAGTGGCAGATCTCCTTCGTATCGGCATCGCCCAGGCCCGATTCCGCCACCGCGGTAAAAGTGAGCTTAGACACCACCGTTTCAAGCAATGTAACAATGTTCAACTCCTCTGGAGTGAGGTTTCGGTTCTCTCCGAAGCCCATGATCCACACCGATGCATCCTTTAAAAACGAAAGACGGTTCATCGGCCATGTCTTTGTCTTCGGATCCCCCTTCGCGAACAACTCCAGGATATGAAGAAGCCGCTTCATGGAATCTCTTTCGGGAGCAAAACCGAGCTGCTCGACCTTCGCATCGAGCCTGGTCATGAGAAGACCAAAGTCATGGATCTTCTGCTTGGTCAGATCGCTCTCACCGGAAAGATCCAGGTCCAGGAGCATCTGCCCACTGACTCCGTAGCGGTAAAAGTCACCCAGTACTTCTTCAACTTCCGCAACAAAACCGACCCGGTCAGAAAAACGGGACAGCACATAAAAATCTTCTTTCTCCTGCTGGAGTATACGGTGGATCAGGATCGTCTTGGTAACGGGCTTCAGAAGCTTCTTCTGCCCTCCGCCCACTTCACTTAACAGACGGTAGGCAAAACGGGAAAAGCTGACGATATCGATCATCATGAACGCGGAATCCGAAGCATCTCCGCCCTTCTTCTCTTTCAGGATCTCGATATAACGGCGCTCAACTTCCGCCTTCATTGTTTCCGGGACGATGATATATCCTCGTCTGGTCGGCCAGAGGACTGCTTCCTCACAGATCTTGCCAAGGCATGTATCAATAAGAGAACCGGGGTGCTCTCCATAAAGCAAATGAAACGCCATGACTTCTACCTCCTTTTATCTCAGAGGGTATCAAGATTCTGTCCGTTCGCCGCCTTCATTGTCGTATTCGCCGCAGTAAGCGTATCTTCGATCGCCTTCTGCTCCATCGGTCGTCTTACCTTCAAGGTCGTGGTCTTCACCATCTCTGTTTCCGAGAAAACAAAGTAATGGATGGACTTATAAGACGGCATCTGATGGTTCACATCCTTCATCTTCGCCGACAGATACTCACGTATCGCATTATCACCGGCAGTTGTATCCGGGATCGGCAGGTTCTCGCCGATCACCTTTCTGTCGATCAGAAGCTTGGCGCAGATATCCACTGCACCCTTCTCATCTTTGGCGCCCCATACGAAAGCTTCCTTCACACCGGGGATGTTGTTCAACAATGACTCCATCTCCTCCGGGAATGCCTTCTTACCATTGGTCAGAACGATCATCGACTTCACACGTCCCGTAATATGCAGACATCCCTTCTTATCGAGATATCCCATATCACCGGTATGGAACCAACCGTTCTCGTCAAGCACCTCTGCCGTGGCTTCCGGATTCTCGTAATACCCTTGCATCACGCAATCACTCTTAGATAATATCTCACCTACTGTCCCGGTTTTGGTACTTTCATCATCGATCATGACCGAAACGCCTGTCAGCGGTCTACCGACACTGCCGTAGACATTGTACTTGGACGTCGTAACGGAAATAACCGGAGACGTCTCTGTCAGGCCGTAGCCCATCAGGAATTCGAAGCCCCAGTTATTGAAGTCCTCGATATACTCCTTCGAGATGCCTGCGCCGCCGATAACGATCAGACGCAGGTGTCCGCCGAGCTTCTTGATGATCGACGAGAAGAACACACGACGCAGGTCGATCTTGAACTTCCTAAGGAAATTCGAGATCGGTATCATCGTCGCGATCAAAGATTCCTTTCCGGACTCCTTGATACCGGTCTTGATCTTGCCGTGGATATTCTCAAAAAGGAGTGGTACGGAAATACAAGCTTCCACGTGCCACTCACACAGATTCTTAACGATATAACGAAGGCCGTCCGAGAAGCAGATACAGCAGCCACGGACGAGCATGAAATACTCACATGTATTCTCAAAAGTATGGTGCAAAGGCAGGATCGAGAATGTTCTCTCACCAGGATTCAGCGTCAATATCGTAGAGATGGCATAGACATTTGTCATGATGTTCTTATTCGAAAGCATGACGCCCTTACTCATCGCCGTTGTACCGGAAGTAAAAAGAATAATTCTTGTCTGCTCCGGGTCGATCTCCACTTCCTTGATGAGGCTTGAACCCTTCTCCACAGCGGCCTTGCCCTCATTGCGCCATGTCAGGAAATCCACAAAACGCTCATCGTCCTTCGGCCACTCGAGATTCGGCGCGATATACTCCGTGCACATGCAGACGAAGTACTTGACCTTGATGCCGGTCTCCTCCGCATTCTTTGCGATATCGAGCACCATCTCGTGATGCTTCTGATGATAAAAAAGCACTTCCACCTTACCGCGCAAAAGAAGGTTCACCAGCTCCTGCTCCGGCAGAAGACGGTCCAGCGGAAGGCCCACCGAACCACTTGAAAGAATAGCCGTATACGAGATCATCCACTCATAGGAATTCTCTCCGACTACACCGATATGCGAACCGTTCACACCATGGATGCGAAGCGCCTCGCCTATATATTCCACATCTGTTCCGAAATCGTTATATGTCTTATGGATCTCTGCTTCTGTAGGCTTTCTCCTAAATACAAAAGCGTCACGGGTGCTGAACTTCTCCCGTACATCCAAGATCAAGTCGCGCATCGTGTCATAACGAACGCCCTCGTGAAGTGCTTTTCCGACAATACTCGGCATATATCCTCCGCTATGGCAAACCACGTTTCTATTCCCATTCAAACCTTGCCATACTAAAAAATGATACCACTTTCTCTTCTTTACGTCTATTCTCTGAATCAAATAGTTTGAAAATCAAACAATTTATCAGAAAGCCCTCAATTTGCTTAGTGCTTTTTGACGAAATAAACAAAAAAACTTATTTGACAATACCCGAAATGTAGTCTAGCATATCCTCAGTACGATATAAGTATTAAGGGGATAAAAAAGTGGCAGACAAAGAAAGTGTGTCCAAGGAGCAGAATACTTCTGCTGAGGACTTAAACAAGAAATATCCGACACCGCGAGGCTTTTCCGGCTGGTTCTGGTATCACTTTTCCATGCGGGTCACGAAGATCCTCGTCAAGCTCCGCGCTGACGGCAGAGAGAATATCCCTGCAACAAATCCCTATGTAGTTTGTTCCAATCACCAGACCTATGCCGACGGCATGTGGATCATGAGCTTTTTGCCGAGAAAGCACAGAAAGTACTTCTGCTCGCTCGCGGCTTCTGATCTTGAGACCAATTACGGCGGACTGGGCCGCGCCATGATGCACGTCGGACGTGGTATCGCCGTTGACCGTTTCGGCAATCCGGTACGTGGACTTATTAAAGCGAAGAAAGAACTGGAGAAGGGCAACCTGATCCTGGTTCATCCTGAGGGCACCAGGACCCACGACGGTCGTGTCGCCGAGTTCAAGGACGGTGCCGCATATCTTTCCGTGAAGGCGGAAGTACCGCTTCTTCCTATCTACATCGAGGGTGGCTATCAGGCCTGGTCCCGTCACATGAAGAGACCGCAGACCTGGGATAAGGTCCACCACAGAAGAAAGCGCATCACCATTCATTTCGGAAAGCCTTTCATGCCGGACGATTACGACCGCGACGCCCACAAGATGACGGAAGCCATCTACAGCTGGATGAAGGAAATGGAAAAGAAAGACGTGAATCTCCAGTAATGGAGATTCTTTTTTTGCAAAGAAAAAGCCGCTTCGAAGCGGCCGTGATCCTCTATCCTTTATAGATCCGGATCAGAAGAAAGACGCAAACCGGATCGCTTTCGGCACGATCTCGTAGCGGATCTTGTGTCCGAAGAAATCCTCACCATCATAGTTTCCCTGAAGCTGGAAATTGCTGTCGAGCGATGAGAAGATTCCACTGGTGGAACGGTACATGGAAAAACCGTGCTGCCCCACGTGATGACCTTTCTTATACTTCAGGAGCTGCGAGAAAGCCTTGGTACGGGACATGTGGTCGACCAGGCAGACATCCAGCACGCCGTCGTCGATCTCCGCCGCAGGTGCCGGGCAGAATCCACCGCCGTAGTAACGTCCGTTGCAGATGCTGACCAGTGAGTACCGGACATCCTTCTTCTCGATGATCTCACCGTTCTCAAGCTCGATCTGGTAATCCATCTTATAACGCCAGCCGGCCATCAGGCAGGACACGGCGGCAAAAGAATACGCGTGCTTTCTGTAGAACATGCTCTTCGGGTGTTTGGCCACCATAAGCTTCGCCTTCGCCTGAACGAGCGTGTCCAGACCCATCGATGCGATGTTCAGGCTGTACCGGCTCCAGATTGGAAGATGGTTACCGAGAGCATCGTAACTGTCGATACGCAGAAGATCGATCGGACGGATCTCCGGATTTTCCAGTCTTTTCAGGATCTGCAGCGGCTTCTTGCAGAGTTCCGGCGGATACACGGTCCTGCAGAAATCGTTACAAGTACCTAAAGGCAGTACGCCCATCGGAGAACTTCTGAATGCAAGAGCATTCGCCACCTCGTGCACCGTACCGTCTCCGCCGCAGGCGAAAATGATGCACTCGGAGCCGTATTTTTCGGAAAAAGCAACGGCCAGGCGTTCCGCGTGGTTCTCGTATCGTGTATATTTCACGATAACTTTCGTGCGGATATCCTTTGGCAAGGCATAAAGTGCTTTTTCAAAAGACTTCTTCTTCCTCTTGTGTATATTTGAGTTAACAATAAAAATGTATTGCAAAGTGTCATCCCCGTAATAACTTAATTCTTCGCGTTAAAGATCATCTCGACAACGTCGCCGATGGTCTGAACCATTTCGATGGCTTCGTCAGAGATGTGAATGTCATAACGCGTCTCCAGGTCAACCACCAGTTCATAAAGCTGCAGGGAATCTAACGGCAGATCTTCAAAAAGCATCGTATCCGGTGCGAAATTTGTTTTCGGCATATCCAGAAGTTCGGAAAGCATGTCCGTCAACGTATCGAAAATCGCTTCTTTGTTATCTGCAGAAGCGCTATTCTGCGGAACCTTTGCTCCATCCTTATTCTCTTTATTCTTCGAAACAGCCATCTCAGACCTCCGTATCGTCGCGAACGATCTTCTTATAATGCTGACCGTTACTGTACTTCTTGTACTGCTCTTCCACAAATGCATCGATCTCCGTGACGGTCTTGGTCAGGATCTCCTTCTCCTGCTCGGAGAGCGGGTCCATGATCCTCTTGACCAGCACACGATGGAACTTCGAGTGCATGCGGTAAGCAAGCTTCCCCTGTCTGGTGAGGGAAATACGGACGATCCGTCGGTCCTTCGTATCGCGCTGACGCTCTACGTATTTCTTCTTGACCAGACGATCGATCGCAACAGTCAGGGTACCCACAGTGATGCCCAGAATGTTGGCCGTTTCCGTCATGGTCCTTGCATCGTACGGACCGATGGCATTCAAAGTATGCAGTTCTGCAATTGAAAGATCGGAAAAGTACCCTTTCGAAAGTGCCATACCTTCGGTCAGAAGTACATTATCGAATATACGGAGCAAGCTCTCCGCAAAATCCTTTTCATTCGAATCCATCTTCGTTCCCCTTTCGCCCTCACGCATAGGAAAATTCTACACGAAACAGATGTAAAAAACAATAAAAATCCCTTGCGAAAAGCCGAAAATATCAGCATAGAAGTGCTTTTTGACACGAAAACATAAATAAAAAACGAGAAGTTAGGCGGAACCTATGAATTCCGGCACACCACTTCCACCTCGTCGATCGGGGTGATCCGAGGGTACGTTCCGGAGAAAAGACCGGTGCGGATAACGCGCGTGTTTTCCGCGATTTCCTTATCCATTCCACAGTAGACCTGAAGGCTCGAAAGTATAAGGTCGGGGCGGACATTCTTCTCGGAACCCGCGCCGCAGTAAAAATCGACCGCGTCCGGATTTCCGTCGGAAGCCTGGGACAGTGAGATCAGGAGCGGACGGATATCCGTCTTTTTCAGTTTCCCCTTCGCCATCTTCTCCACTTCGAGAGACTCGAAAGAAAGTGCTTTTTCCATCGCAGCACGGATGCCCGGCGCCTCGAAACGGTAGGACGCCGTTGTTACGATCGACATGATGCTGTCTTTCGGTTCCGGGATCGCCTTGGATTTCAATATGCGGATGCCCTGCGGAAGATATGTATTCATGGATTTGACGAACTCTTCTTCGTCAAAAGGTCTGTCCAGGGAAACGTCGAGATAATCTTTTCTCGTCTCGATGCCAACGCCCAGAGGCAGTGCAAAAACCATCTCCGGTCTCGGGTTATATCCCTGGGAGTAAAGGATCGGAAGCTGGGCGCGTCTCGCCGCGCGCTCGAAGCATGTCATCAGGTCGAGGTGGCCGAGATAGATCGCCGGGCCGGATCGCGCGAAAGTGCAGCGCTGCACATACGCCGTCTGGTGATCCTGCATGGTCATCATCTTCGCCACATCACTCTGCCGCATAGCTCACGCCTCCCTTCACTTTTTCCTTGAAGCATTCGCCGACGCCGAAGCACGTCACACCGCATCCGGAGCACTTCTCGCGGCAGGATGGTGTCGTGGTTTCCGCATGGGCCTTATGCCGTTCGGAAAGCAGGAATTTCTTCGTGACGCCCACGCTGATGTGTTCCCAGGAAAGCGTCTCTTCTTCACTGTATTCACGTGAGAAATCCTCCACGGTAAGTCCGTGCTTCTCGAGGATCTCCATCCACTGCGGGAGCTTGAACTGGTCATCCCAGGCATCGAAGAACAGCCCGCTCTTGTAGCCCTCAAGAAGTACCGGAGAAAGCCGGCGGTCACCACGTGCGAGCACGACTTCCCATACGGAAGAATCAAAATCGTGCCATGCATAGCGGATGTTACGGCTGCGCAGATTATCTTTCAGAAGTCTCTGCTTACGGATCAGCTCTTCCTTCGTATCCTGTTTCTCCCACTGGAAAGGTGTGAACGGCTTCGGAATAAAAAGCGACGTCGAGACGGTGATCTCGGGCTTTCTCATTTTCTGTCCCGTCCTTCTTCCCACATCGTAATAGAGCTGTTCGATACGCTTCGCCAGATCGGCGATACCAAGGACATCCTCGTCCGTCTCGGTCGGAAGGCCCAGCATGAAGTACAGTTTCACCGTGCTCCAGCCGCCCTCGAAAGCAAGCTCCAGTGCCGAGAAGATATTCTCCTCGCGGATATTCTTGTTAATGACATCACGAAGGCGCTGCGTGCCGGCCTCCGGCGCAAACGTCAAACCACTCTTTCTCGTGCTCTGCACCTTCTCCATGAGATCCAGTGAGAACGAATCGAGTCGCAGCGACGGAAGCGAAAGGCTCGTGTGGTGGCCTTCGAAAGTATCCAGAAGATCCGTCGCCAACTTCGGGAACTGAGTATAGTCACTTGTGGAAAGGGACAGAAGTCCCATCTCGTCATAGCCCGTGTTTTTCTCGAGTTCCATGCCCTGCCGGCAGAGCACCGGCTCCGATTTTTCTCTTACCGGTCGATAGATAAATCCGGCCTGGCAGAAACGGCATCCGCGGATACAGCCACGGAAGACTTCGAGGTATGAACGGTCATGGACGACACGCATATTCGACACCACAGGATTCGTCGGATACGACACGGTATCGAGATCCTTAATGATCCGCTTCGTCACCGTCTCCGGGATACCCTCACGGTTCGGCTTCACGCACGCGCCCGTTGCTTTTGAATAAGAAACATCGTAAAAACACGGAACGTAGACACCCTCGATCTGCGCGCAGTTATAGAGCATCTCTTCACGCGTGATCGGGTGGTCCGTGTCTTTGGAAAGCTTATATTCCCGGATCTTCTCGCAAAGCTCCAGGATCATTTCTTCGCCCTCGCCCATCATGACGACGTCGAAGAAATCCGCCATCGGTTCGATGTTGTAAGTTACCGGACCGCCGCAGCAGATGACCGGATCGTCCTCGCCGCGTTCTTCGGAAAGAAGCGGGATACCGGAAAGGTCAAGCATCTGCAGGACATTGGTGTAGCACATCTCGTAACCGAGCGAAAAGCCCAGCACATCGAACTTGGAAAGCGGGGTCTTGGTCTCCATGGAATAAAGCGGAATCTTCTTTTCACGAAGGATCGCATCCATATCTTTCCACGGAGAGAAAGCCCGTTCGCAGGCGACAAACGGGCTTTCATTCAATACGTGGTACAGGATCTGAAGAGCGAGATTGCTCATTCCGATCTCATAGATATCCGGAAAACAGAAGGCAAAACGAAGATAGGACGTCTTTCCTTCTTTTTCCAGTTCATCGAGCATGTCTTCCTTGACGATGGCGCCATATTCGCCGCCGACATATCTTGCCGGGCTTTCTACCCGCATCAGATCCGCCTTGCTAAGCGGCAACGCAAATTCTCTCATGAAAGACATGTTCTCCTTACTGTATTACTGCTCCTTGAGACGCTTCTCGAGAGCTTTCTTTTCCTTCTCATAACCCGGCTTACCGAGAAGAGCGAACATGTTCTTCTTGTAAGCTTCTACACCAGGCTGGTTGAACGGGTTTACAGCGTTGAGGTAACCGGAGATACCGCAAGCCTTCTCGAAGAAGTAGATCAGCTGACCGAGCCAGTATTCGTTGAGCTCCGGTACATGGATGATCATGTTCGGGACCTTACCGTCAACGTGAGCAAGTACAGTACCCTGCATAGCCTTGAGGTTAACTTCGTTCATGTCCATGCCGGAGAGGAAGTTCAGACCATCGAGGTTTTCCTTATCGTTCGGGATGATGAAGGAACGACGAGCCTTATCGATCTGTACGACTGTCTCGAAGAGCATTCTCTTACCATCCTGAATGTACTGACCCATGGAGTGCAGGTCGGTCGTGTTATCTACGCCGGCCGGGAAGATACCCTTGCCGTCCTTACCTTCGGACTCACCGTAGAGCTGCTTCCACCATTCTGTCATGTAGTGGAAAGAAGGCTCGTAGTTGACCATAACTTCTGTTGTGTAACCACGACGGAGCAGGCAGTTTCTTGCGATCGCGTACTTGTAGCACTCGTTCTCCATGCCGAGCTTCTTATAGTCACGGCTTGCATCTCTAGCACCTGTCATAATTTGACGGATATCGATACCGGCAACAGCGATCGGCAGAAGACCAACAGCAGTCAGAACGGAGAAACGTCCTCCGACGTCATCCGGAACTACGAATGTCTCATAACCTTCGTTCTTAGCCAGTGTCTTCAGAGCTCCGCGCTCCTTATCGGTTGTTGCATAGATACGTGCACGAGCCTCTTCCTTACCGTACTTTTCTTCCATGTATGCACGGATGATACGGAAAGCGATCGCCGGCTCTGTTGTTGTACCGGACTTGGAAATTACGTTAACGGAAACTCTCTTACCCTCGAGAAGATCCATCAGGTCAGCAAGGTAAGTAGCGCTGATGGAGTTACCACAGAAGATGATCTGCGGAGCTTTTCTAACTTTCTTGTTAGCCATATTTGCAAAGGAGTGGGAAAGAAGCTCGATCGCCGCTCTTGCGCCAAGGTAGGATCCGCCGATACCGATTACCAGGAGGATATCGGAATCCTTACGGATACGTGTTGCAGCCTGACGGATGCGGATGAACTCGTTCTTGTCGTACTTGCTCGGCAGTTCCAGCCAGCCAAGGAAATCGCTTCCCGGACCGTTCTTCTTGTGAAGCATATTGTGGGCCAGCTCCACCTGCGGCAGCATCTTCTCCATTTCATTCTCATTGATGAAAGACATCAGATTGGATGTATCTACATTGATCATAAAAGTTCTCCTCAATCTATTATGAATATTTCGGCACCAAAAGCACCGCACTTAGTATACCACGAAAATTCAAAAAACAACGGGGTAGTTAGAACAAATTCCATCAGAATTCATTAAGAATATCACGTATGCAACGTTTTTCGCGATTTTGTCAAGAAAATTTATAGTGATAGCAAAAGCTTCGAAACCGATGTCGGCCCACGTATTTCAGCCTTGATCAGAAAATCGGGAAAATTCTTTTTAGCGCTCCTCGGAAATCAGGCGGACGATCTCAAGATATGTCTCCGCCGTGGCACTCTTCCATCGCTTGCATGTACGCTCCGCTGCCGCCTCGGTCGGGGCTGCCCAGTGAAGCGAGAATGTGGCTGCGCCGTTCTCCACAAGACGAAGCTCCACATCCCAGGTCCCCTCCCCGTTCGGGGCATAGTCGGCCTGCACACTTTTCTCTTCCGAAGCCTCATGACGCCAGGACTTCGACGCCGAACTTAAGTAAGAACGGATCCCTGCCGGAAGTGACGGCAAAAGACGCGACAGGATGACCTCGCCCTCCGGCGTAATGTCGCAGGAAAGGATCGGCTTTCCGGACGCATCCTTTCTGGACTCGTCCTTTCTCACCGACTCGGTCATCAGATGGGCATCGAGCAGTTCTTTTTTCGCCTGGGAAAAAGAAAAATAATCCACGTAGAGCGACTCCAGCGCGCAGTCCGTCAGCTTCGCAGACGGGATGCTGTCCACCTTCGACAGGATGAAAAGAATAATGATCTTCGCATTTGGCAGATCCGTGTTGGCCATATGATCGCTCCTTCAAACGTAGTACGGTCTATTATACGACAAGCAGGGTCATCTTGAAAGCCGCGGCGCTTAGTCAGCGACCAGCCATCCTTTCTCCACTGCACGGTCGAGGTTTTTCTCGATCCACGCGTACAACTCCGGCATAAACTCTTTAATGATTTGCGCGCGGGCTTCCACCTGTGATCTGACCGCACCGCCGTCACGCCATGTGTGCCCCTCGGTCAATGTGTTATGCAGAAGCGGCTGGCTTCGGTCCAGGCACGCAGCGTATTTGGAGTCCACGGTCTCCATCGCATCGAATTCTTCCCACAACGCCCGAAGTCCCGCGCCCTGTTCCGGTGGAAGCTGCGCATAAAGCTTATCTGCTGCTGCCGCTTCACGCTCTGCTTTGCTCTCGTTACCTGCCACGTCATATGCAAAAGTATCGCCGGCATAGATCTCGATGAGATCGTGTACCACCAGCATTTTAATGGCACGCTCGACATTCGGTTCTTCCACACAATACTCCTTAAAAAGCAACGCCATAACAGCGATGTGCCAGGAGTGTTCTGCGTCGTTCTCGTGTCGCACGCCGGAGATCAGCATCGTTCTTCTATAGACCTCGGTCATCTTATCGATCTCAGCCGTAAACTTCAGCTGCTGATCCAGTCTCATATTTCCTGAACTCAAAAAATCTTCAATTCCCATTTTTGCACCTCACACTTTCTTCACTACGATCTCGACCACGAATCCGCCGCCTTCGCGGTTTCTCGCTTCAAGTCCGCCGCCCATGCGATCCATAAAGATCGACGCGAGATAAAGTCCCAGACCACTTCCGTCTTTTCCCGCCGCGAGACTTCCCCGATAAAACTTCGAAGTCAGAAGCGGGAGCTCATCCTCCGGGACACCCGGACCTCTGTCCATAAAGAGTACATGGACCTCATCGTCTTTTTCGGAAAACTCGATTTCCAGCGGCGTACCCGCATACTTAAACGAGTTACCTGCGATGTTATCGACCACCTGCTCGAGACGCAGTTTGTCCGCCAGGATCAGGCACTCCGGCACGTCATTTTTCTGCTCGACCGTGCCGTAGAAACGAAGCTCCGAAATAAAATCGGACAGGATCTGTGAGCTCTCCTCCGTCGGCTCGACCTTCAGTTCTTCGAGCTCATCGAGCGTTGCCTTAAACATGTTATCGATCAGACGCTCGACCGACGCTGCTTTTGCCTGAATGACCGACACCTTCTCGAGAATATCCGGTTCGTCGTACTTGACCTCCATGACCTCGCACGTCGCCTTGATCGTCGACACCGGCGTCTTAATATCGTGCGAAAGCTCCGCGACCAGTTCTTTTTTACTACGACTCGCCTCGATCTCACGTTCCGAAGCACGCTTGAGTTCCTCACGCATGCGGTCGAATGACTCGGTAAAAGCGCCGAAGTAGTTGCGTTTTCTCATCTTGAGAGGCAGGTCGAGGTTACCTTTTGAGACATGCTCGGCAAACATTTTCAGATCCGAAAACGGCCGCACAAACAGATACCACACGACAAACAGAACGCCGAGTCCGAGCAGCATCGCAATCGCCAGGACCTCAATGATGATTTTCTTCTCGGCATTCTCACGGATCCGGTATTCTTCCGCGCGCGCCGAAAACGCGATCTTGCCCTCGATTTTTCCGTCCTTCATGTAATCGAAGACAGAATAGCCCTCGCGGATATAGTAGCTGTTTTCGGATTCATAAGTGGTATCGGAAATGAGCACGATTGAACACTTGTAGTTCTTCTCCAGATCCTCCGGATCCTTCCCGGAATTTAATGCCTGCGTGATCTCATCCGTCATCGTGTTCAGCGCCAGCATATCGATCTCGTACACTTCACGCTCTTTGATGCGATTCGTCAGATAAAAACCGGTCAGAAGCAAAACCAGTATGTAAACGATTGCAATATACCGTACCTTCATGAAGGAATCTCCAGCATATAGCCCGTGCCCCAGATCGTCTTGATGAACTTCGGCGAATTCGGATCCGCCTCGATCTTCTCACGAAGTCTTCGCACGTGCACATTCAGCGTGCCGTCCGTATAGAACGAATCGCCCCAGACCTCCGAGAAAAGTTTCTCCTTGGTCACGATCGTATTTTTATTCTCATATAAACAAGAAAGGAGCTGGAATTCTTTTGCCTTCAGCGGGATGCTCTTTCCCTCCACGACCGCACTCATGGTCGCCTCGTCGATAGCAAAAGCAACGGTGTCCTTCGTGCCTTCCGTTCCTGCTGCTCCCGCAGCGCCCGCGGCTTCGGCACCCGCCTCGGCCATTCTCGCCTGCATGGTTTCCAGACGCTTGAGCTGAACTTTCACCTTCGCCAGAAGCACACTCAGTGTATATGGTTTCTTAATGTAATCGTCCCCGCCGATATTCAGCGCAACCAAAACATCGTCATCACTCTGTCGCGCGCTGATAAATAGAATCGGGGTATCGTAGGTCTCACGAAGTGTCTTACAAAGCGCAAAACCACTTTCGTTTCCGAGATTAATATCCAGAAGGAAAATATCCGCCGTGTTCTCTTTCAGAAACGCCATGCACGACTCCGAATCCGCGACACTCTCGCAAGTCACTCCGAACAACTCGAAGTACTCCTTCGTCATCTTCGTCAGCTCGACTTCATCATCGATCAGTAAACAATTAACGTGCATGCCTGAACACTCCTTCAATCGGTCTTTCTAAAGTATAGCACAAGTGTTGGCGGCCCGCGTAAGTCGGAATCGGGTTTTGAGCAGATCCGACTAATAGCCGGGTACGCAAAAGTTAGTCTTGTTTGGAGTTTCTCGCGGTTCCGACTAACCCTCGTCGAAGAAAAGTTAGTCGGAATATGTATTTCGGATGATTGCGACTAACCCAAATTGCGAAAGAGTTAGTCGGAATAGGCGATTCGGGCGTTTCCGACTAACTCAAGTTTCAAAACCGTTAGTCGCACTCGCGGTTTTCCTCGTTCCCGACTAACTTGAGGATCAGAATTGTTAGTCGAATATGCGTTTCGGGCGTTTCCGACTAACTTTCGCGTCCGTCCTCCCCATCTCTTAACTCACATGCATGCCAAGCCGCGTTTACACAGGAGCGAAGCTCCGAGGACTTAGCAGAGAAAACTGTCATTGGTTCCGAGTTAAGAAACAAGTAAGAATTGCACAAGGTTCATGTAAAGCATTCTTTCCGTAAGAGTCGTAAACTGGCATTGTAGAAAAGCGGGATGCCGAGGCGGACGCGCCAGAAGCTCCCGAACAAGGAAACACAAAACCGAACCAAAAACCAAGAAGGAGAACATACGAAATGCCAACGCTAGTAAACACAATAGACACTACCTCCTCGATGCAAAGAAAGGACGTACAGAACATGAATACAAAAGAATCCATTCTCCGTGCAAGAGATCTTTGCAAGACCTTCTCAAACGAAAGCATCCAGCAGCACGTTCTGAAGAATCTGAACCTGGAAATCAGAAAAGGCGACTTCACCGTCATCATGGGTGACTCCGGTGCAGGTAAATCCACACTGCTTTACGCCCTGTCCGGTATGGACCGTCCGAGCCTTGGCTCCATCGCCTACGGCACCGAAGAGATCTCCAAATACAGCAACGACAAGCTGGCGCTCTTCAGAAGAAAGCACTGCGGATTCGTTTTCCAGCAGAACTACCTGAACAACACCATGAGCGTACTCGATAACATCATCGTCTGCGGACTTCTGAAAAACAAAAACAGAAAGCAGATCGCTGAGAATGCGAAGAAGCTTCTCTCGCAGGTCGGTCTTTCCGAAAACAGCTACAACAAGTTCCCGAACCAGCTTTCCGGTGGTGAACAGCAGCGTGTCGCTTTGGTAAGATCCGTCATCAACGAACCGGAGATCCTGTTCGCCGACGAGCCGACCGGCGCACTTAACTCCCAGAACACAAACGCCGTTCTCGACGTGCTCTCCGATCTCAATAACCGCGGTCAGAGCATCGTCATGGTTACCCACACCGTCGCGGCCGCCGAGCGTGGCAACCGTATCCTGTATCTCCGTGACGGCGTGATCTGTGACGAGATCGAACTGTCCCGCTACGAAGGCGAAAACCAAGAACGTCACCGCGCACTCCGCGCATTCCTGCAGAACATGGGGTGGTAAGATATGTATTCACTGTTTTTCATTGCAAAAAATAATATCAAGAAGCACAAAGGCGAGGTCGCGATCCTCTTTATCCTGATCTTCCTGGCCGCATTCCTTCTCTTTACGAGCCTCTCCCTGATGCTCTCCGGTCAGGGCACTATCGACGCTTGTGAAAAGACGTATCACACATCCGACCTTCTCGTCTTCCAGCCAACAGGACTTACTGCAGAAGAAACGTACGACATCGTCGCATCGGTCCCGGGTTCCGATCTGATTGAATCCGCTCCGGTCATCAACTGGAATGCAAACTATTACTACGGAAACAAAACCGCCGATGACGCAACAGCCTATATGCTCTTCCTGACCGACGCATCCAAGCCGACGTATCTCAATGCTCTTCCCGACATCTGCAACGATTTGAAAGACGATGAGATCGTACTCCCCTACAGCCAGAAATCCATCATGAAGGTCGGTGAGCCGTTCCACATCGTCGGCAACGGCATGGACCTCGAATTCAAGGTCAAAGGCTATCTCGAAAACCTGTATTTTGCCACCTCCATGGACATCTCCGGTTTCTTCTGTGCAGTCAGCCACAACACGTACGAAAAGATCTCCAACGCCCTGCACCCGTCTTACACAGGAAGCTTCGTATACTGCCGCCTGCAGGACGGAGTAGACGGAAACGAATACGACAAAGCCGTGACAAGCGCCTTTGACGTAGCACATAAGCCGAACACCGTTGTAAAATCCGTCATCATTGCGGGCACAAAAATGCTCTCGGATCTGGCCTCTTCGATCGTCCTGATCTTCACCGTCATACTTGTCGGCCTGGCCTTGATCATCATGCACTTCTCCATCAAGAACTTCATCGAAATGAACATCCAGAACATCGGTCTTCTTCAGGCCAGCGGTTACTGCAGCACCGCTCTCCGCTTCGCCTGCGTGATCGAAGAAATGCTCATCTGCGTCCTGGCCACCGTCGCTGCCGTCGGCATCGGCCTTCTGATCACCGCCCCGCTCAACTCGCTGCAGGGCATCCTGATGGGCCTGTCCGGCTTCAAAGGCATCTGCGTACCGGCTCTCCTCGTCACCTTGATTGGTATCCCGGTCGCGGTCTTCCTGGGCACACTTCTGGCTTCGAGAAGCTACAAGAAGCTCACCGTTTTAGAGTCTCTCAGAAGCGGCCTGTCCAGCCACAACTTCAAGAAGAACTACTGCCCGCTCGAAAAGAGCAAGCTTCCTCTGAACCTGGCGCTTTCTCTCAAGCAGATCCTCGGTCGCAAGAAAAAGAACTTGTTCATCGCACTTATCATCGCTTGCCTGACTATCTCCACCTGCCTCGGATTCTCCCTCTACGAGAACCTCGGACTGGACCAGAAGCCTCTTCTGCAGCTGATCGGATTTGAGACCGGCGACCTCCAGGCAACGATCACCGACGATCCGACGATCATGGATACACTTACTGCCGATGACCGCGTCGACCATCTTCTCAAGAACGGTTCGCTCGCAAGCATCGATGTCATGCTCATGGATCACTACACCACACTGACAGTAGATACCTACGATGATCTGTCCAAGCTTGAGTACGAGTCCATCCTGGAAGGTCACGCTCCGGAAAAAGAAACCGAGATCATCCTGACCTGTGTCGAAGCGGATAAGCTCCACGCAAAAGTCGGTGACGTAGTAAACGTCAAAGGTCAGAGCGGCGAGTCCATCCCGTTCACGGTCAGTGGTATCGACCAGAAGATCAACAACCTCGGGAACAAAGCCATGGTTACTGAAGAAGGCGCCAAGCGCATCAATCCTGAGTTCGAGATGAGCAGCGTCATCATCTACCTCAAAAACGGCATTTCTCCCAAAGAATACAGCAAGGAGCTTTCCGCCAAGCACACCAAGAGCACCGTTCTTCTGGTACAGGATCTCATCGGCAACACCATTGACTCTCTCTGTGGCGCCATGAACGCCATCTGCGTGATCTTCGTCGCCATGACCTGCTTCGTCGTCATCCTGACCGAGATCCTCCTGACAAGATCCCAGATCATCCGCGAAAGATCCGAACTGGGTGTCAGCAAAGCAATCGGTTACACCTCCGGCGAACTCGTCCGCCGCATGATCCTCAGTAACCTCCCGACCGTCATCCTCGGTGTCTGCCTCGGCTACATCATGTACGTCTTCCTGGAAAACAAAGTCATGTACCTCAGTCTGGCCAACTTCGGCATCAAGCAGTCGGATCTGACCTCCAGCCCGATCTGGTTCCCGATCACCATGGTCATCATCGTCTTCTGCGCAGTGATCACGAGCTACCTCAACAGCAGAAGCATCAGCAAGCTCGAGCCGGTACGCATCCTGAAAGAAGACTGATTCCATTAAACTGATCCTTCAGGAAAAGAACTGAAGCAAAAAATGCCGCTGGTCCAATCGTCCGGGTTTCCCCGAAACGAGAAGATCAGCGGCCTTCTTTTATCGTTTACTAATCGCGACTACCGGTCAGTCCGCATATGTGCAGCCGTCAAACAGCTGATAGGCATTCTTGCCATCAAACTTTACGTCATACTTTTCGTAGTCCGAAGAAACAGCAACCATATCGAATGTCGGCGCCTCAGCGATGTTCTTGTCGACGATCGCAAACTTTACCAGATTGTTCTTGGTATCGATACCGATAAGACGGACGACCTGTCCTTTGGGAATCACAATGCTGTCACCTGTCGGTTGTCCATCTGCCCACAAGCCCAGGACCATTTCCTCTCTGGCAGCACCCATACCGTCCTTGGTGAGGAAGTCACCATTTTGTGTCGGTACACCCTTGTTGCCGATGATCGCACACGGGATATCCACATGACCTGTACCCATAAGATCCGATCTCGACTCGATCGTGCACTTTTCCGGATTGGACGGGCAACGGGCAAAAGCGCCTTTTTCCTCTACGAAGGTCAGTTCGTCTTTGGCAAATTTGAAGATCGAGATATACGGAGTCGGATCTTCCATACCGTACTGGACATACAGATACCAGCCGTCGTCCGTGTAGATCATATACGCCTTCCGGAAATCATCACCTTCGAGCTGCGGCTTATCGCAAGAGATCTGCTCGCCATTCAACGTGTACTTATAGTTAAGATAATAGTCCGAGCTGACATTTTCAAAAGCCAGTGTATCGATCGATCCATCTCCGTCGAAGTCCCAACGGAACTTGTTTTCACAGTCAGCAATCAGCGTGTAGTATTTTGTGGTGGAACCGAAATAGCTGAGGTTCACGCAATCGCCGAGATCCGCAACAGAAAGGACCACCTGTTGAGTGGAGGAATAGGAATCACCGGACGCAATAGAGATCATCACACTGATCGCATTCGGATACAGAACAAACTCCAGATCATTGCCCTTTTTCAGTTCCGCAACCATGGCATCGATATATTTTCTCGTGGTTTCAACTTCGTAGTTCGATCCCGTCAACTTCGCGCTCTCGAGTTTAGACGCAAAAAGCGCTTTGTCCGTAACGACATCGCTGAACTTGATTTCCGCACCGGTCGCCGTATCGTAGTTATGACCATAGACGTTGATGCCGAAAAAGTCTGTCGTGTTATTGACTTCGCCGAGAATAAAAGAACAGATCTGACTGTCGGCACGTGTCACCGAAACATCCGTACTGATATAACGGGAATAGTATGTGTTGTTGTTTTTGACGGCTTCGTCAAAACCGTTAAACAATTCAGCATACATCTCATCGTACTTCTTGTTCACCTCAGCAAAGAAAGAATCGATCGAAGCAGAAAGCTTGTCAAAACCTTCGCCGGTCACTTTCATGCCCATGCAGGACTCTTCGATTCGAGCCACCTGGTAGTAGCCCTTCGGAAGTTCGCCGTATCCGGCATAATGCAGGTCGATGTCCCAGTCCACAACTTTCAGATCATGGCTGATCGTCATTGTGGCCGGAGCAGCAGGCGCATTTGTAGTTTCGGATGTCTCCGAAGATTCAGATGTTTCAGAAGTCTCCGAGGTCTCACTCTCCGAAGCAGAAGTTTCGGAAGTTTCTTCTGTCGTTTCGGTAGTTGTCTCAGTAGTCGTCTCTTCGGTCGTTTCAGTAGTCGTCTCTTCCGTAGTTTCGGAAGAAGTCTCCTCGGAAGTTTCCTCCGAAGTATCTTCGGAAGTCTCTTCCGTAGTTTCTTTTGTTTCGCGGGTCGTTCTTGTGGAGCTGGATTCAGACTTATCCTTACATCCGGCCATACTCAGAACACAAGCCAGCGAGAGCAGCATTGCAACGCTTTTTTTCATGTTATATCTCCTTATCCCATTAATGGGCACGCATGCACCCACGGAGATTATAGCACAGCGTTTCGTCTCGGGTTCTTTGTGAAAAGCAACAAATTATGTTTCTTACTCCCCAAAAAGCACTGCCGTTTTTTCCATCCGTTCTGCGATCGATACGCCGAACGGGCACCTTGCTTCACAGCTTTGGCACCCGATACACTCAGACGCGTGATGGTCCAGTGCCATATAGTGGGACGCCACGCTTTCCGGCACCTGCGGCTGCATCGTTGCCAGATCGTAGAACTTATTCACCATCGCGATATCGATATCCATCGGGCAGGGTTTACAGTGTCCGCAATACGTGCAGATCCCCGAGTATGAATGGAAAGGTGCAGATGCGATCACGGACGCATAGTCGCGCTCTTCCGCTGTCGCCGTCTCATAACCCACCGCCTCGTCGATCTGTGCTGTTGTATCGTAGCCCACCATGATCGACGAAACACCCGGCCTCGTCAAAGCATAGTGGATCAACTGTGTCGCAGTAAAAGCAACGCCGAATGGCGAGCGTTCTTTATCGAGAAGTGCGCCGCCGAAAAAGCCCTTCATGACAGTAAGACCGACATTGTTTTCCTCGCACATCTGGTAGAACTGCGACCGCTCCGGGTCAATACCGGACAACTGATCCTGGTCATATCCGCCAAACATGGTAGTCAGATCCTCCGTTGGCGGCCGCATATCGAAAGCAGGATTAATGCTGAACAGGATCATCTCGATAAAGCCCGTCTCCACCGCGAGTTTTCCGATCTTCGGATTATGCGTACTCAGACCGATATGACGGATCTTCCCTTCTCTTTTCAATTCATGTACATATTCGATGAACTCCCCGTTCATGACGGTATTCCATTCTTCTTCAGAATCAATATAGTGGATCATGCCGAGGTCGATATAGTCGGTATGAAATCTCTCGAGAAGATCTTCAAATGCGGGCTTTACGAACTTCATGTCGCGTGTGCGCACATACTGTCCGTCCTGATACGTCGAACCGATGTGTCCCTGCACATACCAGAACTCCCGGCAACCTTCCATGGCTTTGCCGATAATGTCTCGCGACTTTGGATCCGGCATCCAGCAATCTACAATGTTGATGCCTTTTTCATGCGCATACTTCAGAAGTTTCACCGATTCATCGAACTCGTGTCTTTCCAGCCACTCACCTCCGAACCCGATTTCACTGACCATAAGTCCCGTCTTACCAAGTTGTCTTAACTTCATACCAAACCTCCAAGAGCCACCGCATAAAAATCGTCCACCATCTTTTCGTAGATGCCCCGCACCCGGTCCGCATCCGCGCCGTGCAGGAAACGGTGCCAGAACAGAAACGACGTCAGGACATTGGCCGCGGCCATATGCTTCTTGATCTCATCAACATCAAGCACCGCTGAGGCAAGTTCTCGTCGTGCATCCACATATGCAGAAAGAAACACCTCCGGATCGACCTCGATCCCGTCCGCTCCAAGCCTGCTCAAAAAGAAACTCAGGTCGCCGGACGGCGCATCGTATTTCACGTTCTGCCAGTCACATACCAGTATATTCCCATTTTCGTCCGACAACAAATTGTCCCAGTGAAAATCCCCGTGCACCAAGGCACGTGGCTCCGTCTCGTGCCAGGCCTGGATCTCTTTGATCCGTGCTACGATCCGATCGATTTCCTTTCCGACAAAAGCGCCGAGGTGCTCGGCCAGCACTTCTTTCCATCCCTGCACACTTTCGGCGATTTCTTTCTCTGAAATCTCCTTATGTTCCTCTGCACTTCTTCGCAAGAAACACGGCGCGCGGTCACTATGGATCTGCGCCAGCACACCCGCGATTTTCCGAAGTACATCCTCGTTCAGGTCCTCTCTCTTCAACGGCTCGTACTTTTTCAGAACCAGAAAGATCTCTTCATCCGAAGCCTCCGCTTCAAGTACTTTTGGAAGATACGTGGCTTTTTCGGTATCCTTGCTTTTGTAAAACTCTGTTTCACGACGATAGGTCAGAAACCGCTCGATCTCGACGTCTTCCCCCGACACCCATTTGACGATTTCCTCCCCGTCCACGACAAAGACCTGCGCGCCACTCGCGCCTGTCCTGATCTCCTTCACATCTTTTCCATCAAGATAATTCTTCCGACTCATGTTTCTCTCCCCTCGTTTTTTGCTCACTATAGCGCAGGCAGAAAGAAACACGCTCGACTTTTTTTACCCTCTTTTCAGATGGGGTATGCATCGACCAGAAAGGACATTTTTACAAATCGAAAAGCCCTGCCACAACCAGCAACACCACTGCCAACAGAAGCGCGGCAATCACCAGCGCTTTTGTTCTGTTCTTCGCGATCCAGGGATACTTCTTGCCGAGGAAATACATCGGGATACTAAGCACTGCTTCGACCGCCATGATCGTAAGGATTCCGAAAATACCATCACGGAAGTTCTTGATGTTCCAGCTTCCACGGTATAAGCACATGACGCAGCCGGTCAGCGCCATCACGACGATCACTTTTCCAACAAGGCCCGGCCACGAATCGTAAAGCTGACCGTCTTTCGATGTCCAGCCAAAATAACTGGAGAGCACACCGCGTTCGACTTGGGCGATGTCTTTTGCTATAGTCATGAACTTGTTGCCGTGTTTTTCTTCCTCTTCAACAAGATTCCAGTATTTCTCCGCATCCAGATCCTGGATCTCCAGAGAGGCTTCCTGCATTCTCTTGCTCATATTCATAGCGCCACGAAGTTCATCCATCTGCTTCTGGAGGTTTTGAAGGTTTTCTTCTAGTGCTTCCGGCAGTGTCTTGGCTCCATCGAAAATGTCTGCGATCTCATTTACCGGCAGACCGATTTTTCGAAGGATAATGATCTTCTTGAGACGTGCTACATCTTCTTCCGAATAATCGCGGTAACCATTTCCCTCGCGCTGCGGAGAAATCAATCCTTCTTTTTCGTAAAAGCGGATCGTCGCCCTCGGAATATCTAAAATCGTCTCCAGTTCTTTTATCGTCATTGCCGTCTCCTCCTCGGGGTATTTTACGGCAATTCTAAGGTGTAAACAAGGTTTACAGTCAATACCTTTTCCCAAAAATCTTGGACTTTTTTCATATTTGGGCGCCTATCTACCTGCTTCACACTTGTGGTAAGATACACCTGTGAGATTTCTCAAAACACCCAGGGCAGGTACAAGTTTATGCAAGATCCGATCATTGAAAAAGCAACGGCGTACATCAAGGAACTCTTTCAGAATAATGCAGACGGACACGACGCGGCGCATTCACTTCGTGTGTATTCGAATGCCTTGAAGATCGGTTCGAATTATCCGGAGTGTGATCTGCTTCTGATTTCATTGGCCGCGCTTCTTCACGATGCGGATGACCATAAGCTGTTTAATACCAAAGGCAACGCCAACGCCAGGAAGTTCTTGAAAGAAAACCAAGTCGAGGCCGAAAAGATCGACCAGATCTGCAGCATGATCAACGCTGTCTCTTTTAGTAAAAACAAAGATAGATCTCCGGAGACGCTTGAGGGCAAGATCGTCCAGGACGCCGACCGACTCGATGCACTAGGTGCAATCGGGATTGCAAGATCTTTTGCCTATGGAGGAAAGAACGGGCGCACGTTGGAAGACTCCATCCGGCACTTCCACGATAAACTCCTGCTTCTCAAGGATTCACTGAACACAGAAGAAGCACGCGAAATGGCCGAAGAACGGCATGCGTTTCTCCTTAAGTTTCTCGAGGAATATCAGAACGAAATGTAAACTCTGCGTCGCACGCGCCAAGAATTTTCAATCCCAGCAGATCGAAGAAAGATCGAGGTCCTCCTTCATGGGCTCGCCGCATTCCGGGCAGTTCATCGTCACCTTCTTTACATCTGTCACGATCTTGCATGCCCCACCACAGTTTTTGCACTTATGCGGGAACTTCGCATAGAGCGTGTACTCTTCCTTCAGTTCGAACGGAAGCGGGTACTCGGATAGTTTCTCTTTCGAGTCTTCCTTCGGAAGATACAAAGAAAGGTTGGTATCCGTCTTCGGGACTCCACAGTATTTACAGACCAGAAGTTCTCTTCCGCAATCTACTTTTCCGTCCGGATGTTCTTCGAAGAAGCGCTGCCACTCCGCACCAAACTTTCCTGCCTTGATTTCTTCCACAGTTCTCTGGTACTGGGTTACAAACAACATCCCGACCCCCGTCATGGATGTAAAAATATAATCACACTTACTGCACTTGAAAGACTTTCCGCTGCCCATAGTAGCCTCCCGTCCCGTCTGCCAGACGTTCTATATTACTCGCTCTTCCCCTCACCCATCTTCTCTGTGAGATCGTGGAAGCTCTTATCAAACTGTTTCTGCGAGATCGCACCCTTCTCAAGGAACGTCTCCAGAAGTTCTTTCTGCTTCAGGTATAAAAGATGTCTCTGCTCCGCTTTCTCCGCGGCATTGTTTTCTTCGTTCATATCTCACACCTCATTCCCAACTTTATTATACACCCCCACGAGCTAACTCCAAAAGAATGTCCTGTCTCAAAACCGTACTGCCGAATCAACATGCGACAGCCACCGTGGACAAGTAGACAGAAAATCTAACAAAGCATCCTGTGCAGTGCTTTTCGAGCGGTGGCAGATAAAATTTCGATGCTTTCATTCTTATCCGTCAAAAAAGAACTTGCCCGGCAGAGATTTTGTCTATATGCGGGAATTTATCTGTCAATTGAAGTGTCAG
>JAFZZM010000050.1 GCA_017615755.1 Clostridiales bacterium | reverse complement strand
GGACAAAATTCATAATCATCACGTGGAAATTCAGAGAAGGCGAGATCAACACGTGATTCTTCAATTCTTGGATTTTGACGTGGTTACTCTTCTGATCGCACCCACGCCGATTCTCCATTTTTGCGTTTAGGCGTGGTTACTTTTCTGATCGCACCCACGCCGATTCTGCATTTTTACGTTTGGGCGTGGTTGCTTTTCTGATCGCAACCACGCCGATTCTACATTTTTGCGTTTGGGCGTGGTTACTTTTCTGTTCGCACCCACGCCGATTCTGCATTTTTACGTTTGGGCGTGGTTACTCTTCTGATCGCACCCACGCCGATCTTTCTTTTTCGCATTTTGACGTGTCCGAAAAGCACTCGCGCTTTCTGCCTTTCTACTGCAAGCCGCTCGTAACTGCGAAAATTTCTTTGTGCGTTTTTCCGAGAAAGTTCGGTGTTGCAATTTTGAGTTAGTCTGTTAAACTAGAAACGTATTAGGGAGTAGCTTGCATGCTTCGGGACCCTTTGGAAGATCTTTCCATTCTATCGGAAGCATGTAACATATTTCGTCATCACGGGAATGAGGTCAGAAGATATGAGGCCGGTTCCCCGGGATATGTTGGGAGGAGCGAGACTTTTACTGCATTTTATTGCAGCAAAAAGCTCGTTTTTTGTTGCCCGACAAAGGAGGTGGCGAGATGATCCGAACAGTTTTTTCAACAAACAGAATCTGCGATGAAAACTCTGGAATCGCTGTATATGCGTGTTCCAGAGCTTTTGCGTGCCAAGAGCTTCTGTGGTGTGCTTGGAAGTATTCACCAAAAGTGTCATAGGGTTTTTCGGATTTTTGTTAGTGTTAGCTAACAAAAACAGGGATTGATTCTTTTCGATGTATTAACTATAATACATATGAACAGTCGTTCATATATTCATTTAACACAACCGGGTGTGGAGAGTCCCGGCGTGACACATAGAGTGAGGATAATAACTATGACAAAAGAAGAATTCTTAACAGTAAGTAATGTATGCAAGGCCTTCGGCACCGGCGACAGCCGGCAGGAGGTACTTAGAGGAATGGATTTCACAGTCGCCAAAGGCGAGTTTTGTGTCCTTCTCGGGCCTTCGGGTTCAGGCAAGTCGACACTTCTGAACATTATCGGTGGTATCGACAGTGCAGACGATGGTTACATTTCGATCGCGGGCGACAAGCTCCGCGACATGAACGAGAAGATGCTCACAAGATACAGAAGAAAACACCTGGGCTACGTTTTCCAGCTTTACAACCTGATCCCGAACCTGAACGTAAAAGAGAATATCGAAGTCGGCGCGTACCTTTCGGATAAGCCGCTCGATATCGACGAACTTCTGAACACACTTGGACTTTGGGACCACAGATACAAACTCCCGAACCAGCTCAGCGGCGGCCAGCAGCAGAGAACTTCGATCGGACGTGCGATCGTGAAGAACCCGGACATCCTGCTTTGCGATGAGCCGACCGGCGCGCTCGACTACAACACATCCAAAGAGATCCTGAAGCTGATCGAAGATGTTAACCAGAAATACGGAAACACAATCATCATGGTTACACATAACGCCGAGATCTCGAAGATGGCCGACCACACGATCAAACTGCGTGACGGCAAGGTAAGAAAAAACATCGTCAACGACAACAAGATCAGCGCCGTGGAACTCGAGTGGTAAGCCCGGCAGGAGGAAACAAAAATGAGAGATCCAATGAACAAAAGATTCCTGCGCGAGTTCGCCAAGGATTGGAAGAAAAACCTTGCTCTTATCCTGCTGATGTCGTTCATGATCGCATTAGCTTCCGGTATGGAAGTCGGCAACAAGAGCATGCTGAAATCGATCGAAGCTTCTTCAGAAACATACAATCTTGAGGACGGTCATTTTATCCTCAAAACAGAAGGCTCTGACGCTCTTCTGAAGAAAATCGAAGAAGAAAATAATCTCAAGATCTATAAGCAATACTACAAAGAAGTAGATCAGGTCACTGAAGAATCGAAAAAAGCAGCCGAGCCGGATCTGATCCGTGTGTTTCCCGAACGTACCGAAGTGAACAAGATCTGCCTGATGGATGGTCGCTTCCCGGAAGCCGAAGATGAGATCGTGATCGATCGTCTGCATGCAGAGATCCGAAAAATCAATATCGGAGATACGATTGGCGTGGACGGACTGAACCTGAAGGTTGTTGGTACCATTGCTGCACCGGACTATACGAGTCTTTTCCAGAGAAACTCGGACCTGGTATTTAACTCGATCAGCTTTGATATCGGTTTCATGACACAGGCAGGCTGGGACAAGCTCAATGGTAGCCGCAAGTTCGAATATGCTTACATCTATAACGATGAGCCTTCGAACGTAAAGGAACAGAAGAAACTGGCTGATTCTGCAATGCAAAAGATCGCCGTACTTGCTGCAACAGGCGGCTATACTTCGGATCTTTCCGTGGCAAAAGCACTGGAGTCGGATCCGTCTTCTATGGTGGCTTTGCAGGACTACATGGCAGACATGAATGAACTGATGGATTTCCTTCCGGAATATGCCAACCAGGCGATCCACTTTGCACCGAATGATATGAAGAAAGATACAAACATCATGGGCATCATGGTATACATATTCATCGCGATCCTGGCCTTTGTATTTGCCATCACAACAAGCAACACGATCGTGAAAGAAGCAGCCGTGATCGGAACATTGCGTTCAACCGGCTATACGAGAGGAGAACTTCTGCGCCACTACATGCTGACTCCGGTCCTGATCACGATCGTATCGGCGGCTATCGGTAATCTCCTGGGATATACATTAGCCAAAGACGTTGTAGTCAATATGTACTACGAAAACTATTGCATGATCAAGTACCAGACCTATTGGAACGCAAAAGCTTTCCTGATCACAACGTTGATCCCGCTGGTCCTGATGATCCTTATCAACTTCATCATCATCTTCAGAAAGCTCCGCCTTTCTCCGCTGAAGTTCCTGCGTCGTGATCTTTCCACATCGAAGAGAAAGAAAGCGATGCGCCTTCCGAGAGTCGGCTTCATGAACCGTTTCAGAATGCGTATCTTCCTGCAGAACATCGGAAGTTACATCGTGCTTTACGTCGGTATCGCCTTCGTCATGCTGCTTCTGGCATTCACGATCGGTCTTCCGGAAACGATCGAACACTATAAGTCGGAGATCAAGGACAACCAGATCAGTGAATACCAGTACATCCTGAAAAACTCGAAAGATGAAGCCGGGAATGAGATCACAACTTCGGAAGAAACGGCAGAACGTTATGCGATCAGCTCGCTTGAGACGATCTCCGGCGTGCATGTCGGAGAAGAAGTGTCGGTCATCGGTGTCAGCAAAGACAGCCGTTTCGTAAAAGGAACGGAAGGACTTACCGGAAACGAAGTACTCGTCTCCAGTGCTTTTAAAGAAAAATTCGGACTCAAGAACGGATCGACATTGACACTTGGCGACAAGTATTCGGACGAGACCTATGACTTCGTGATCAAGGGTGTGTACGAGTATCAGGGCGGCATCGGAATCTTCATGCCGATTGAAAACTACAACACATACTTCGGATTGGACGAAGGAACCTTCACCGGATATCTGGCTGCGAATGCAATCACGGACATCGATGTCGATAACATCTACATGACGATCACGTTGGAAGACATTCAGGCCACCGCCGTGCAGTTCGACCGTTCGATGGGCGGTATGATGGATTACATTTCAGTCGGATGCGCTGTACTTGCGATCCTGATCATCTTCCTTCTGACCAAGCTCATCATCGAGAAGAATGCTGTTTCCATCTCCATGGTAAAAGTACTTGGGTACGAGAACCGTGAGATCAACAGCTTGTACGTAAGACTGACCACGATCCTCGTGATCATATTTGCGATCGGAACATCGTTCCTGGCCGTGCTTGGACTGAAGCTTCTGTTCAAACTCGTCATGTACACCATGAACGGCTGGTTCAGCGGCTACATCAGCCCGCTGGGCATGGTGAAGATGATCGCCATCATGATCATCTGCTACCTGATCGTTATGGTCTTCGACATGAGAAGAATCAAGAAAATCCCTCTCGCCGATGCTTTGAAGAACGTAGAGTAACGGCGCTCATAATACCCTCCGACAAGGACTGTTTCCCAAGACGGGAGACAGTCCTTTATTTTGGGCATTTTCCGCAAATATAGCGAACGAAAAATGACCTCGCATTTCGCATTGAAAAAGCGATTTAATGTTACAATAGATGTAGTAAATGTTGGGGGTGTTTCATGATCCTTCTTGAGAAAAAATGGCGGCTGCCGGAAAAAAGTGTAGATGCGAATGCGGAAATGCCTGCGGCGACAGAGCCAAAACTGGATGGCTCCCCCTTGATCGACCGCCTTTTGCGTGCGCGCGGCATCGAAACGAAAGAAGACGCAGCTGCTTTTCTCGCTGTGGCATCGGAGGACTGGCACGACCCTTTTCAGATGAACGACATGCCCGAGGCCGTGGAGCGGATCCTTACTGCACTTGGCAATAAGGAGAAGATCCTGATCTGCGGCGACTACGACGCGGACGGCGTGACATCGACTTCGATCCTGGTGTCCTTTTTCCGAAAAACCGGTGCCGACGTCACCTATGTGATCCCGGACCGTATGAGCGAAGGCTATGGAGTTTCTTCCTCTTTGCTCGAACGAATCCGCAAAGAAGCCCCGAAGCTCGTGATCACCGTGGACTGCGGCATCGCTAATTACACTGAGATCGAAGATCTCATGCAGGACGGAACCGACGTGATCGTGACCGATCACCATGAGGTAAAAGAACTCCTCCCGCCGGCCCTGGCGGTCGTGGATTGTAAGCGTACCGACAATACATATCCGTTTACGCATCTTTGCGGCGCCGGCGTGGCGCTGAAACTTGTAGCGGCACTCTGCAGCAGACTTCCGGAAGATCCGGCAAAAGCACTCACGAAAGAGACCTGGCGTGAATATATCGATATCGCCGCGCTTGGCACGATCGCCGATGTCGTGAGCCTTACGGGCGAGAACCGTACTATCGTGAAGGCGGGCGTCCGGATGCTGAATCAGACGAAGCGCCCCGGACTTGTTGCGCTTCTTTCCCTGATCCGTGAGATGACAGGAAAAACAACGCAGGTACTCAATGCAAACGATATCGCATTTCAGGTCGTTCCGAAGATCAATGCGTGCGGAAGAATGGGCGATGCGTCCAGAGCCGTTGAACTGCTCCTGACGCAGGATGCAGAGGAAGCAAGATCCCTTGCCGGCATCATGATCGAAGAAAACTCGAAAAGACAGGAGATGGAGCAGTCCATCCTGGATGAAGCGGTGAAGATGATCGAGAGTTCGAAAGAGATGCTGCATTCTCTGCAGAACGACTCGATGCCGATCGTGATCGCGGGTCAAAACTGGCATGCCGGTATCCTTGGTATCGTGGCCAGCCGCCTCGTGGAAAGATATCAGCACTCTGCACTGGTATTCAGTAACGATCCCGGTAACCCGGGGATCCTGAAGGGAAGCTGCCGTACCGCGGGAGATTTCCCGATCCTGGCCTGCCTGAAATACTGCGGTGATTCGGTACTGCAGTTCGGCGGACATCAGAGAGCCGCCGGCGTCAGTGTCGAAGAAGACAAGTTCGCTGAATTCCGGACAAGGGTAAGTGCTTTTGCCGAAGAAAGAAATAACGAAAACGATATCAGGTTCACGACGGTGGACGAAGAACTCGCCCCGGAGGAACTGACCTTGGAGAACGCGGAAGAGATCAGAAGGCTCGAACCTTTTGGAGAAGGAAACCGCGAGCCGGTGTTCCTCGTAAAGAAAGTGAAGATCGTCAATACCGCGGTGTGCGGAAACGGCAAGCACCTGAAACTGCAGTTCCAGCTGGACGACGAGAAAAAGACAGTCGTGGACGCCATTGCTTTTGGCATCGGCGAAGTGGCGGAAGTCTTTGTGCCGGGGACGACGGTGGACCTTCTGGTGCGCCTGATGGTCAATTCCTGGAACGGCGTGGACAGCCTGAAACTTCAGGTGGTCGACATGCATCACGTGAAGATCGGAAAGACCATGTGGGATGCGCCGCAGGTGCTGGAAAACCTGTACCGTAATAAGCTGCCGCTGAAGCAGATCAAGGTCCTGGCCAAGTGTGGAAGTGAAGAAGAGCTCGTGCCGACCGGCGAAGAGATGGGCGTGATGTACCGCTTTCTCTATTCCACTTTCCGTGAGGGGATCAGCCTGGTGGATACGAAGATCCTGGCGCGGCTTATGACCGGACATTTCCGCAAGCCGTTCCATGCATTTAAGATCGCCCGCGCCCTCGATATGTTTTCTGAGGCAGGGCTTATGGAGTTAGTCCGAATTAATGACGAGAGAATGTGTTTTTCCTTGCTATCTGTGAAAAGCAAGGTTAAACTGGAGGATACAGATACGTACCGCGTATTATATGGGAGATGACGGAATAGAAAATGAGTGGCGAGAAAAAGAAAACCGAAGAGATGCTGCCGGAGGAGCAGCAGGCATTCTTTGATGACTTGCGGGATGATACTTTTCCGGAGGATATAGCTCCGGATATCCTGGATATGCTCGATGAAGTGCTTTCCAGATATAAGTCCTACTCGGAAAAAGACGAGTCGGACCGGATCCGCCGCGCGTTCGTTTTCGCCTATAAGGCCCATAGTTCCCAGAAGAGAAAATCCGGTGAGCCGTACATTATCCATCCGATCGCAACCGCGCAGATCCTGACGGAACTCGAAGTCGATACGGATTCTCTGGTGGCGGCGCTCCTGCACGATACAGTGGAAGATACTGCCGTGACCGTGGATCTCATCCGCGAAGTGTTCGGTGATAACGTCGCGCTTCTGGTCGACGGTGTTACCAAGCTCGGCCGTATCCCGTATTCCTCGAAGGAAGAGCAGCAGGCCGAGAATATGCGTAAGATGTTCCTGGCCATGGCCAAGGATATCCGAGTGATCCTGATCAAGCTTGCGGACCGCCTGCATAACATGCGTACCATGAAGCATCAGAAGCCGGAAAGACAGAGAGATATCTCGATGGAAACCAGAGATATCTACGCGCCTCTTGCGCATCGTCTAGGTATCTATAAGATCAAGTGGGAGCTGGAGGACCTGTGTCTCCGCTATACAGACCCGGATGCGTACTATGAGCTCGTCGGTGCTATTTCCCAGAAGCGTTCCGAGCGTGAGAAGTTCCTCGAGAGCGTCGTCAGCGAGATGTCCGAGAGGATCTCCCAGATGGGCATCCACGCCGAGATCGAAGGCCGTCCGAAGCATTTCTACAGTATCTACAACAAGATGAAGAACCAGGACAAGCACCTGGATCAGATCTATGACATTTTTGCGTGCCGCATCATCGTGGATACCGTGTCCGACTGCTATGCCGTACTCGGTCTCGTACATGAGATGTACTACCCGATGCCGGGCCGTTTCAAAGATTATATCGCCATGCCGAAACCGAATATGTACCAGTCGCTTCACACGACGGTCATCGGTAAGGAAGGTATTCCGTTCGAGGTACAGATCCGTACCCTCGCCATGCACCGTACCGCAGAATACGGTATCGC
>JAFZZM010000049.1 GCA_017615755.1 Clostridiales bacterium | reverse complement strand
TTTTCCTATACCCCCTCCCCCATATCGGCACATATCGGAAAGTGGAAAGACCGATATAGCTTTCATCCCGTACGAAAAGCACTTGGATCTGTTACTTCAGGCCAACAATTTAACACCAGAGCGAAAAGAAATGCATACTTTTTCTGATAAAAATGGAATTTAGTATGAATTCACATCTTCAAAATCGTCTGTATACCCCCCGGGGGTATACAGAAAAACGGATCAGATATTCATGCGGGAAAAGAACTCGTGCCCCCAAAAGCGAAACACCATCTTCTGTCCGGCAAACCCATACCACCTGGTTTTCGCCCACAAGAAAAGGGGGGCATCTCGTAGTTTTGAGACAGCCCCCCATAGTATAGTCTCTTCGAAAGAAAATGACGCATTAAAAACTGCACAAATCGTATCTTCGATTTCTGTGCAGTTTTTATTAGCACTCTCCCCTTGACAGTGCTAATTACGGGACTATAATGTAGGCGAAAACAGAGGAACGAAGATCCAAATAGATGATAAGACCTCCGCCCCGATGCGAGATAACAACATATTAAAGGAGGAATGACTTATGTTGATGTCTGGTATTTTTGGAGAGAACTTGTTTGATGATTGGATGGGCTTCCCGATGAGAGAGCTCGCGAATGTTGACCGGAGACTGTACGGTAAGAACGCGGGTCACGTCATGAAGACCGATGTAAACGAGACGGACGAGAACTATGAACTCGAAGTAGATCTCCCTGGATTTAAGAAGGATGAGATCAATGTCAAACTCGAAGACGGCTACATGACGATCAGTGCTTCCAAGGGCCTTGATAAAGAGAAGAAGGATAAGCATGGCAAGATCATCCGCCAGGAGAGATATGCGGGTGCGATGTCCAGATCTTTCTATGTCGGTGAAGGCGTCAAGACAGAAGATGTGAAGGCAAAGTTTGAAGACGGCGTCCTGAAACTTGACATCCCGAAGAAGGAATTGAACCTTCCGGGTCCGACAACGATCAATATCGAAGGATAAACTTGCACGGATCCGTGCAAGACGAATCCCCTTCCTCCGGCCGGGTCAGTGCCGGATAGCTCATACAACCCTCTAAAGCAAACCCCCTGCGCCGATGATGAATCGGCACAGGGGGTTTACAAATTTAAGGAGATGCGATATGCACTCGCACTTTATCCGATTTCAATACCGATATCCTCGGCACGAAAATCGTGCAATATTACCCATATCTCGATTATAGTCCCGGCAAATATGAGATGGTAGGGAAGGGGTGCTTTTTTAACAGAATATTCAAAATTTCTTGTAAAAAAGGCCGGCCCGACTTTGCGACGGACCGGCCTTGGTAGAATCATGTATTTCGGGAAAAAGCTTACGAAAGTGTTCCGCGCTCGATGCCGTACTCCTTACAGATCGTCGTAAACTCAGGCGATTCGGCAAACAGCTTCAGGACTTCGTTCCGCGAGGTGCCCATCGACAACCTCGACAGCCAGTAGGTCATGCCGTCTTTGTCCGGTGCTCTGTCCATGAAGGTATAGTACAGACGCTCGAGGTAAACTTTGTCCGTTGTTTTTGCGTTGATGAATTCCTGTGAGGTGAAGAAAAGCAGTGCCGCTTCGGATGCATTCTTCTCGAGGTTGGTCAAGGCCAGGGCCCAGTATTCCAAACCGGCCTTTTCCGGATCGCGGCAGAGACACTTCGTATAAAGGCGCGTCGCAAATGCCTTGGCGTTGGAAGAAGGAGAGGTGGCTTTGTGGTACAGGGCACCTGACTTCACACCAAAACCGGCGCAGACATTGCACCATTCGGTAGACTCGATGAAACTGTTGACGACATCTTGTTTGGACTTGCCGGATGCCAGCTGATCCATCCAGAATTTCTTACCGGAAACATCAGAGGGACGGTCGAAGAAGACGGCGTACAGCGTCTCGATGAACCAGTCGTTGTTCAGTCCTCGGTTCATGAATTCCGGCGAATCCAGCAGGAAGAAGCGGGCACAGTCCGCACCGGTGGCACCATGTTCTTTTACATGCGCGATCCAAAAAGCCTTGCCTTCCGGTTCCGGTTCACGGTCAAGTGCGATCCGGTATAACCGGTCGACAAATCCCTCGAATCCCTTGTTAGCCGGCGGCAGATCACCCGGAGCAGGTGTAGGTGTTGGAGTCGATGTAGGAGTCGGCGTGGATGTCGGAGTGGGAGTCGACGTCGGAGTCGGAGTCGACGTCGGAGTCGGCGTATTCGTTGGTGTCGGAGACAGTGTCGGCACGTGGTCTCCCGGGATCACACTCGTGGTCTTATCAAAAGAGAAGTATTCTTCGTCCCATTTGTCCGGATCGACAACGACAAAATAGGTTCCGCGGTCTCTGAATTCACCGTATTCCATTGCCCCGACGATGATGCTGCAGGTGCTGACGTTGAGCTTTTGGATCTTATTCGTATGTGTCAACAGACAGCGGAGTTCCGGGCAGTTTTTGAGTTCGAGCGAGGTCAGGCTGTTTCTGCTGCAGTCCAGATAAGAGAGAGCTGTGGCATTGCTGATATCCAGTTTGGAAAGCTTGTTGCCGCCGCAGTCCAGATGGTTGAGGAGCGGGTTCTTGCTGATGTCGAGATTTTCCAGATTGTTGTCTGCGCAACAGAGGCTCTGCAGTTTGGCAAAGTATTCGATACCTTTTAAAGATGAAATACCTTTCTGGTTGCAGTTGATCGTTGTAGTATAGTTCAATTCGTTCCAGCTGAGGTATCCGTCATCGTTCGAATCGGATTTCTTCACTATGGCACGGAATGCATTGTCGGGGAAATTCGTAGAGTTGATGGAAACCGGAGTCGGAGCTGCAGTTGGTCTTACAAAATCGGGAATAACAGAAGTGGCTTTATCCACAGTGAAAACCTCTTCGCTTGAATCTTCAGGATTCTGGAATGAGTAATATGTCCCACTATCCTTAAGAATGCCGTTTTTGATCGCATTGACAATCGAATTGCAGTGGGAAACATCCAGTTTGGCAAGTTTGTTACCTGCTGTATACAAATTCAAAAGCCATTCTGCGCCACTGACATCAAGCGAAGAAAGAGCATTGGATGAGCAATCCAGGATCATCAGGTATTTTTTTGTGCCGATGTTAAGAGAAGTGATCTTATTCCGGGAACAGTCAACACCCATGATGGATGTGTTTTTCTGAAGATCAAGGCTTGTAAGTTTGTTATCGCTGCAGATCAGGATATCCAGATTGGAAAAGAACTCGATACCCTTCAGAGAGCGTATATTGAGTTTGCTGCAATCGATAGAGCTAACACAGTTGATTTCACTGGTACTCAGTCCTCCGTCGCCGTCCAGGTCAAATTGGATCACATAGTTGCGAAAAGCTCTGTCCGGGAAATTTGTGTCGTTGATATACGCGATCGGCGTGGGAGTAGGAGACAGATCCTTAGGGAAAGGCGTGACGACAGTGGTTTTGTCATAACTGAAGTATTCTTCGTCATCTTTTTCCGGATCCACATACACAAAATACGTACCCATATCCAGGCGTTCTCCGAATTCGATGGCGTTCTGAATGGCTTTGCAGTTTGTGATGTCAAGTTTTTCGATATCGTTTCCGTTTGTCAGCAGACGTTCGAGTTTTGTATTGGCGCTGACGTTGAGCTCGGAAAGGCGGGAACCTCGGCAGTCCAGATAAGTCAGGTTTGTGTTCTTACTTATATCCAGTTTGCTGAGGAGGGTGTTGCGGCAGATCAAAGTATCAAGATCGGTGTTCTTGCTCAGGCCCAGCTTTGTGATCGCAGAATTACTGCAGTCGAGCATTCTCAGCTTGGGATTATTTCCTGTGTTCAATTCGGAGATGTCGGTTTTTGACATAGACAGAACGGAGAGTTTGGTGTTCTTGCTTATATCCAGTTTTGAAATCCTGGTCTCGTCGCAGTTAAAACTATATAGTTCAGTCAATTTGCTGACGTCGATCGAAGAAATCGGAGTGCCGAGAATAATCAGTTCGACCAGTTTGGTGTTGTGCTCCAAGTTCAGCGACTGAAGATTTTCACAAAAGGCACATTCCAGATTTTTCAGATTGACATTTGCGCTAAGATCAAGCGAAGCGATAGGGATATTGTCAAATGCCAGATCTTCCAGTTTGGTATTTTTGCTGATATTCAAGGAAGTGAGGAAGATGTTGCTTCCGCAATGAAGTGTTTTAAGGTTCGGGTTGCTGCTCGTGTCCAGGGAAGTAAGAGAACTGTTTTCACAATACAGGTTTTCGAGAGCAGGCAAGTGTGCGATATCGAGGCTTTCCAAAGCCGTAAAACGGCAGATCAGTTCGGTCAGAGAGGAATTGTTTCCTAAGGTCAGATCAGTGATAGGATTATCCTGCACATTTACCCATTTCAAGGCAGTGTTCGAAGAAAGATCAAGGGACGTGATCGAGTTCATGCTGCATTCGAGTTTCTCGAGTTTTTTGAAGTGGCTGATTCCTTCGAGAGTCTGTATGCCATCCATAAAGCAATCTATCGTTTTTACCGCATCAAGCTCGTCCTGACTGAAACTGCCGTTCCCGTCCGAGTCAAAAGCACTTACATATGTGCGGAATACTTCGTCAGGGAAGGAATTCTCATCGATAAGGATCTCATCGCCGGAATCGGTAACGACTACAGTCGGAACAGGAGATCCTTCATCAGCAAGGACCGGTCTGCGGGCAACCCAGGAAAAAGTGGACAACAAAAGACCAGCCGTAACCAATACGGCCAGCAGTTTCTGCTTACGTACCATATACAACCTCCTAATCAGCGCGAAAGAAACGCGCACATCACCCAAACAAACTGATTATAACATCGAAAAAGAAATCCCGCCACCGCCCGCCCCACGGCGAAACTAATACCCGGATCGCGAACTAAATAAAAAAGCAAAAAGAAATCCCGCCACCTCCCTCCCGCGGCGAAACTAAAACCCGGATCACGAACTAAATAAAAAAGCAAAAAGAAATCCCGCACCCGGCGAGTTTTTTCGCGAACCGAAAAACTGTCTGAGCCGGAGCGGGATATTCTTTTTGTTTTGATTTAATGAATCGCGAACCGAGTATTAGTAAGCAATACCCTGAGCCATCATAGCGTCTGCGATCTTCTGGAAACCAGCGATGTTAGCACCCATAACGAGGTTGTCCGGATCACCGTATTCCTTAGCAGCAGCAGAAGCGTTCTTGTAGATGTTCTGCATGATGCCCTTGAGTTTCGCGTCAACTTCTTCGAATGTCCAGGACAGACGAGCGGAGTTC
>JAFZZM010000005.1 GCA_017615755.1 Clostridiales bacterium | reverse complement strand
CAGCTTAAAGACCCTCAACCATTCCGGTGGTTATAACCGCGAGGCCACACCTGTTCCCATTCCGAACACAGAAGTTAAGCTCGCCGGTGTCCACAATACTTGGCTGGAGACGGCCCGGGAAGATAGATTGCTGCCGGATTATATGAAGCTCAATTACGGAAACGTAGTTGGGCTTCTTTTTTGTTTTCGCTTATTTCCTTCTGTTTTTCCTGCCTTGTTCGGATCTGTACTTTCCCATTCCAAAAAAAATGAAACAAAATTGTAATAATTGGGTTGTAAATAGAATAAGAATGGTATAATTGTTATAACTGTTGTGGCTTATGAGGGATCTGCCACAATATCTTGTGGATTTAGAAACGCATTTTTTTGATTGGAGTAGTGTTATGTGTGCAAAGATTCTGGTAGTTGATGATGAAGAGTCTCTGGTTGAGCTTCTACGTACAAATCTTGAAAGAGACGGATATGAAGTAATATCTGCTTCCGATGGTATGGCCGCAATCGAGCTTGCCGAGCGTCAGAAGCCGGATCTTATCCTCCTTGACTGGATGATGCCGAAGATGGATGGTTTTGAAGTATGTAAGCGTCTGCGTCCGAAGACAACGGCACCGATCATTATGGTTACCGCTAAGGGTGAAGAAATCGATAAAGTATTAGGCCTGGAAATGGGTGCCGATGACTATATCACGAAGCCTTTCTCTCCTCGTGAGGTCCTCGCGCGTGTTCGTGCCCAGCTCCGTCGTAATACTTATGTGGATAAGGATACTTCCGTTAAAGAGAATATCCTTCGTATCGGTGATCTGGAGATCGACAAGGCCGCATACCAGATCAGAAGAGATGGTAAAGATGTTGACCTGACATTCCGTGAATTCCAGCTTGTGCTTTTCCTGGCGGAAAATGCGGGACAGGTATTTTCCAGAGAGTCCCTGCTTGAGCACGTCTGGGGATATGAGTATTTCGGCGATGTACGTACTGTAGACGTAACCGTTCGTCGTACAAGAGAAAAGCTTGAGCCTGATCAGAAAAATTACAAGTACATTCTGACCAAGCGTGGAGTAGGTTACTATTTTGAGCGTGAACAGTGATCCATGAGGTGATTACTTTGAATGACGTGAAGGTTATGCTTTCGATATGGGATCGGGTTCTGCAACCCGTTCCCATGCTTTTTGTAGGGCTTGTTTGTGGCGCAGTCATAGCAGGTCTTCTTGTGTATAACCTTTTCTGGGCATCCTTCTATAAAAGAAAGAGAGAGATGCAGTTCCTCAATGCCGCAAACGGCGTCAGCAACTCCGTCATGAACATCGTGCAGATGGGCGTCGTTGCTTTTACCGAGACCGGCATGCTTTTATTTAATAACAAGACTTCGCTTAAGAAACTGCGGGTGGAGTCGCTCCCGCAGTCCTTTACCGAGTTCGTGGAGCAGTTTATCACGGACAATGAGTTTCTCGTAAAACTGAAACTCTATGAGACGCTTCTTGACGATCCTTCCGAAGAAATCGAGGAGGAGAGTGCGGAGAAGAAGTCCGGGGAGAAGGAAGGCGAGGAGAAAGCCGATGATGCGAAGACAGTCCCGGAGAAAACGCCTACAGAGAAAATGGAGTCAGTCACGACACGTGTCGAGATCCATAACAGGATCATTCAGTTCCATTTTTCAAAACCGTTTTTCCCGCAGTCCACATTGCGTGGCTGGGTCGTAGTTCTGGAAGACGTGACCGTGGCAGCGCGTCAGGAGCAGCAGAGAAGACTCTTTGTATCTACGGTGTCGCATGAGCTGAAGACACCTCTTGCAACGATCAAGGGTTACTGCGAGACCCTTCTGGACTGGGGCATTCAGGAGAAGGATCCGAAGGAAGTCTTCCAGGATTTTGTCCGCATCAACAATGAGACGGAGCGTATCACGGCGATCATCGGAAACCTGACCTATCTTTCCCAGATCGAGAATAATAAAGAGAAGATCAATATGGAGGTATATAAGATCGACCAGACTGTCGATGAAGTATGCCGAAGATATCAGGAAGACGCAAGAAAGCACGGCATCCGGCTTTATGCCCAGCGTATGAACCGCAATATTCCGACTGTGTTCGGATGTAAGAGCATGATGGAGCAGATGATCGGTAACCTGATCAATAACGCACTGAAGTATTCTGCCAGCAATACCTGCATCTGGGTCTATGTGCAGGCGACGGAGAATACAGTGACGGTCAAGGTACAGGATCAGGGCAAGGGTATATCCAAGCAGGATGCGGAGAAAATCTTCAATGCCTTCTTCCGTGTGGATGAGACCGGTTCCCGTCAGGCAGGCGGCAGCGGCCTGGGTCTGGCTATCGTGAAGATGATGGCAGAGGTACAGGAATGTGAGATCACTCTCGTGAGCCGTACCAAGGACGAAGACCCGAGTATCCGCGCCGAAGTCGGAAGTGATTTCTACATTACTATCCCGACTGCGGAGAGTGTTTTCAGAGAAACATTAACGGCCATGCAGCAGGATGCCGACAGAAAAGAAGTACTCTACCGTAAGGCAAAACAGTATATGGAGCGCGTCAACGATGACGACTATGACCTTGGTGAGGATCTGCGCAAGGTAGATAAGGAATACACGGATCTTCTGATGGAGAAACTGGTATTCCTGGATGAGATCGATTACCTGCCGGAGTCAAGAGGACAGGTCGTCGAACCGGAGCCGGTTGCCGAGGTTCCGCAATATGAGGAAAGTGTGGTACAATATGAAACTGCAGTTTCTGAATTGGAACACGAACAGATCGATCCATATGAACAGATCGGGATCACATATCCGGAACCATCTCCCGTGATGGAGGAAGTGGTACCACAGGCCGAGCCGGAACCGCAGTACGTGGAGCCGATACCGGTGGTGCAGCAGGAAGTGATCCGGGAAGAGTTTCTGACGCAGAGTATTCCGCCGAAAGAAGCGATTCCGCCAGAGCCGATGGCAGAGGAAGTACAGGCTGTCCATCACGCACCTACGATCCTTGTTCCGGATCCTCCTGCATTGAAGCACCCGTATCTTAGCAAGGAAATGATCGGGTCGCAGAACGCAGAGCGGCGCAAAAAGACCAGAGCGAAGACCATTGCCGATAAGAAGGCGGTGGAACAGGGAGACATCGCTCCGGCAGAAAACACCGGCGGGGTACCGCCAAGTGGAGGCCGCGGGACCAGCATGTTGAAGCAGGTCACAGCAGAGGCCGCAGAAGCGCAAGATGCGGCGAAATCAAAATCGAGGGCCAGGTTGCTTTTCCAGATGACGGAGGCGTCGTCGGAAAAACGCAGAAGGTCGAAGTAAAGGGGAAAGAATTATGTCAAAATATAAGATCGTCGGAGGCCACAGGCTTCAAGGTGATGTGAGTATAAGTGGTAGTAAGAATGCGGTCCTGGGTATCCTGGCGGCAGCCATGATGCTGGATGGTCCTTGTACGATTGAGAACGTGCCGGACATCGTGGACGTGCATGCGATGCTGGAGATCTGTGAGACGCTTGGCGCCACGATCACCCCGAAGGGCGATGGTATGTATGCCATCGATCCGACGAACATCAATACTTTTGAAGCGACACATCCGAAAGTCAAGAATATCCGTGCATCCTATTATCTTCTGGGAGCACTGCTGACACGTTTCCGTAAGGCAACGATGCACATGCCGGGCGGATGTAATTTCGGTACCCGTCCGATCGACCTTCACTTGAAGGGATTCAGAAAGATGGGTGCTACCGGTACCCGTGCAACGGATATCCGTGACGGTATCATCCGCATCGTAGCTGATGAGCTTAAGGGCGCGCATATCTTCCTGGATGTAGTCAGTGTCGGTGCGACGATCAACCTGATGCTTGCGGCAACCAAAGCGAATGGTCTGACGATCATCGAGAACGCGGCAAAAGAACCGCACATCGTTGACGTAGCGAACTTCCTGAATGCCATGGGCGCCAATATCAAGGGTGCCGGTACGGATACTATCCGTATCAAGGGTGTACCGGTACTTCCGGGCGGATACTCCTATTCCGTTATTCCGGACCAGATCGAGGCCGGAACTTACATGATCGCAGCTGCTGTTACGCGCGGCGATGTAACGATCCATAACCTGATCCCGAAGCATATGGAACCGCTCACCGCGAAGATGATCGATATGGGATTCGATATCGACCAGGGTGATGACTGGATCCGTGTATCGGTAGAAGAAGATACATTACTTGAACCTACAAACTTTAAGACACGTCCTTATCCGGGATTCCCGACAGACCTTCAGCCTCAGGCAACGGTACTGCTTTGCCTGGCTAGCGGCCTGAGCCGTATGCATGAACTGGTCTGGGATAACCGTTTCCAATATGTACCGGAGCTCCAGTCGATGGGCGCCTCGATATCTATTATTGACCGCTGTGCACTGGTCAATGGCCCGATTTCTTTCTGCGGAGCAAGCGTAACGGCGCTTGACCTTCGTGCCGGTGCGGCCATGGTACTTGCCGGTCTTGCCGCGGATGGTGTTACCACGATCTCCTGCGCAAACCGTATCGATCGTGGTTACGAGCGTCTCGTGGAAAAACTGACAGACATCGGAGCAGAGATCGAAAGGATCGAGTGCGAAGACGAACACGTAATTTCGGCAGGCGACGAGTGATCTTGGGAAGTGCTTTATGAGCGACGGAGCGATTTCCATTACCCCTTTATATAGTGGAAGCAGCGGCAATGCGATCCTGGTTTCTTCGGGTGAGACGAAGATCCTGATCGATGCCGGTATGTCGTGCAAAAAACTTGTTGAAGCTCTGACTTCGGTGCAGACGAATCCGTATGATCTGACGGCGATCCTGATCACGCACGATCACTCGGACCATATTTCCGCGCTGGATGTTTTTACCAGAAAGTTTTCTATTCCGATCTATGCGACACAGCAGACATGGAGAGGTATCCATGCCTGTGAGAAGAAACCCCATTCGCCGGCTCTCGATAACGAGATCGTTCCGGACAAGTATATCGAGATCGGCGGGATGAAAGTCGTTGCTTTTTCCACACCACACGATGCACAGGGTTCCTGCGGCTACCGTCTGGAGACATCGAGATTTACGACCGCGGTGGCAACGGATATCGCAAACATGACGCCGGAGGTGTACGACCATCTTCTCGGCTGCGACGGTATCCTTCTTGAAGCCAATTACGATAAAGACATGCTGTGGAACGGTCCCTATCCGTATTATCTGAAACAGCGTATCGCCGGGGCCGGCGGACATCTGTGCAACGACGATTGTGCAGCGGCGGCAGCAAGCCTTTGTAAAAACGGAACGAAGCATTTTATCCTTGGGCATCTCAGTCAGGAGAACAACCTTCCGCAGGTGGCGGAGAGAACAGTCCTGCGGGCGCTTGAGAATGAGAATCTTTCCCGGAATACCGATTTTACGCTTGCCGTGGCGAACCGCTATGTGCCCACCATGCCATTGATCCTGGAGTGATCCCATGAAACTTCGTATCGTCTGTGCAGGAAAAATCAAAGAAAAGTGGCTGGCTGACGGTATTTCCGAATATGTGAAGCGTTTATCCAAGTATACCCGTGTAGAGATAGTGGAGGTGGCGGATTCGCCGGATACCCTGCCTACGGCGCAGGCGCTTGATCAGGAAGGGAAGCGTATGCTTTCCAAGATCGGAGCCGGCGACTATGTCGTGGTGATGGATCTTCACGGGAAGCAGATGACCTCGGAAGAGTGGGCGGAGCACATGATCTCCGGATTTGAAAAAGGCGGTGCGGAACTGGTCATTGTGATCGGTGGTTCCTGCGGTCTTTCACCGGAGGTGATCGCGCGTGCAAATGAGCGGCTCTGCCTTTCAAAAATGACATTTACGCACCAGATGACCAGGCTGATCATCCTTGAACAGGTATACCGGGGTTTTAAAATCCACAACAATGAGAAATACCACAAGTGAGTGAAGGAAAAACAGCTTGCAAAACCTAAAAAAATAGAGTAAAGTGCTTTTCACGCTTGGAAAGTTAATATAGAATATAGAGTGAGTAATTGTAATGGGGTAGAGGCATATGAGAAAGATTAACAAATTGATCATGACTGTTGCTTGTATGGCCTGTGTGACCATTATCGGCGCGGCCGGTGCCTATGGCTATTTTTCCAGAGCCAAGGATACAAATGAACGTGAAGTAGTGACTCGTATTCTGATCGATGAAAGTATTCCTGATGATAAGGGCATAGTTCAGTGGAAGTATAAAGATGAACCGGATGAGAACTGGCGTGACATTATACCGGTGCGCGTCATGACTGACAGTGAGGATGCTGACGAGGAAGAAAATAAGGACGTCGAGTTCCGGAACAACGGCATGTATATCGAGTATAAGGATAAGGATGGCAATTGGAAGGAACTTGCTGCGCTGAAAACGCTTGAAGGTTCAAATGATATAAGCGAAGAAATCAATTGAGGTAGAGGCATATGAGAGACTCTTTGAAAATCATTATTGCTTGTTTAGTCTGTCTCGCCGTAGTCGGCGCGGCAGGCGTCTATGTATACTTTTCCAGGAGCAAAGACACGGCACCTCGTGAGGTAGAGACACGTATTCTCAAAGATGAGCAAGATCCGGACGATAATGGTATCGTTCAGTGGAAGTACAAGGATGAAGACGCTACCAAGTGGCGTAATCTTATGAGCGTAGATATTCTGAAGGCAAATAGTGGTATCGATACCGAGTTCAGATCTCAGGATGGTTATATCCAGTATAAGGATTCTAACGGAAATTGGGTGAACATGGTTTCTCAGGCTGACCTGGCCGGCTCCGCCGGTGCGCAGGGTGTCAAGGGTGAACCTGGTGCGCAGGGTCTTCCGGGTGCACGAGGTGCGGATGGTGCGGATGGACGTTCCGTCGAGCTCCGTCGTTCCAACACCATGTTGCAGTGGCGTTATACTTCCGGTACCGATATGGAATGGAAGGATATCCTTGATCTTTCCACCATGCAGGGTGCAAGAGGAAACGATGGCCGTGAGATTGAAGTAAGAAATAATGGCGCCGCGATCGTGTGGCGTTATGCCGGTGAGTCGGATACGGCTTGGCGTTCCATCATTTCCCTGGCTGTTCTCCGTGGTGAGAAGGGCGAGAAGGGTGATAAAGGTGACCAGGGTGAGCAGGGTATCCAGGGTCTTCCCGGTACTACAGGTATTCCGGGTCAGCAAGGTATCCAGGGCGAGCAGGGACCGGAAGGTCCGCAAGGTCCGCAGGGTCCTCAGGGCGAACAAGGTATCCAGGGTGAACAGGGACCGGAAGGCCCGGCTGGTGCGACAGGTGTTCCGGGTATTCAGGGACCGGAGGGTCCTGCCGGTGCGACAGGTATTCCGGGTATTCCGGGACCGGAGGGTCCAGCCGGTGCGACAGGTATTCCGGGTATCCAGGGACCGGAGGGTCCTGCCGGTGCGACAGGTATTCCGGGTATCCAGGGACCGGAGGGTCCTGCAGGCGCAACGGGTGTTCCGGGTGCGAATGGTGCAGACGGTAAGGACGGTGTAGATGGTTCTGACGGTCGTTCCGTAGAGTTCAAAAAAGAGGGGACTGTTTACAAGTGGAAGTACACTACGGATCCGGATGAAGATGCTTCCTGGAGAGTGGTTGTGGATACGGCTACATTGAAGGGTGCAGACGGAGACGAAGTAGAGATCCGTTATGCAGACAGCACGGTCGATGCTACACTGACTGAACCGGAGTTCCAGTGGAAATTGACCGGATCGACAACATGGACGAAGATTTGTACAGTAAGTGATCTTTTGGCTAATGTAACTATTACTCCTCCGGCGAAACTCTCGGAGCAGCTTTCCGATGGTGAATCTGTAGCTCTTGATGCTACGAAGACATATACAGTTTCCATGACGATCTGGGGCGAAAACAGTTCAGCAACTCCGGTCAATATCAGTGCTTATATGAGCGGAACAGAGAAATTAACGGGCACATGGTCTGCAGCAACAATAGATGATACAACTGATCCTGTTACTGTATACCCGTTCCATGCGTCATATTCCACTGTCTTTACTGTTACCGGTATCGATACGGCTACGTTCACAATAAGCAATTCAAACTACAACCTGATCGTCGTAGTTACGGAAGTCTGATACGGGAATATAAAACAAGGCTATTCGAAACACTCGCGTTATGCGGGTGTTTCTTATATAATCGAATATAGTGGACTTTGGTAAAACCAAAGAATCAAGAAATCAAGGAGAGCTTGTATGGAACGTCGAGACAAAACCAATTACTATCTGGATCTGGCTGAAGTGGTAGCAAAGAGAAGTACCTGTCTGAGAAGACATTACGGTGCTGTCATCGTGAAGAACGATGAGGTGATCTCTACGGGATATGTCGGGGCGCCTCGTGGAAGGAAGAACTGCACGGACATGGGAACCTGTGTACGTGAGGAACTGCAGATCCCGAGAGGAGAAAGATATGAGCTCTGCCGTAGTGTACATGCGGAGCAGAATGCGATCATTTCGGCAAGCCGCGATAAGATGATCGGCGCAACAATGTACCTGGCCGGATATGATGCCAAGACAGGCGAATATATCCCGAAGTCCAACTCCTGCTCGCTTTGTAAGAAGATGATCATTAACGCAGGAATCGACAAAGTTATCGTAAGAGACGATAAAGATGAATACCGCGAAGTAGATGTCCAGGACTGGATCGACAACGATGAATCGATCGAAGGAAAGCGCGGATATTAATATACATCGATAATAGATAGAAATAAAAAACATGCTGAACTGCGATTCCGCAGACGCGAAGCGTCGAGGACCAGCAACGAGGCATGCTTTTTTATCTTTGTTTTACAGTGCTTTTTCAAGCTTCACGTTTCCGTCCAGATCTTTGAAGATCGCTTTTTCTTCCGTAAGGATCAGGTAACCGCGGTGGGTGTCCTGTTTCGGATAAGTCGGGGAGCCCGGGTTTAAGTAGAGGATGCCCTCGGGGAGTTCTTCGCAGGCGACGACATGAGTGTGGCCGGTGAGAAGGATATCTCCGCTCTGAAGCGGCGGGAGATGCGAGGGATTCCATACATGACCGTGCGTGGCATAGACGAGTCTTTTTCCAAGGGAAAGAACTGCATAGTCAGCCAGGATCGGGAATTCCAGGACCATCTGGTCTACATCGGAGTCGCAGTTTCCGCGGATGCAGAGAAGGTCCTGTTTCCTTTCATTCAGAAGGGCAATGACGCCTTTCGGGTCATAAGTTGCGCCAAGCGGATTTCTCGGGCCGAAGTAAAGAAGGTCGCCGAGAAGGACGAGCCGGTCGCAGCCTTCACGGTCATAGGCATCGAGGATCGCACGGCAGTATTCAGGATAGCCGTGAATATCTGAAGCAATGAAGTATTTCATGGAAGTCTCCTTATATATGTAAATAGATAATATATGTCAGCCGATGGTGAAGATCATGATGATCAGCGCGATTTGAATCGCGGCCATAAGCGGCATCAGGATCAGGAACTTCGGTTTTTTGGTCTTGTGGTGGCAGATGATCATGCCGAGGATTCCGCCAAGTGCGCCGAACAATGCGGAGAAACCGAGAAGGTTACTCTCGGGAATGCGGAAAGCGTGTTTCTCCGCTTTTTTCTTGTCGGAATGAAACAGAGCAAAGGATATCAGGTTCGAAAGCAGAAACAGCACCAGAAAGATCTCGCTTCGGGAACGGATGAAGTGGCATATCGTTTTCATTACGGGCTCCTTAAAAGATAGTGTTTTATACTGCTGATATTCAAATCCTGCCTTGACAAAAGAACTCGGCTTCTATACAATACACACATGATGTTTTAGCACTTTAGCGAAGTAAAGCGATAAAGCAACGATGTGAGAAAACAGCATACCAATATTATATATGAAAAACATAAGGAGGACCACCTCATGGGAAACTATAGATTCCACACTCCGGACGGCGTGATCGACATTCTGCCGCAGGACGCAAGCGTGAAGAGAAAGATCGAAGCAGATATCCGAGAACTCTTTTCCGGATTCGGCTACAGCGAAGTCGAGACACCCGGCATCGAGTATTACGACGTATATTCCAGCGGAGATTATGTTTCTGCTGAAGATATGTACAAGATGACCGACTCGGACGGACGTATCATCGCGATGCGCTTTGACGGCACGATCCCGGTAGCACGTCTTTCCGCGACACTTCTGAAAGATGAGAAGCCACCGCTTCGTCTTTCCTATATCGAGAATATGTACCGCTTCAAGAAAGCCGGCGGCGGTAAGCTTCGTGAGTTCTCCCAGGCAGGTGTTGAGCTTCTGGGACTGCAGAATTCGGAAGCCGATGCGGAAGTCATCGCGCTGGGCATCCAGTCCGTACTGACGACAGGCATCACGGATCTGCAGGTTTCCATCGGTCAGGTCGAGTTCTTCAAGGGGCTGGCAGATGAGTGGGGACTTTCCACGGAAGACGAGCTGGAACTGTCCACCGCGATCGACCAGAAAGATATCGTACGTATCGAAAAGACCGCGGAGCGTCTGGGCCTTTCCGAAGAAGCCAAAGAGATCCTCGACATGATCTCCAACAAGTTCGGCACCTACGATGTGCTCGATGCTTTTGAGAGCAAGGTCAATAACGAAAAATCGAAGTCAGCACTTACGAATCTCCGCGAGATCCTCAGCGTGCTCGAAGACTACGAACTGATCCAGTACGTTTCCGTCGACCTCGGTATGCTCAGAAGCCTCGACTACTACACAGGCATGATCTTCAAGGGCTTCACCTACGAGATCGGATTCCCGATCCTGAGCGGCGGCCGCTATGACAAGGTCATCAGCAACTTCGGCAGAGACCTCGAGGCAGTAGGATTCTCCATCGGTATCAACCTGTGCCTGACCGCACTGCGCCGCCAGGACAAGCTTCCTGAGTTTGTGGAAGTCGACGCGATCGTCGGATACAAAGAAGGCGAAGGAATGAGAAAAGCCGCTTTTGCCACGGCAAAAGAACTCCGCGCCATGGGCAACAAAGTCATCGTGGATACGGAGCATCGATCTGAAGCAGAACTTGATGCCTACGCCGAAGAGCACGGCATCGACCAGGTCGTATTTATTGAAGAAGAGGATGAGGAGGAAGATTCATGATCACTATAGCATTATCGAAAGGCCGTCTTGCGGAAAAAGCACTGGACCTTCTGGAGGCAGCAGGCTATGACGTTTCTGCGGGCCGTGAGGAATCCAGAAAACTGATCCTGGAAGACGAAAAGACGGGACTCCGCTTCATCATGGCCAAGCCGGCAGACGTACCGACTTATGTAGAATACGGCGCCGCTGATCTGGGCGTGGTCGGTAAGGATACACTTCTTGAGGAAGGCAGAAACCTCTATGAGGTCATCGACCTCGGATTCGGCGCATGCAGAATGTGCGTGTGCGGACCGGTCTCCCTCAAGGGCAAACTCGACCAGATCCCGAATAAGCGTGTCGCTTCGAAATATCCGAACATCACAAGAGCTTACTTCGAAGGAACCAAGAAGGAAAGCGTCGAGATCATCAAGCTCAATGGTTCCGTAGAACTGGCACCGTTGATCGGACTTGCTGAAGTCATCGTCGACATCGTGGAGTCCGGAAGAACACTGAAAGAAAATGGACTGGATGTACTGGAGACCGTGGCGGATATCTCCGCACGTGTCGTCGTGAACCGTGTGTCCATGAAGATGAAGGAATCCGAGATCGTGCCCATGATCGATGCCCTGAGAAAACAGGTCGCGATCAAGAATGCACAGAAGAAAGAAGAGAAATAAGGAAGGTAACCGATATGAAGTGCAAAAAGATGAAAGCACCCCAGAGTGAGCTGACAAAGATCTGCGAAGAGCTGGGCATGCGTGGAAAAATGGATCTGGGCCCGATCATCACCGTGGTGAACGAAGTCCTCGACGATATCAAGAAGAACGGCGACCAGGCTGTTTTCAAATATACCAAGAAGTTCGATAAGTGCGACATCGACGCGAGCAACGTACGTGTCACGGATCAGGAGATCGCCGACGCGATCGCATCCTTGGATCCGAATCTTCTGGCGATCATTAAAAAAGCGGCGGCCAACATCATGGCTTTCCACGAGAAACAGATCGAGACCGGCTTTAAGATGGATGTAGGCAAAGGTGCTGAGATCGGCATGCGTGTCCGCCCGATCTCCGTTGCAGGTATCTATGTACCGGGCGGTACGGCTCCGCTTCCGTCAACCGTGCTCATGGATGTTATTCCGGCTAAGGCTGCGGGCTGCCCGAGGATCGTGCTTTGCACACCGCCGCGTGCGGACGGAACGATCGCACCTGTCATCCTGGCTGCAGCAAGCATCGCCGGCGCAACAGAGATCTATAAGGTCGGTGGTTCCCAGGCAATCGGAGCAATGGCTTTCGGTACAGAATCCATTCCGCGTGTCGATAAGATCTGTGGTCCCGGAAACATCTATGTAAATACAGCAAAGCGTCTCGTATTCGGTCAGGTGGACATCGATATGTTTGCCGGCCCGAGTGAGATCCTGATCATCGCTGACGATACCGCTGTTCCGGAATTCGTAGCTGCGGACTTCCTGTCCCAGGCCGAGCACGATGTACTCGCTTCTGCGATCCTTCTGACCACAAGCGAGAAACTGGCCGATGCGGTATACGAAGCAGTAGACCGCCGTTCCGAGAAGAGCCTGCGTAAGGAGATCCTCAGTAAGTCCCTTCCGACATACTGCGCGATCCTCGTTGTGGACGATATGGAAGCCGCGATCGCATTTAGCGAAGAACTGGCACCTGAACACTTGGAACTCTGTGTTGCCGAGCCGGACAACTACATTGACCGACTGAAGAACGCCGGCGCGATCTTCGTAGGCAACTACACACCGGAACCGCTGGGCGACTACTTTGCCGGCCCGAACCACACGCTTCCGACTTCCGGAACCGCAAGATTCTTCTCTCCGCTCAATACCGGACACTTCTTCAAGAAGACCAGCGTACTGCGCTACAACGAAGAATCCCTGCGCGAATGCTATCAGGACGTCGCCGCTTTTGCCGATGCCGAGGGACTGGAGTGTCACGCCAGCGCTGTACGGGTAAGATTTGAACAATAAGAAAACGAGGACAGAACAATGAGTCGTTTCTGGAACGAAAAAACGAGAAACATCGAGCCTTATGTGGCCGGCGAGCAGCCGAAACCCGGCCAGAAGGTCATTAAACTGAATACGAACGAGAACCCGTATCCGGCTTCTCCGAAAGTGAAGGACGCTATGTTGGAGGTCGAGATCCCGACAATGGCGCGCTACCCGGAGACTTCGAGCCAGATCGTCCGTGAGGAACTGGCAAAAGCACTGGGTCTGAAACCCGAGCAGGTCTTCTGTGGAAATGGATCCGACGAAGTACTGGCATTCTCTTTTCAGGCATTTTTCGAGCAGGGAGAAGGCAAGAAACCGCTTCTGGTTCCGGACATCTCCTACAGCTTCTATCCGGTCTATGCCGACCTTTACAACATTCCGCTGAAGAAGATCCCCCTGAAGGACGACTTCAGCATCGACGTAAGTGCTTTTTGCGAAGAAGAACAGGGCGGTGTGGCGTTTGCCAATCCGAATGCTCCGACATCGCTCCTTCTGGACCTTTCCGATGTTGAGAAGATCCTGAAGGCGAACCCGAATCACGTGGTGCTGGTGGACGAGGCCTATGCGGCGTTCTCCGGACAGACCGCGAGAGACCTGCTTCCAAAGTACAAGAACCTGCTGGTTACAGGTACACTTTCGAAGTCCCACTCGCTGGCGGGCGTCCGTCTTGGATTTGCCGTGGGCGATGAGGAACTGATCGAAGGACTGTGCCGCATCCGCGACTCCTTCAACTCCTATCCGGTCGACTGCATCGCACAGAAAGTGGCAGCGACAGCGGTAGCTGAGAAAGAATGGGTGGACGAGAACGTCAGAAAGATCTGCGCGACCCGTGACCGGATCGCCGTGGCACTTCGTGAACGCGGCTGGAATGTACTCGATTCGAAGACGAATTTCCTGTTTGCCAGCCCGGTCACGGTGACTGCCGAAAGCGTCTACACAAAACTGCGTGAGAAAGGTATACTGGTAAGGTATTTTAATAAACCGAGAATTTCCGAATACCTCCGTATCTCCATCGGTACGGATGAGGAAATGGATGCGTTGGTCGGAGCGATCGACGCGATTGCAGAAGGGAAATAAACATGACGAGAACTGCAGCACAAGAGAGAAATACGAAAGAGACGAAGATCAAGGCAAGTATCGACCTTGACGGAACCGGCCTGAGCGACATCAAAACCGGGATCGGTTTCCTCGACCACATGCTGGATCTTCTGGCACGTCACAGCGGCATGAACCTGAGTGTAGCCTGCGATGGTGACCTCAACGTCGACGGACACCACACGACTGAAGATATCGGTATCGTGATCGGCAAGATCCTGGGCGAGGCACTCGGTGAGAAGCGCGGCATCAACCGCTACGGTTTCTCCTCGATCCCGATGGACGAAGCGCTGGCACAGTGCTCACTGGATATTTCGGGACGTCCGTTCCTGGTACTTCAGGCGGAGTTCGGCGGCGAGTATGTCGGCGAATTTGCAACCGAACTGGTAGAAGAATTCTTCCGCGCCGTTGCTTTTAACGCAGGACTGACACTGCACATCAAGTGCGAATACGGCGCCAATGACCACCACAAGATCGAAGCGATGTTCAAGGCTTTCGCCAGAGCGCTCCGTCAGGCCATTGCCATCGACGAGAAGTTCAAGGACCAGATCCCGTCGACGAAGGGCGTGCTCTGATATGCTGGAGAAATACCCTTATAACGAAGAATTCGAAGCATGGGAGATGACGCTCCCGATCTTCGATGCGGATGTCAAAGTTCTGACGCAGGCGGCCGATGAGCTTGAGTTTCTCAAGCGCACCGTGGAACTCAGGCAGAGGATCGAGTGGCTCAACACGAAAGACAAAGACATCTGCGAGCTTTTGTCTTCCAAGGATTTTACCGTGGACGGCGACGCAAGATATGAGCTTCGCCCGGCGGAGATCGCGGTGGTGAAGTGTTATGCCGAGATGGTGCCGGAGGGCATCGCGCTCGACCTGATCGTGGCGATCGTGGCCACAGGAGTAGAGAAGGAAGTATCCATGTTCGTGGACGAGTTCGACAACCTCGAAGTGCTCGGTGAGTACAAAGAAGACGACTCCGAAGAGACCGAGGATGCACTGGAATAAAACGTATATTAAGAAAAGTGAGGAATAAACTATGGCAACATTAAGAGACACAGATTTTATCGATTTACCGGTATTTATCAAGGGTAAGGTCAGAAACGTATATGACCTGGGAGATTCTCTCCTGATGGTCGTGACCGACCGTATCTCCGCTTTCGACGTCGTTTTCAACGAGTGCATCCCGGACAAGGGCAAGGTATTAAGCTCCATCTCCGCATTCTGGTTTGATTTCACGAAGGACATCATCCCGAACCACGTTATCACGACCGACCCGAAGGAATACCCGATGGGTCTGGACAAATACGAAGAAGAACTCCGTGGCCGCTCCATGCTGGTCAAGAAGGTCAATATGCTTCCGGCTGAGTGCATCGTCCGTGGCTACCTCGAAGGTTCCGCGCTCAAGGAGTACAAGGCACAGGGTACAGTCGGCGGCATGAAGATGCCGGAAGGCCTGAAGCAGGGTGACAAACTCCCGCAGCCGCTTTTCACACCTTCTACGAAGGCAGATGAAGGCCACGACATCAACATCACATACGAACAGCTCATCGAACTTCTCGGTGAGGAAGATGCTAAGGCTCTTAAGGACGCAGCTCTGGCTCTTTACACAAAGGTTTCCGAGTACGCACTGACACGCGGCCTGATCCTTGCCGACACCAAGTTCGAGTTCGGTAAGATCGACGGCAAGCTCGTCGTAGCAGACGAGATGTTCACACCGGACTCCTCCCGTTTCTGGGATCTTTCCGATTACGAGCCGGGCCGTGCGCAGAAGAGCTTCGACAAGCAGTATCTCCGTGAGTGGCTCGAGACACTGGATTGGGATAAGACCTATCCGGCACCGACACTTCCGGACGAAATCATTGAAAAGACAGCAGAGAAGTACAGAGAGTGCTATCGCCTGCTGACCGGAAAGGAACTTGCATGATCGCCATTATCGATTATGGAATGGGTAATCTCGGTTCCGTAGAAAAAGCACTTGCTTTTCTGGGATATGAGAGTGTCATTACGGACGATCCGTCTACTGTACTCGCTGCGGACGGTGTGATCCTTCCGGGCGTCGGCGCCATCGGTGCCGCCATGGAAGCACTCTCCGGCAAAGGCCTCGACAAGATCGTACACGAGTATATCGCGACAGGAAAACCGTTTCTCGGGATCTGTCTCGGCATGCAGATGCTTTTCGATACGTCGGAAGAATCTTTCGGCGGCGAACCGGTAAAAGGACTTTCGGTCCTGCCGGGTAAAGTCGTTCGTTTTCCGTCGGATATGGGACTGAAGATCCCACAGATCGGCTGGAACGACCTTTCCTCGAGAAATCCGATCCTTCCGAGCGGCGAGTATGTCTATTTCGTACACTCCTATTACTGTGTGCCCGAAAGAGAAGAAGATATAGCCGCTACGACCAACTACGGCATCGAGTATTGCTGCAGCGTCAAGCGCGACAACGTGTTTGCCTGCCAGTTCCACCCGGAAAAGAGCGGTGAAGTAGGACTTCGTATCCTGGACCGCTGGGCCAAGCAAACGAGAAAGGACTGATAATATGCTGAGTAAGAGGATCATCCCTTGTCTGGACGTTAAAAACGGACGTGTCGTAAAAGGCACGAACTTTATTTCCCTTCGTGATGCCGGTGACCCGGTAGAGTGCGCCAAGGCGTATAACGAAGCCGGCGCGGACGAGCTGGTATTCCTGGACATCTCCGCAACGATCGAAGCACGCGGTACCGTGGTCGACATGGTCAAGAGCGTGGCTGAACAGGTATTCATTCCGTTTACCGTCGGCGGCGGTATCCGTAGTGTCGAAGATATCCGCGAGATCTTAAACGCCGGTGCAGACAAGATCTCTTTGAACTCTGCCGCTGTAAAAGATCCCGATCTGGTACGTCGTGCCAGCGAGAAGTTCGGATCCCAGTGTGTCGTCGTTGCAATCGACGTACGAGGAAGAAAGGGCGGCAAGATCCGTATTGCCAGCACCGATACATCTTTCGACGGTATTGATGAGACGGCATCTGAAGAAGATAACGATAAATTCCCGAGCGGCTACGAAGTCGTCGTTGCCGGTGGTACCAAGCCGACAGGCCTCGATGCTCTTGAGTGGGCAAAGAAAGTCGAGTCCCTGGGTGCAGGTGAGATCCTGCTGACCAGCCTGGACCGAGACGGCACGAAGTCCGGTTTCGATAATGTCATCACCCGCATGATCGCTGACGCGGTCTCCATCCCGGTCATTGCTTCCGGTGGAGCCGGAAAACTCGAAGATTTCTATGACGGTATCGTAGACGGCGGCGCAGACGCAGTTCTGGCAGCCAGCCTGTTCCACTTCGGCGAGATCCAGATCCCGGATCTGAAAGCGTATCTTTCCGGAAGAGGCATCCCGGTACGTACCATGAGCTCGACGCTTTCTCTGTGGCAGTCTCTGAAAAAGGACCCGCAGGGACTGGTTCCGGCCATCGTCGTGGAAGATTCCACCAAGGATGTCCTGATGCTGGCGTATATGGATTATGAGGCACTCGAGCAGACCATGGCGACCCGCCTGATGCACTATCACTCCAGAAGCCGTAACGAACTCTGGAAGAAGGGCGAGACGTCAGGACATTTCCAGCATGTAAAGAAAGTCATGCTTGACTGCGACCGCGATACCCTGTTATTCTACTGTGACCAGGACGGCGCGGCCTGCCATACAGGCAACCATACCTGCTTCTTCACGGAAGTAACTGTTCCGGAAAAGAAGAACGACTAATGCTATAAACAGGTAGAAGCCGGTGCTTCTGCCGAAGAAAAGAGGAAGATAGTATGAATTCTGACAGCACGAATGTAAGTAAGGATCTGTATAATCTGATCCTGGACAGAAAAGCAAACCCGGTAGACGGCTCTTACACGAACTACCTTTTTGACAAGGGAATCGAGAAGATCGGCAAGAAAGTCGGTGAAGAAGCCATCGAAGCAATCATTTCCGCAAGCCGCGGAGATAAAGAGAACACGATCCAGGAACTGGCAGATCTTTTCTACCACGCACTGGTCATGATGGCTCAGATGGGTATCACACCGGAAGAAGTCGAGAACGAATTGAAAAAACGCTGATATTTTCGTTGACATAAACTTGACCCTGTGATATCATATCCGTTGCTATCGCCGTTTAGGTCTATTTTTAATGCGCGAATTTTTGCATCGGAAGATGTAAGGAAGCACATATTTTTTGGAGGTGTTCGAACATGGCAACCAAAGCAGGAGCACGTGATAAGCTCACACTGGCTTGTGAAGAGTGCAAGCAGAGAAATTATCAGACATACAAGAACAAGAAGAACGATCCGGATCGTCTGGAGATCAAGAAGTACTGCAAGTTCTGCCGCAAGCATACTGTACACAAGGAAACTAAGTAATTCCGATCCATATCAAGGAAGAAGAGGGTATGACCAATGGCTGACAATAAGAAGAAACCGAACATCTTCAAGCGTATAGCACAGAAGTTCAACGATGTTCGTCTTGAACTCAAGAGGGTAATATGGCCGACGAAAGAGAAACTGGTGCAGACATCTGCAGTAGTTCTGGTTGTCATTGCCGTATGTGCCATCCTTCTGACTGCAATCGGCAAGGGTGCCGGTTGGGTCCTTGAGAAAGTCGGATTCTATGATCAGGTAACTGAGACAACAGAGTCGACTACCGCAATGAGTCTGGAAGGATATACTGTTCCGACTACGACGGCTGATCCTAATGCAGAGACCACTGCGTCTTCTGATGCAGAGACTTCCGCTTCTGAGGCGGAGACAACTGCTGAGACAACAGCACCGTCTGAGACGTAATAGCATTCGTTTTTTGAGAAGTATCGGAAGATGCTTCTCATGCTTGTTGAATTGAGGAGCGTAGACATGGCAGAAGAGCGTGCACCATACGAGGCGAAGTGGTATGTAGTACATACCTATTCGGGATATGAGAATAAAGTAAAGAGCACTCTGGAAGCGGTGATCGAAAACCGTGGACTTCAGGAGATGATCCAGGAAGTTTCCATTCCGATCGATGAGAGCGTCGAGGTTAAGGATGGAAAGAAGAAGGTAACACAGAAGAAGCGTTATCCGGGTTATGTTCTGATCAAGATGGTCTACACAGAGGAAATCTGGTACATCGTTCGTAACACACGTGGTGTTACCGGATTTGTCGGACCGAATGCCAATAAGCCGCAGCCTCTTTCTGATGAAGAGCTTGCACTTATGGGATTGGAATCCAGCTGGGTTCCGTCTGTGGATTACGAGATCGGCGATTCCGTAAGAATCATTTCCGGTCCTTTCTCCGACTGCGTTGGCGTCGTAGAGGAAGTCAACCTCGAGAAGCACATGGTTCGTGTACGTATCTCGATGTTCGGTCGTGAGACACCTGTAGAACTTGATTTTACTCAGGTTGTACGAGTTTAATTGCTTATCATCTCTTCGGAGATAAAGATATTACCGGTCCGGGATAAGACGGAACGGAAAGAAAAATTTTTGGGAGGTGGCCGCATATGGCTAAAAAAGTTGTAGGGTACGTTAAACTTCAGATCCCTGCAGGCAAAGCAACACCAGCGCCGCCGGTAGGACCAGCCCTTGGACAGCATGGACTTAACATTGCCCAGTTCGTCAAGGAATTTAATGAAAGAACAGCAAAGGATGCAGGTTTGATCATCCCGGTTATCATCACTGTTTATGCTGACCGTTCTTATTCTTTCATTACAAAGACTCCGCCGGTACCGGTACTGCTTAAGAAAGCTTGCAACATTGAGAAGGCTTCTGGTAAGCCGAACAAGGACAAGGTAGCAAAGATTTCTTTCTCGGAGTGCAAGAAGATCGCTGAGATCAAGATCGTTGATACAAATGCCGCAGACATCGAGGCTTGTGCACGTATGGTAGCTGGTACTGCCAGAAGCATGGGTATCGTTGTTACTGAGGACTGATTTGAAGGAGAGTTACTATGAAAAGAGGAAAGAGATATACAGAGCTCGCTAAGCTCGTAGACAGATCTGTTTCTTACGATCCTTCCGAAGCAGTTCGTCTGGTTGTAGAAACAGGTAAAGCAAAATTTGATGAGATGGTAGAACTTCATGTTCGTCTGGGTGTTGACTCCCGTCACGCTGACCAGCAGGTTCGTGGTGCAGTTGTTCTTCCTCATGGTACAGGTCGTACCAAGCGCGTACTCGTTATCGCTAAGGGCCCGAAGGCTGATGAAGCTCAGCAGGCCGGCGCAGAGTATGTTGGTGCTGAGGAATACATCGACAAGATCGCTAACGAGAACTGGTTTGATTTCGACGCTTTGATCGCAACACCGGACATGATGCCTAAGCTCGGTCGTCTTGGTAAGGTTTTGGGTCCTAAGGGCTTGATGCCGACACCTAAGGCCGGTACAGTTACGATGGATGTAGCAAAGGCTGTTACAGATATCAAAGCCGGTAAGATCGAATATCGTCTCGATAAGACAAACATCATCCACTGCCCGATCGGAAAGGTTTCCTTTGGTCAGGAGAAGCTCGAAGAGAACTTCAAGACCATCATGGATGCTATTATCAAGGCTAAGCCGTCCGCTGCTAAGGGTCAGTACCTGAAGAACGTTTCCATCTGCGCTACAATGGGTCCTGGTATCCGTGTAAACGCTTCGAAGCTGTAATTCAGTTTTGATGATTCTTCACTAAGAAAAGAGGTCCGGCCTCTTTTCGGGGGTATATCCACTCCCTATCGGAAGTTCTTTTCGAATGGATATCACAACTTAATAAAATATCCACAGCTAAAGACAGCGGGAGAGCAATCGCAAACGTTCAGTCGTCCCGCCGAGGTGAGGAATCATCCGTATCATATTGATCACTTGATACCCCTCGCTTCAACTGCGTGGGGTATTTTAGTATCAATATAAGGAGGTAAAGACAACATGCCAAGTGAAAAGATTTTGGAAGCAAAGAAGAAGATCGTTGCTGAGCTCGTCGAGAGCTACAAGGGCGCTCAGTCTTTTGTTTTCGTAGATGCTCGTGGTCTTACTGTTGAGCAGGACACCAATCTTCGTAATGAACTTCGTAAGAACGGTGTTAGCTACAAGGTAGTTAAGAACACGACACTGAATCTGGTTTTCAAGGAATTGGGCATCGAGGGTCTGGACGAAATGTTCAAGGGCCCGACAGCGGTTGCTTATTCCACAGAAGATCTCATCGCACCTGCTAAGGTAATCAAGAAGTTTGCTGATGATTTCGAGAAGCTGAACATCAAGGGCGGCATCATCGAAGGCAAAGTGGCAACAGTTGCAGAAGTCGAGGCTCTCGCTGCGGTACCGTCCAAGGACGTACTTCTCAGCCAGATCGTCTATGCATTGCTCTTCCCATTTACCAAGCTCGCTATGCTCACCAAAGCCGTTGCTGAAAAGCAAGAGTCTGAGGGCGGCGTAGAGGCTAAGGCAGAGGAAGCGGCTCCATCTGAAGAGGCAGCTGCTCCGGCGGAAGAATCCGCTCCGGCAGCAGAAGCTGAGCCGGTTGCCGTTGCTGCTGAAGCAACAGAAACACCTGCTGAGTAATCATCTCGGCAAATTACTAGTTACGCCCAACGTGGCGATAAACAATTAATGGAGGAAATAAAAATGGCTAGTGAAAAAATTACAAAGCTTCTCGAAGAAATCAAGACACTGTCCGTTATGGAACTGTTCGAGCTCGAGAAGGGTATCGAAGAAGAATTTGGCGTATCTGCAGCTGCTGTAGCAGTTGCTGCTCCGGCTGCCGGTGCTGCCGGTGATGCTGGTGCTGCTGCTCAGACAGAGTTCACAGTAAACCTCAAGAGCGCTGGTGCTCAGAAGATCGCTGTTATCAAGGTTGTTCGTGAGATCACAGGTCTTGGTCTTAAGGAAGCTAAGGAGCTCGTTGATGGTGCTCCGAAGGCTATCAAAGAGAACGTTTCCAAGGAAGAGGCTGATGCAGCTGCTGCTAAGCTTCAGGAAGCTGGCGCTGAGGTTGAGATTAAGTAATCTTACCTTTGTAAGTAAACTTGTTTCACAAGATCAGGAGTTGTCTCATTGCGAGGCAACTCCTTTTTCTTTGTGCTTCCGGGATCAGAAGAGGCGTATGTCCGGATCGGAAACAGAAAAAACGCAAATATCTGAGAAAACTTCTTGACACAGGGCGCCACTGCTGATAATATTTAATGGCGTCAAAAAACGTGTGGTATATGGCGGCATAGCTCAGTTGGCCAGAGCGTCCGGTTCATACCCGGCAGGTCGTAGGTTCAAATCCCACTGCCGCTACCACTTTCTCGGCCCGTTGGTCAAGCGGCTAAGACAACGCCCTTTCACGGCGTAGACAGGAGTTCGATTCTCCTACGGGTCACCAAGAAAACTGCCTCAAGGAAACCTGAGGCAGTTTTTCTTTTGTTTTTCTTTTCAATTATCTCAAATCTACATATAATAAGACTAGTGTGACGAGAGTCATCACGGGGGGAAAACAATTTTCATTCAACGGAGGAGAAGACAATGAAAAGAGTAGTAGCAGTCTTGCTTACCTGTGCCATGGTACTCGGACTGGCTTCCTGTAAGAACACTCCGGCGGAGACGACCACGTCTGCGACGACAGCAAGTTCGGAAACAACAGCAGAAGCCACGACGACCGAGGCAACAAGCGAGACAACGCAAGAGGCAACAACACGGGAGAGCTTGCCGCCACAGCACAACAACCCGTCTGAAGAGATGGTGGACGGTGCCCTTTCCATTGATGAACACTTCGATTACGTCGAAGAGTTCAAATGGGGAACCTATGCCGAGGGTGGTAATTTCTCATTGGAAGACATTGACGGCCAGATGGTGGTTAAGATTACCGACCCGGGTTATAAGATGCACGCCTGCCAGGTATTCCTGGACGGATTCCCGATCTTTAAGGGTGCAAAGTATCAGTTGGATTTCGATATCTACAGTGACATCGAGAGATCTTTTGAATGGCGTATCCAGGTCAACGGCGGTGACTACCACAAGTATTGTGGTGAAGAGAGTGAGAAGATCACGACAGAACCGCGTCACATCACAGCAGAATTTACAATGTATGAGAAGAGCGACCCGTCTCCGAGATTTGCATTTAACCTCGGCGATCAGGGCGACTGCACGGGCAAGGCCCACACGATCTACATCGATAATGTAGTTCTCAAGATCGTGGACAGCTCGGCGGCCGAAGAGGTGGAAAAACCACCGGAGCCGAACCACATGGGTGTGAACCAGGTAGGTTATGAACCGGATGATAAGAAGAGCGTCTTCGTTTACAGCAATGAGGACGAGACATTCGATATCATCGACGTAGCGACAGACAAGTCCGTATACACGGGTAAGTTCGGCGATGCAATGGTTTTCCGTGGAGGAAAGAAGTACGTATCCGAAGGTGATTTCTCTGACTTCAAGACACCGGGTACCTATCTGATCCGTACGGCAACTTACGGTGATTCCTACAAGTTCGAGATCAAGGACAATGTATATGACGACGCACTGAAGGCATCGATCCTGATGCTGTACACGCAGCGTTGCGGTTGCGAAGTCGGTTCCGGTCTTTCCGATGAATACAAGGATTTCGCACATCCTGAATGCCACACAGGCATGGCCAAGATCTACGGCACAAACGATACCATTGATGTCAGCGGCGGCTGGCACGATGCCGGTGACTACGGACGCTATGTCGTTCCGGGCGCCAAAGCCGTAGCTGACCTCTTCATGACATATGAAGATACCGGTTATGACGCCGATGACGTCGGTATCCCGGAGAGCGGCAACGGTGTGCCGGACCTTCTGGACGAAGCACGTTATGAACTCGAATGGATGCTGAAGATGCAGGCTGATAACGGCGGCGTATACCACAAGGTAACATGCGCGAACTTCCCGTCTACGGTACCGCCGCAGGAAGAAACAGAAGAACTCCTTGTTCTCCCGATCTCCTGCACGGCAACAGGCGATTTTGCCGCGGTAATGGCACGCGCATCTCTTATCTACAAGGACATCGATGCGGACTTCGCAGGCAAGTGCCTCGAGGCTGCCAAGAAGGCTTACGCGTACATGGAGGCAAATGCTGCTTCTGACAAGACAGGATTCCTCAATCCGGAAGACGTCGTGACAGGTGAATACCCGGATGCATACAACACGGACGAGTTCTTCTGGGCCGCTGTGGAATTGTATATCGTTACCGGCGAGAGCACATACCTTGATAAGGCAAAAGAACTCTACTACGACAAGATGGAGCTTGGTCTCGGCTGGATCGAGATGGGTCTTTACGGTATCCACGATTATCTGCTCGCAGATAAGTCGTTGCATACGGATGCCGAGTTTACTGAGAAGCTCACGAAGCGTATCACTGACAAGGTCGCGATGGATCTCATGATCGCAAAGCGTGAAGGTTATTATTCCGCAATGGGTATGAACTATCCGTGGGGCAGTAACCTGACTGTAAGCAACAACGGTATCCTCTACTATCTCGGATATCTTCTTACGGACAATGAAGAGTACAAGGATCTGTCCGCATATCAGGTAGACTACATCATGGGTATGAATATCTGCGGATACAGCTTCCTGACAGGATTCGGCGAGCATGCGGCCGAGCATCCGCATCACCGTCCGTCCCAGTATGCCGATCATGCGGTACCGGGCATGGTAGTCGGAGGTCCGAACGGCGAGCCGGCAGACAATTACGCGATGAGTCTGCTCTACGGTGAACCACCGGCGACATGCTATTGCGACAACGATACAGCTTACTCGATCAATGAGGTAGCGATCTACTGGAACTCTCCTTTCATCTACATCCTTGCTGCAAAAGCAAAGTAAGAAAGAGAAACCGATTTAGAAGCTCAAAAAGCGGCGGCACGGTAAATCCGGGCCGTCGCTTTTGCTTTGGAAGACAAAATAAATCTTAAACTTTTTTATTATTCTGCTATAATGAGCGTAAGGGTGTGTGCCTCATGGGGGTCGATTATTTCGATAAAGAGGTATTGGTATGAACAGAGTGATGACAAACAAGAAGGACTTCAGTCAGCGGATCCTTCGCATATTAGCTTTATTTATTGTTGGTGTGTCCATCAACATTCTCCTGTCTGAGATCAGTTCGAGACTGGGCCTGCCGCTTTATCTCGATGCGGTCGGAACAGTGATGACGGCATTTGTCGGGGGCAGTCTCCCTGCTATTGCGGTCGGTTATCTCACGAATATCTTCCGGACATTCTTACAGCACGATGCTTCGTCGATCTATTATGGCGCGCTGAACGTCATGATCGCCGTGGTCGCTGCCGGATTCAGCAGAAGGGAACTGAAGAAGCGCTACATCGTTCCTTTGATCCTGATACTTGCGGTGATCGGCGGATGCCTGGGTTCACTTCTGACCTGGTTCCTCTTTGGATTTGCCGGTGAGGGTGTCAGTGCGGATCTGGCCATAAAGATCAAGGGGGCAGTCGGAAACAGACTGGCTGCTCAGCTCATCGCGGACTTCCTGATCGATATCGTAGATAAGACCATCACCGTGCTTATCAGTGCGACGGTATTCTGGCTTCTGCCGAAATCCTTTATCAAGATCATGCATGTCTATGGCTGGCAGCAGACGCCGATCGAGACAGAAGAACTGGACGATATCAACAGGACGAAGGTCAGGAAGATCTCACTTCGTGCGAAGCTACTTCTCCTGGTTTCCATCGCCGTGACACTGGTAGCAGTCGTTGCGATCGGAATCGGATTCATCGTGGACAGACAAAATACCATCGATGACCATGCTGCTTTTGCCAATGGTATCGTGAACCTCGGAAAACAGCAGATCGATCCGGAGATGGTTGATTCCTATATCGAGAAAGGCCGCGCGGCAGAAGGCTATGCGGATACACTTAAGGCCCTGGAGCAGATCTGCCATTCTTCCGACGATATCAAGTACATGTATGCGTATCAGTTCCGTGAGGATGGCGTCCGTGTCGTTTTCGACGTAGACACGGAGGACACGATCGCAGACAGACCGGGCGTGGTACTTGCATACGACAAATCATTTGAAGATCTCCTGCCGGGAGTGCTTCTCGGGCAGCCTGTGGATCCGGTCATTACGAAAGATGAATACGGATGGCTGCTGTCTGTGTACGAGCCGCTCTATAACAGCGCAGGGAAGTGCGTCTGCTATGTGGCCGTGGATATCGAGATGAACCAGATCGTCTCGAATACGCAGATCTATCTGACCAAGCAGATCTCTTTGTTCCTCGGATTCTTTATCATGGTACTGGCGTTCGGGTTGTGGCTGGCGGACTACAACATCATCTACCCGCTGAATGCGATGAGCCACGGCGCGAATGCTTTTGCCTACACATCGACACAGGAACGAAATGAGAGCGTCGAGAGGATCAAGGGACTGGCGATCCATACGGGTGACGAGATCGAGAATCTGTATAATGCGTACTCGCAGACGACTGAGGAGAGTATGCAGTACATGACGGACATCAGGAAAAAGTCCAAGCAGATCGATAAGCTGCAGGGCGGACTCCTTATGGTGCTCGCGGATATCATCGAGAGCCGTGACAAGTGCACCGGCGACCATATCCGTAAGACGGCGGAGTACACGAAGATCATCCTTGAAAGACTGAAGGAGAAGGGCGAATTCAAGGATAAACTGACGGACGAGTATATCGCAAACGTTTTCCGTGCCGCGCCGCTTCACGATATCGGAAAGATCAATGTGCCGGATGCCGTCCTCAATAAGCCGGACCGCTTGACCGATGAAGAGTTCAAGATCATGCAGGGGCATACGACGGCAGGCTATGAGATTATCCTGCGTGCGATCGAGAACATGGAGGAGACCGGATACCTGCAGCAGGCGAAGCACATGGCGCATTCCCACCACGAGAAGTGGGACGGCTCCGGTTACCCGAATCATCTGGCCGGGGAGAAGATACCGCTCTCGGCACGCATCATGGCGGTGGCGGATGTTTTCGACGCGCTGGTATCCAGAAGAAGCTATAAGGAACCATTCAGTTTCGAAAAGGCCATGAGCATCATCGAAGAAGGTGCCGGCAAACACTTCGACCCGCAGATCGTTGCCGCCTTTGTGGAGAGCAAGGATAAGGTCAAAGCGGTCATGGAAAAGTACGCCGAATAATCATTTTCGCCTGTGGCAAAAGCACTCCGGCGCAAGTGCTTTTGGCGAAGAAGGGGGAAATATGAGTGGGTAAGGCGCAGTTTTTTGGGTTTTTTGTCGAAGTTATTTGAGAGAAACTAGGAATGTGCCAAATCTGTGGTACAATCATGCTGATTTTATTCATGCTTACTTGGAGAAAGGAATAGATTATGAAAAAGAAAGTATTAGCAATTTTGATGGCTATGGCAATGGTTATTTCTGCAGCTGCATGCAAGAAGGATGACAGCAGCGAGACAAGATCTAAGAGAGGCAACTAGACCGAAGAT
>JAFZZM010000048.1 GCA_017615755.1 Clostridiales bacterium | reverse complement strand
TTTTCTCCGAACATTTTTCCGTGTACCAGTATCAATGAAAAAGATGTTGTTTTCGGTGGCGTCAAGAAACTGGATTCCACGATCGGAAATGCACTGAAGGTCATCGATGCCGATTTGTATGTAGTATTGACGGGCTGTATTCCGGAGATCGTGGGTGACGATTCCGGAGAGGTCGTTTCCAGATATGAAGATGCGGAAAAACCGGTCGTCTACGCACCGACTGCAGGATTCAAAGGGAATAACTATAAGGGCCATGAGCAGGTGGTAGATGCAATCATCGACCAGTATCTGAAGAAGTCCGACAAAAAGCAGAAAGGCCTCATCAACATCTGGGCGGATGTTCCGTATCAGGATCTTTTCTGGCTCGGAAATCTCCGTCAACTCGAGAAGCTTATCGCGGAACTGGGACTAACACCAAATACGATCTTCGGCTATAAGCGTGGTATCGAGAATATCAACAAGATCCCGGAAGCCGAATTCAATCTTCTCGTTTCTCCGTGGGTAGGACTTAGTAACGTCAAGAAGATGGAGAAGAAATTCGGTACTCCGTATCTTCACTATCCGACACTTCCAATCGGTGCGACCGAGACATCGAAGTTCCTTCGTGAAGTCGGAAAGTTCGCCGGTGTTCCGGAAGAAAAGGTCGAAGCAGTCATCAAGGAACATGAGGATTACTACTATTACCTGATCGCACGCTATGCCGATCTTTTCCTTGAGAACCGTGTTATCAACAAGCAATTTACGGTTGTGGCGGATGCTCAGTATTCCCTGGCGATCACAAAATTCCTGGTAAATGATCTGGGCCTTATTCCGGCTAAGCAGTTCGTCGTGGACGATACCCCGAAGAACTATCGTGATCAGATCACGGAAGAATTCAAAAAGCTCAACTATGGCATCGAGGCCGAGGTTTCTTTTGAAACGGATGGATTCAAGATCCACGAGGAAATTAAGAATCACGATTATCACGGATATCCGCTGGTACTTGGCGGATACTACGAGAAGGAAGTGACAGAAAGCTTGAAGGGCAACTTCCTGAACATTTCCTGGCCGGTACAGGACAAGGTCGTTTTCGACAGTTTCTATGCCGGATACGAAGGCGCGATACGCCTGATCGAAGATATTTACACAGTTGCTGTATCAAGATTCAACTGAGAAATATTGCGTAGATGGCCGGGCACAAGATCGAATCTGTGCCTGGCTTTTCTAAAAAACGAAAGGAGACTGACATGGCTTATCTTATTGCAATCGGTTCGAGTAACGGTGAAAATGTCGATCTGAAATTCGGTGAGACGAAGCAGTTCTTTATCTACCGTGTTGAGGACAAAAATGTTGAACTGGCAGAGATCCGTAAAGCGGAAAGTGCAACCGGTCCTTCTGCCAAAGCTCCGGAAGCACAACGTAACTGCAATTCTTCCTGCAATAACGGAGGATGTTCCGGTAATGGCCATGGCTGCGGTGGCGGCGGGGAAGTGCTTGAAAAAGTAGCACTGATCGAAGATTGCCGCTGCGTGGTTTGTAAGAAAGTCGGTTTTCAGGCGCAGAAACAGTTTGAAAAGAAAGCGATCTCCGTCTTTGATATCGAAGTGGCCGTCAGTGAGGCACTGGAAAAGATCACTTCGTACTATTACAAGATCGATCATCGTCAGTCACTTCGTTTAAAAGAAAGTGAATGATCGTCCGGAATACGGAAAGTAAGATAAGTGAGTGAGAATACGGAAAAGGAAGGATCATTGTTATGGCGAAAGTAACATATTCCGGTGTGAGAGAAAGTAAACCGGGAAGACTCAATGATTTAGGCTCGACCGGACAAGCGGTGAGTGAAGACTTCAAAAGAGGGTGCTTAAAACGCGCCGACAGATCTTTTGCCCAGGGATTACAGTGCCAACAGATCAATAGTCTGGCCGCACTCATGTCCCTCGAGGATGCGGTATTCATTTCGCATTCTCCACAAGGCTGCGTGGGCTGCTCGATCATGGCGGTCGATATGTACCGCGTCGGTCAGATCCACCGCGGTATCCGTAATGTTAAGAATCCACATCTGATCGTATCCAACATCGACCAGAAAAGTGTTGTATTCGGTGGTGAGAAAAAGCTTCGTGAAGCCGTGGATAAAGCTGTGAAGAGATATAATCCGAAGCTGGCTTTTGTTTTTGCTTCCTGTGCATCCGGCATTATCGGCGATGATATCGATGCGATCTGCTCGGATCTTCAGGCCGAGTACCCGGATACACTGATCATCCCGATACACTGCGAAGGATTCAAGTCGAAGATCTGCGCATCTGGTTTTGATGCTGCTTTCATCTCTATCAACAAGTATATCCTGAAGCATCAGAAGGTGGAAAAAGAACCCGGCCTGATCAATCTTTTTGCGCCGACTACAGTCAGCTATGCTGACCAGAAAGAGATGGAGAGAATGCTCCAGCTTCTTGGTGCCAAAGTGAACTATATTCCTTTCTACAGCTCGCTTGAAAAGATCAAGAAGATCCCGGCGGCAGAGGCTTCTACCTCGATCTGTAAAGTGTTCGCGGATGAGTTCATGAAGACGCTTTATGAAGAGTATGATATCCCGTATTCGCATACCGTAATGCCGATCGGTATTCGTAATACTGATAAGTGGTACAGAGGTATCGCTAAGGTTATCGGAAAAGAGAAGGAAGTAGAAGAGATCATCGCAAAAGAACACGAGCGGATCGAACCTCTTGTCAAAAAGATCCGTGACCGTCTCCAGGGAAAACGTGTGTTTATCTGCGGCGGAACAGGACGTTCTTTTGCCGCGGCGGCACTTATCGATGATTTCGGTATGGAACTGGTCGGACTGGAGACACCAACTTACGATGACGATGCCCAGGTAGATATCGAATACCTCAATGGTATCCACAAAGAATTCGTCGTGGATATTGCCAACATGCAGCCGTTTGAACAGGTCAACCTTGTCAATAAACTCAAGCCGGATGCATTTATCGGTGTGCCGGAATGGGCCGCCAAGCTTGGTGTACCGACGACACATGTACTTGATGGAAAGCGTCCGACGATGGGTTACGACGGTCTGTTGTTCCTAGGTAATAAGATTGCCGATCAGCTCGAGAACCCGGGCTTTAACAAGAAGCTTTCCGAACACGTCAAACTCCCGTATAAGGAGTCCTGGTATAAGGAAGATGCGTTCAAATACATTATTCGGGAAGGAGGAAACTAACGCATGTCGAACGTAACGGAATTTCCAAAAGGCGGATGCGTTCTTGCCGGTATCAATTCAGTATTAGGTGCGATCGACCGTGTATGTCCGATCTACCACAGCGGCCCCGGCTGCTGCATGCAGACTACGGCATCGGATGCTGGTCAGTCCGGTCATAAGTCCTCATGCTTTGTCAGTGCGGTTTCTATTCCTTCCAGCAACATGCTTGAAAAAGAGGTCGTTTTCGGAGGCACGAATAAGCTTCGTACTACGATCCAGGGTGCGGTCGATATCATCGATGCCGATGCATACTTTGTCCTGACTGGCTGTACAGCAGGCATTATCGGCGACGATATCGCGAGTGTCACAAATGAGTTCTTCGAAAAAGGTATTCCGGTCTATCCGATCGAGACACCAGGTTTTACAGGAGACAGCAATCTCGGTTATGAGACCGTATGGAATACATTCCTTGATAAGGTCATCGAGAAGAATGTCCCTAAGGACGAGAAACTCGTGAATATCTTCGGTATTA
>JAFZZM010000047.1 GCA_017615755.1 Clostridiales bacterium | reverse complement strand
GCATGTTCCAGAAAGACACCTACCGCGACGAATACTGGCTCGAGATCTGCCCGAAAAACTGCACCAAAGCCAAGTCGCTTCTAAAGCTGAAAAAAGACTATGGCTTTGACCGTTTAGTAGTTTTCGGAGATTCCCTGAATGACGTGTCGATGTTTAAAATCGCCGATGAAGCCTATACGGTCGCTAATGCCCGTTCGGAGCTAAAAGCACTGGCCACGGACGTGATCGGGTATAACGAAGAAGATGCGGTAGCCCACTATCTGATAAGTGCTTTTCGTAAAGAATCCAGAAGAATATAGGGTACAATAGAAGATAGATTTCATTGCGACAGGAGGATCCGAATATGGCCGAAGAGAAAAAGACGAACGATTATCCGAAGTACTATAAGGAAGAGGAAGCCTACTTTCCATACATCGATAATCTCAATGAAGATGTAAACAAGCAGGTCCTGGAAGCGGCGCAGTCTGCGATCCGCATGTTTAATATCCCACAGACCCAGGACGGCAGAGAACTGGCCGCGAGTATCAACAAAGTCGTAGATGAGATACTGAGGACCGGGGAATTCCCGAAAGAGTATTACGATAACGACATCACACTTGTTGCGGTAGAGCTTGGATGCCTTTATGGATACGCGCTCATGATGGGTTATGGCTGGCAATGGAGAAAAATCGGAAAGTCTCCGGATGAACTCGTATTCTCCTTTGCCGTGGTTTCTCCTGACGATAACTGGGTCAACCCTTGCGGAGTCTATCTCGGTAAGATCCTGACAGGGAAGAACTATGGTATAGACGGGAAGAACGATAATACGTGCCTTCTTGTTTACAACATGATCGAAGATCACATCAAGAAACAGCCGGCCAGAAAACTGACCGTACTTTGGTGAGAAATAAAAACACAGAAGGAGAGAAGAGCATGAAAGCACTTGTCATTAATTGTAGTCCTGTCCGTAACGGAGCTACCGCGGAGATCGTAAACATCGTTTCCGAAGAATTGTCTTCCCGTTATGATGTGAAAACCGTCTGTATCGACGATTACAAATTCGAGTATTGCAAGGGCTGCCGAAGTTGTCATAAAACAGCCGAATGTGTGCAGAGTGATGACGTGGATCTTCTCATGAACGAGTTTGAGAACGCGGATGTGATCGTATCTGTGGCACCTTCCTACTGGGCGGATATTCCGGGTCAGTTCAAGGCTTTCATTGACAGATGCACACCCTGGTGCAATACCCATGAACCACATAAGACGATCCCTTCCGGAAAGAAAGGCTATGCCATCGCACTTCGTACAGGACCGAACATGAAGGAATGTGAAAGACTGATCTCGAGCATCGAGCATTTCTACGGACACCTGGAGATTTCCTGCAGTGGCCACCTTGGACTTTGCTCGGTGGAATGGAAAGAAGACGTGGCGCCGAGAAAAGACGAGATCGTAGAGTTTTGTAAGGATATCTGAAGGAGAAGCATATGGTCATATTGATTACCGGTGCATCCCATTCCGGAAAAACCGTTCTTGCACAGAAAATGTTGGAGAGATATAAGTATACGTATCTTTCGGTGGACCATCTGAAGATGGGCCTGATCCGAAGCGGAAACACGGAGCTGACTCCGATGGATGACGATAAGCTGACTGACTATCTCTGGCCGATCGTCAGGGAGATGGTCAAGACCGCGATCGAGAATAAGCAGAACATGATCGTGGAGGGTTGTTATGTGCCTTTCGACTGGAGGAAGGATTTCGAGGAAGAGTATCTTTCCGAGATTCGTTTTATCTGCCTGGCGTTGAGCGATACGTATATCGATTCGCATTTCGATGCGATCACATCTCATGCCTCTGATGTCGAGGATCGTATGGATGATTCGGACTGCACGAAGGAATGGCTGATGGAGTGCAATCGGGAGTTTATCGAAGGCTTCAGAAATGCCGGCGAAGAGGTCACGCTTATCGAATCGGATTATGAGAAGACGATCGAGGATCTCTGCCCGGATCAGGATGCGAAGGGCGGTAGCGCAGAATTGGTTTGCGATGTGCCGTTTATGGAACATGTCGCACTCTTCGTAAATGATGTCGAAAAGGGAAGAGACTTTTTCGTGAAGTATCTTGGCGGAGTTTCGAATTCCGGTTACCACAACAAGAATACCGGTTTCCGGTCTTACTTTATTACCTTCGGGAATGGGGCGCGCCTCGAAGTCATGAGTAAGCCGGGCGTTCTGGATCCTTCGAAGGAACAGGAACGGACAGGCTACGAGCACATCGCTTTTTCTGTAGGAAGCAAAGAGCGTGTCGATGAAGTGACGAAGATCCTGATGGAGGACGGATACGAAGTGCTCCGCGGACCAAGAACGACCGGAGACGGCTACTACGAGTCCTGTATCGTCGGCATCGAAGGGAACCATATAGAGATCACCGTGTAAATGAGTCTTCGGAATGAGGGTACTGGAAAACCTCGGAACAACGTTGTAGAATAAAGAAAAGGCAAAGGCGCCGGATATGGAGCTTTTGCCTTTTTGTTTTGCGTAAAAGCGGGATCCGGCAGGGAGGAGTTCTTCATGGCAGCTTTTGATCGAGTACTATCGGGAATCCCGCAGATGGACACACACTTTGACAACATACGTCTGGGCGACAACGTCGTGTGGCGTGTGGATAACCTGGAGCAGTTCAAGCTCTTCATGAAGCCCTACGTGAAGCAGGCGGTCGCGGACGGTAGAAACCTGATCTACTTCCGCTTCGCGACACACGAGCCGCTCCTCGAGGAGCAGGAAGGGCTGAAGATCATTAACGTCGAACTGAACCACAGATTTGAGAACTTTACGGTAGAGATCCGAAAACACATCACACGTGAAGGAAGAGACGCCTTCTACGTGTTTGACTGTCTGTCTGAACTTCAGACAGCATGGGCGACCGACCTCATGATGGGCAACTTTTTCCAGGTGACCTGCCCGTATCTTTTTATCCTCGACACCGTCGCTTTCTTCCCGCTGATCCGCGGAAAGCACTCGTTCCAGGCGATCGCGAAGATTCGTGATACCACGCAGCTTTTCCTCGATGTCTATGCCGATGACGAGACCGTATACGTAAGACCGGACAAGGTCTGGAACCGCTACTCCGAGACGAT
>JAFZZM010000004.1 GCA_017615755.1 Clostridiales bacterium | reverse complement strand
CATGCAGTTCTATAAGATTCCTTTTTTTTCTCATTTGATAGCACGCTTTGGGGCATGCAGTTCTATAAAACTCACGTTTTTATCTATCTTATAGCACGCGCCGTGCTTTTTCGTTCTATAAGACGCACAGTTTCTTGCATCTTATAGAACAGCCCGTGCCAAACAGTGCTATAAAACTCCTGATTTTGTTAATCTGATAGGATAGACTCGTCATTTCTGTGCTATAAGATCTGCATTGGGGTCCATCTTATAGAACTCCGACCCTTAAACCCATCCGGCCTCCCCACGAAAACCACTTGCCTCAAAAAAACTCTTCCCCGCGCCAGCGTGGCAGCACCAGCCGCGCCCTTCTCCCCACCTCAGATCTCGATCTGGATCAGGTGTTTACAAAGGAAGCGGCGGAGGCCGGAACTCTTGGCGCCTTCGACGTGCAGCATCTTACGGCCGATGCCGAACATGCTCTTCAGCTCCTCTTCCGAGATGCCCTCGGCGCTGAATGCCGCTTTCTGCGCAATCGAGACGATCTTACGGGACGGGCGTTTCCTGTAAGGAATAAGAGATAAGCGCATATATCTGTAGAAAGCATGGGCGCGTTTGTTGGCGGAGCCGGAAGAAAGCCTGCTCTTCCACCAGAGGATGTAGCCCAGTCTCATTAGTAACAGGAACAGGATCACGCCCAGGCAGATAAAGATCACCTTCGCCCAGGAGGGTAATTCTGCGGTCTCTGAAGCAAATTCAAGATGTATATTATCCCAGTCAGCATTCTGCGACGAGGAAACAGGATATCTACTCGTCGTTTCACTTGTATACGTATCCTCACCTTCACTCGTCGTTGAAGACGCCGTGGTCGGCTGGGTCTCAATGATCGCACGCCCGCTTCTCGTTTCGGCCGTCGGATCCGGCGTGATGGGCATGGCCATTTCACTTTCCTCTTTCACACGCGCAAGGCCAAAACCACTCATCGCAGTTGCATTGCCCGGCGTAGGATCGCACATGACCCAGCCGTACTCTTCCGTGAAGAACTCGAACCAGGCATGAGAATCTGTGGTATACACCTTTGTCGCCTGCTGGTCACCGAAATCGTTGACCATATATCCGTTGACATAACGCGTCGGCACACCGACCAGACGCAGCATCACGGCCGCAGTCGTAGCATAGTGCACACAGAATCCGGTCTCGGCTTCTTTTAAGAACCATCCGACAAAATCCTCCCCATCCGGGCAATATGGAGTACTCGCATCGTAAGGATGAAGTCCGGAAACGAGCTCCACGACCCGATCTACCTTCTCTTCTGTTGAAAGATAATTCGGATCAAGCATACACTGGTAGTACCATTGCGGAAGCACACCACTGGTGGAAACAGCCGTCTGCGTCCTCTCCGGTACGCGAAGGTAACGGTCGTAGACCAGATCCAGATACTCATCCGACCAGGCCCGGCCGACCCGTACAGGAATATTACTGTAGGCAAAATAATACTCGTCACCGGCACCGTCCAGACCATACTCCTGGATGATGCCCATCCGCTGCACCGGCACTTCCTCATAGACCTGACGCATAGCTCCGCCGGCCTGATAGTTATCCGTATAGTATGGCACGACACGTCTCTTGGCTGATGCCGTCATATCGACCTTCAGGATGTATTTCGCCTCCTGCACTTCCGGCAGATTCTCGTTCAGATAGATCTCCTCCGGATCCAGATCGATATCGTCGGCAGACCACTTATTGTTCTTGAATTCACCCATGGAAGACGACTTCAGGTACAGATACCGGCTCGGCTCGATCGTTCCTTCGTAATCGATATTGCGGAAACGTTCCACCTGAAAAACCTCAACCTCCGGCGGATCGAAACTACCCACCAGACTCAGGTCTTCCGTGCCATCGTTCATGACTACGATCTTCTGGGCCAGATCCTTGATCACCGCATTTCCGGTCCAGCTCTCCGGCTCCTTGGTCTTTTTCTTCACGAAAAGCTCTCGCACGGAGCTCGGCAGGTACGTATTCAGTTTCGCAGCTTTTGCCGCGACGCTCGTGAAAAACGCCTTCTCTTTTTCAGCCAGCTCGTTCTTGTTGTAAGTACTCTGGGGGAAGATCAGACCAATCGCGATCAGAACAGAAAAAACAGGGACTGCAAGTTTCAGGATAGTCCGATCCTTCTGCCCGCCGTTCATCTTGCGGAGATTGTTGAAGCACAAAAGCAGGATGATCGAGCCGATGGTCAGCACGCAGGATGTGGTACTCGGGAACATGTAGTCCAGAGCAATCGTGCAGAGAACGTAAGGGATACAGCAGACAAACACATACATGAATGACCTTCTGCGAAGTATCATGAACGTCGTAAAGAATATCGGCCAGATCGCAAGAAGCAGGAATACCACCGTATCCGCATACCCTGTTGCTCTATATACAAACGTCGGCAAACTCAAGGACCGGAAGGTATTCTTGTAGAGCACCGTCATGATGTGCCAGAATCCGGTCTGTGTATTGGCGACATCGAAATAGTAGAACAGGCCGCTCACAACAACATTGACAGCAAGAAGGATCATGGAATAGCGGATCTTCTTCTGCGCATTGGCCAGAGTAGCCAGCGCGGCATAAAGCGGCATACCGAGAGCCAGTATCCAGATATTGAGATCCAGTTCCTCCGAATAGGTGCTCTGGAACATCAATGTCAGGCCCAGAGACAGCGCCAGGGAAAGTCCCATGGCCAGGATATACGTGATCTTGTCAGGAGGTGTGACGGGGCGCTTAGGAAGCCGTAGCTTCTGCACCTTTTCCTTCTTCTTCTCCTGCACCTCTTTCGTCTGAGAAAAAGGCTGGTTATTCATTTCAAGCTTTTTTCCCATTACCGGTCTCCTTCGGAATACGCATGTGCAGGATCTTCAGCATCGCCGTGTCCAGGTCACGCTGAGATTCGATATTAAAAGCGATCTCCCTCTTCATCGGCGGGAGGATTCGGATCTTGTGCTCGATATCGTGATTCAAAAAGTAGGTCGACGTAAACAGGAGCTCGCCGAGTCTCTTGTCCATCTGCTCGCGGTCGTTTTTCAGCTCCACATAAACACGGGCATGTCCGTAGCAGGCCTCCTGCGGCTCTTTGACCAGGACATGGTCACGCTTGGCGGAAAGCTTCCAGTGAATATTCTTGATCGGATCGCCCACCACATAATCGCGGACATCGTAGATCTCCGAATACGATGCATTGGATTTCTTCAATACCTTCGCCTTAAATCCATTCGACTCCGGCATGACATCCGGTACGACCGGCACAGGACGGATCACGACTTCCTCTTTCAGCTTAATACGCTTCGGGAAATAAAACAGGCGGAAAAGGTCGTAGACACGAAGACGTGTCGCGGTAAACTCATATGTACCGCAGTGCTCTGTGTTGATCGGGAAACTCATCTCCCCGCGGCTTTCGAACTCCACCTTCTTGTACTTCTTCGTTACGTCAGTCATCAAGTCACGGCTCACAAGGCAGAGACGGCAGATGGAGAACGAGAAAAGACTTCTGTTTTCCGTGCACACAGTGATCTCCGCCTCCTCATTCATACGGACATTCTTCGGCGCTTTGAACACAGCCGTAGTGAAAATGCCGTTCACGATGGCAGAGATCAGGGAGACCGGCAGGATCAGGAGAATGATCAGCAGGCAGTACCACGACAGCCACATCTGATAGTACAAGAAAAAAACTACCGATGCTATGAACAATATGATGTAGATACACCAGTTCTTGAACATGGGAATACCGTCCCTTATACCTTCGGTGCTGCAGTAGAACGAAGGATCGCCTTGGTGACCTCTACGGAAGTCTTTTCATTGACTTCTGCTTCCGGCGTCAAAAGCACTCTATGCCCCATTACCGGATAGAAGACTGCCTGTACATCGCTGGGGATGACGAAGTTTCGGTCACAAAGATAGGCGTATGCTTTTGACATGGCGGTAAGGGCCAGTGTCGCACGAGGGCTGGCGCCTCGCTCAAGGTCGGCGTGATTTCTCGTATTGGCAACCAGCGTAACGATGTAGTCCAGCACCGCCTCACTGATATGTACGTGATTGACCTCGTCCTGCATGACCATGATGTCGCGGATCGTCAGGATCTGCTGGACATCGTCCATCGGGTTGTGACCGTTCTCACGGTTCTTGATCATGAGCTTCTCATCTTTGGTGGACGGGTAACCCATAGAGATGCGGATCGCAAAACGGTCCATCTGGGAATCCGGAAGGAGCGATGTACCCGAAGCGCCGGACGGATTCTGCGTCGCGATGACGACGAAAGGCTTCGGCAGTGCGTAAGTGTTGCCGTCGACTGTGACCTGTCCTTCTTCCATCGCCTCGAGGAGCGCGGACTGGGTACGGGATGAAGCACGGTTGAGCTCATCAGCCAGGAAAAGATTGTGGAAGATCGAGCCCGGCTGGTAACGCATGCTCTGGCTCATCTTGTCATATACGGAAAAGCCTGTGATATCCGAAGGCAGAACATCCGGTGTGAACTGAACACGTCCGTAATCCAGACCCATGGTCTTGGAAAAAGCCAGCGCCATGGTGGTCTTTCCTACGCCCGGCACGTCCTCCATCAGGACATGTCCTCCGGACAGGATACCGGCCAGGGCCAGTACGATCGTGTAGTCCTTACCGCAGATAACCTTCTTGATTTCTTCAACGATCTGTTTTGTTCTTACGCTCATTTTGCTCTTCCTCTTCGTTCGTTTTGTATTTTTTCATCTTCGGCACTTATCCACGCATGGAGAAGTATGCGCCTCCGTTTTCCATTTCGATACCCTTGTACTCGGCCAGCTCGCTGATCGTAACGAGGGTGTATCCACGTGAGATCAGCTCCGGCACGATCACTTCCACCGCGTCCGCCGTAGTGGTATAGAGGTCATGCATAAGGATGATCTCGCCGTCTCTCGCATGCGAAAGCACTTCATCGATGACGTGCTGCGCATTTCTGTATTTCCAGTCATTCGTATCTACCGACCAGATGATCATGGGCTTGCCCACATTTCTTCTTACGGTGTCGTTATAGGAACCGCCGACCGGACGCATCACCTTCGGGCGGATGCCTGTGATATTGAAGATCACATCATCGGTCTGTCTCATCTGGCTCTGGATCCCGTCTCCGGAAAGACGTGTCAGGGATGTGTGGTCCCAGGTATGGTTACCGATCTCGCAGTCCGCATTGATCTCGCGGATCAGGCAGCTTCTGTAGGTCTTGCAGCGGTTGCCGACTACGAAGAAAGTGCCGTGTGCACCGTACTGCTCCAAAACATCCAGGATACGGTTGGTAACAGGCGCATTCGGGCCGTCATCCCATGTCAGGGCGATGACCTTTTCAGGCTTGGAAATGATATTGGAAATACCCATCTCCGCAAGACGATTCTTGTAGTCATCGGTCTTGGCGATCTCGGAAACGATATGGTAACGGGTGATGCCGTTATTCAGGGAGATAAGCCGGGAACTGATCTGGCTGTCCGTCGCCTCTTTACCGCAAGTCACACGGTAGAGTGCTTTTATGAAGGCCTCGTTGTCCGAAAGATAACTGCTGCACTCTTCGAGAGAGACGATCGACTTGATGAGATCTTCGACCTTACGGGAACCGTTCATGGCGGAAGCCACATAATTATCGAGCTCCGCGGCGGTCGCGCTTCTGTTGGTCAGGATCGGGAAACCCTGCGCAAGGAACGCGGTCAGCGGATAGTTTTTATCTCTCGGCGCGGTAAGCTCGACCGCACCCGGAAGCATGCCGTATTTGCCACAGAGTGTGGAGAATTCTTCGAGGCAGGCGATCTGGTTGATGACATAGCTGATGGATACGCCGTTGTTCAGGATCCCTGTCCAGTACTCTTTACCGCTGTCGTCGATCTCGCGGTCGAACATGGACAGATAAACAAGCGCCAGTTCCTCATCGCGGGACAAAGCCTTATTCCTGAACTCTTCGCTCTGCACGAAATTGTTGACGATCTCGGCTGCGGAGATCTCGCCTTTGGCGATACGGCCGGTCCAGTAATTCAGTCCGTCCGTTTCCGGTTTTCTGTCCAGGAAGATCCGGTACGCACGCGCTACATACGCGGTCACGTTCAGGTTCAGGTCGCGGTTCTCGATCGGTGTGACCTCACCGGCGACGATATTGTATTTCTCACAAAGAGCAGTGAATTCTTCTGAATGGGTAAATCCGTTGATGATCGCGCTGATGCTGACGCCGCAATCCAGGTAGTTCAGCCAGTACTGCATACCGGCTTCATCCGGCTCGCGGTCAAACATTACGTGGTAGATGATCTCCATCTGCTGATCCTGATCAAGGGAACGGGCCGTGAATTCTTCGCTGGTCATAAACTCGTTGACCAGGTTGGCCGCCGTGCGCTCGCCCTTCTCGATACTTTCTTTCCAGAATGCGAAGCCTTCCTCTTCCGGCTCACGGTCAAGGATCAATGTATATGCCCGTGTGACAAAAGCGCCGATCGGATCTTCTTGTTCTTCTTCGGCTCTTGCGGCGGCCGGTACCATTCCGGAAAACAGAATAGAAAAGCAAAGTGCGCAAGCAAGCAGCAATGAACGGAAACGGTTCCGCTTGAAAATCGTCGGCATGGATCATTCACCTCGTCATACTATTACCCTATATATAATTATATAGTAAAGAGCCCGTCTAAAGTGACATAAGTGAAATAAAAAGCGCATATTTTCGCCGTTTCGAAGATTTTTCGCCATTTAGAAATACTTTTTGTGAAATATTGTTATACTAATGAGAACAAAACTTGTTTGTATTCGGTACTAAATCATTATATAGTTTAAGTAGGTTAAAAGAATAAATACGCTTTGGCATATTTGGTCTCAGGGTTGGCTGAATTTCTTGCCCACCGACATGATTCGTTCCTCTTTCGGTGTATGAGCAGACGGTTTTTGGTTTTATCCGTCACAACAATCGAAGCTGAAGGTTTTCTCATTTCCTTCGCTTCTCAAACGGGGATTGGTTTTTGTGTTTCCCAATCCCCTTTTTTTGTGCCCTTTTTCAGTTTTATCCTCTCAGGGAGAAATACGCTTCGCCGGCCTGAAGGTCGATGCCCTTATACTCGGCAAGTTCGCTTATGGTTACCAGAGTGAAGCCCTTTTCGATAAGCTTCGGAACCACATATTCCACGGCCTCGGCGGTCGTCTCATAGAGGTCATGCATCAGGATAATGTCCCCGTCCCTTGCGTTATTCAAGATCTCATCGATGACATGCTGTGCATTTCTGTATTTCCAGTCGTTCGTATCCACAGACCAGATGATCATGGGGCGGCCGACGTTTGCGGAAACGGTACCGCTGTAAGATCCGCCGACAGGACGCATGACGCGGGTGTGGACGCCGGCCAGGTTAAAGACCGCATTATCACAGTCGTTCATCTGCTGCGCGACCGCATCGCCCGAGATGCGTGTCAAGGTCGTATGGTTCCACGTGTGGTTGGCGATCTCGCAGTTCTGGTTGACCGCACGGATGATGGACTCGGAATAAGGATTGACGCGGTTGCCGACCACGAAGAACGTGGCGTGTGCGTCATATGGTTTCAGCGCATCCAGGATACGGGTGGTGACCGGCGTATACGGACCATCGTCAAAAGTCAGCGCAATGATCTTCTCCGGCACCTGCTTCTCTTCCGAAGTCTCGATGCCCAGTTCTTTCATCTTTTCGGAGAACGCCTCGGACTTCGTGATCTCTTCCAAAACATGGGATCTCGTGATACCGTGTTCCAGACCGATCCTGTATCCTTCGATCGCCTCGCCCTCCGGCGCCGTGCCGTAAAGCACTTCATATACGGCGTTCAGGAAATCGTCGTTACTTGCCAGCGTCTCCTGGCTCTCGGGAGATTCCAGTACCTCGGAAAGCATCTTTGTCACCTTCACCTCACCCGAAAGCACTTTTCCGATGCCGTCGTTCAGCTCATCCGCAGTAGCGACATGGCCGGCCAGCTTCTCGTAGAAGCGTGCGATAAACCCGGTGAGCTCATAGTGCATGTCACGCGGCTCGGACAATTCGATGTTGCCCGGAAGGATACCCTTGCCCGCGCAAAGGTCTGAAAATTCCTGTGTTTTCGCGATCCGGTCGACTACGAAATCCATAGAAACACCATGGGAAAGGATGTCGATGAATTCCGCTTTTTCCTGCTCAGTCGGCGTTCTCTCGAGCATGCTCTCAAAGACCACCTGCACCGTGATCTCACGGTCATAGCCCAGATTCGTAAACTCGTCGCTTTTCATAAAGCGCAAAAGGAAATTTGCAAGACCAGCCTGGTTTCCCGTCAGCTGCGAGATCCAGGTGTTCAGTTCCTCGGCCTGCGGCTCGCGGCCGGTCAGGGACTTGCACATCTTCGCGACAGCCAGGGTCATCTCCGGATTCATGTCGCGCTCTTCGGTGATCGTCACGTCACCCGGCTTAACAGTATTGTTCGCACAGAATGTCTTGAACTCGTCTGTCCCGGCGATCGTATGCACGAGGACCGTCTTACTGACGCCGCCCGACAAAAGGCGCAGCCAGTACTCCCGTCCCTCGAAGTCCGCTTCGTGGCCCAGCATGGAACGGTAAAGAACATCTACAGTCTGTTCTGTGGAAAGACCTTTTGCCTGATACTCCGAGCTTTCCGTGAGCTGATCGATCATGGAAACGGCTGTGGCGCTGCCCTTCTTGAGATTCGGATACCAAAGACGGAAATCCTCATTACTCGCCGTCCGCCCGAGGATCACGGAAAAGGTACGGTCGATGTAATTCTCCAGCACGTCCTCCTTCTTACTTGCAAGAGACGGGACCTGGATCAGGGACACCAAAACAGCCAGGCACATGAAAAACGTCACGACCCGGAATATAAAACGGCAGGTTCGCCGAGTGCTTTTTCTCATATTAAACGATATGCTCCGTAAACTTCGCGCCGCCGAGAATGTGGAAATGCACATGCATCACGGTCTGGCCGGCGTATTCTTTGCAGTTGTTGATCACGCGGAAACCCTCGTCCGCGCCGGTCGCCTTCACGACCTCCGGGATCGCCTCAAGCACATCGCCCAGGGCTTCTTTTCCCTCGTCGGAAGCCGCCATATCGAGGATATCGTCGAAGTGCTTCTTCGGGACCACAAGAACGTGGATCGGCATCTGCGGGTTGATGTCCTTGAACGCCAGGACCTTATCGTTCTCAAAAACCTTGGTGGACGGGATCTTGCCGGCCACGATATCACAGAATAAACACATACTGCTATCCTCCCCAACTCGAATGAATGATTCTATGCATATTCTACTCCAAAAGCACTTGTCTTGAATAACAATTCCATCACAATTTGAAAAAAGTTGCGTGTTTGACCGAAAAATAAAAAGAGAGCCTTCCCATTCTCCGGGACAGCTCTCTTGGATATTTATCTTGGTTAACCTTACAGCATCTTCTCGAGTTCGGTCTTGACTGCAGCAAGTGCCTCGTTGATCGCTGCGGGGTTCTTACCGCCGGCCTGCGCCATATTCGGACGTCCGCCGCCGCCACCACCAACGATCGGGGCAACAGCCTTGATGAGGTTACCTGCGTGCGCGCCGGCCTTGACCGCACTGTCGGTCGCCATGATGACGATGTTCGCCTTGCCGTCGCAAGCAGAAAGCAGCGCGACGACGCCATCGCCGATCTTCTCTTTCAAGGAGTCGCCGAGGTCACGGAGTGCACCCATCTCGACATTATCAAGTTTCGCCGCCAGGAGCTTCACTCCCTTGACGTCTTCGGTCTGCTCGAGCGAATTGCCGAGCGCCTCTTTGGCAGCCTTGGACTTTAAGGACTCGATCTCGGAGTTCGCTGCCTTCAGGCTGTTCTGCAATGCTGCGATCTTGCTGACGATCTCAGACGGATTGGACTTCAGAAGCTTGGCAGCCTCATCAAGCATTTTCTCGAGATCCTTGTAGTAAGCGGAAACGCCGTCACCGGTCAATGCCTCGATTCTTCTTACGCCGGCAGCGACACCGGACTCGGAAAGGATCTTGATCGAGCGGATCTGGGATGTATTACTGACGTGCGTACCACCGCAGAGTTCTACGGAGAACGCCGCCTTGAAGTCGTCTTCGTTGTTTCCGGATGTGCCCTTGCCCATGCTGACTACACGAACGACGTCGCCGTACTTCTCACCGAAAAGCGCCATCGCGCCGGTGGATACAGCTTCCTGCTGGCTCATCTCATCGGTGCGTACCGGAAGAGATGCCGCGATCTCTTTATTGACGATCGCCTCGACCTTCTCGATCTGCTCGGCTGTCATTGCCGCATCGTGGGAGAAGTCGAAACGCAGACGGTCAGGAGTTACCAAGGAACCCTTCTGCTCAACATGATCACCCAGGACAATCTTCAGTGCCTTCTGCAGAAGATGCGTCGCGGAGTGGTTCTTACATGTGTTATTACGGTTTTCTTCGTCTACGCAGATGTCAGCGGTGCTGTCCTTGCTGATCGTTCCCTTCGAAACGAAACCGACATGACCGACGCGGCCGTTAGCAAGGTGGATCGCCTCGGTTACGGTAAATTCGCCGGTTGCAGTCTTGATGACGCCCTTGTCACCGACCTGACCACCCATGGTGCCGTAGAATGTCGTGACATCCGTAATGATCGTACCCTTGTCACCTTCGGAGAGGGAATCCTTCAAGGATGCTTCGTCTGCCAGTGCGAGGATCTTACCCTGTGTATTCAGTCCGTCGTAGCCGAGGAACTTGGTCTTGACGCTCTCATCGAGAGAATCGAAAACGCCGGCCGCGGTATTGAGCTTCGCGGAGAAGTTCGCGTTGTCACGAGCCTTCTGCTTCTGTTCTTCCATCGAAGCCTTGAAGCCTTCCTCATCAACAGTGAGGCCTTCTTCTTCAGCAAGCTCGACAGTCAGCTCGATCGGGAAGCCGAATGTATCGTAGAGATAGAAAGCGGACTTACCATCGATGGTCTTCTTACCGGAAGCAGCATTCTCTTCGAGGATCTTCTTGAATTCCTTCATGCCGTTCTCGAGTGTGCTCTCGAAACGCTCGATCTCCTTTGTCAGTTCGTTCAGGATGAACTCTCTGTTCTTGGTAAGGAGCGGGTAGCTGTTCTTATAGATCTCATCAATGAAGATCGTCGCGATCTTCAGGATGTCATCCTTCTTGAGGTTCAGCGCACGAGCGTGACGGACTGCTCGACGGATCAGACGGCGGAGAACGTAGCCTGCACCAACGTTTGCCGGAACGAGCTTCGCTGCATCACCGATGAGCATCACGGATGTTCTGGTGTGGTCAGCGAGGATACGCATGGAGCGTGTCTGCTTCTCGTCGGAATTGTACTTCACGCCGGAAACCTTCTCGATATAAGCGATGACCGGTGCAAAGAGGTCGATCTGGTATACGTCACGGGAACCGTTCAGGAATGCCAGGATTCTCTCGAGGCCCCAGCCGGTATCTACGTTCTTCTGCTTAAGCGGTGTCAGAGTACCGTCCTTATGCTTCTCGTACTGCATGAATACGTCGTTTCCGAGCTCGGTATACTTACCGCAGGAGCAGCCCGGGCCGCAATCCGGACCACAATCCGGACGGTCGGCGATATAGAACATCTCACTGTCCGGACCGCAAGGACCATACTCGAGGCCCCACCAGTTGTCATCCGCACCGAGATAGTAGATGTTTTCTTTCTTAAAGCCGGAAGCGATACGGAATTCTGCACCCTCTTCATCTCTCGGGGCATTCTCGTCACCGGCAAATACGGTTGCGGCCAGATGGTCAGCGTCGAAGCCGAAGACCTGTGTCAGAAGCTCGAAGCTCCACTGGCATCTTTCCTTCTTAAAGTAATCGCCGAGGGACCAGGAACCCATCATCTCGAAGAAAGTAACGTGGCTCTTGTCACCGACGGAGTCGATATCGTTGGTTCTTACACAACCCTGTACGTTACAGAGTCTTGTGCCCAGAGGATGCTTCTGACCAAGAAGATAAGGCATCAAGGGCTGCATGCCGGCTACGTTGAACATAACACCGGTAGAACCGTCGGATACCAGCGAAACGGCGCCGACATCCACGTGTCCGCGGTCGATATAGAACTGTTTCCAAGTATTTCTCAATTCGTCTGAGGTAAATTGTCTCATTCTTCTTTGTCTCCTTTATCAACAAAGCTATCCGTTTTCACGAAGAAAGCAAGACACGCGCCTGTATTTCGCGTGCCTTGTAATTTTACATGATTTATGCGAGAAAATCTATATATATATTTATATAACAGCAAGAAAAAGATGCGGCCGTAAAAGCCGCACTTCTTACCTGGTTTCAAGTGGCAGGTTTTTCCTTATCTTAAGCAGATCGAAGAGGTTTCTTCTATAGATGCCCGCCTTCTTATACAGCGCATCCGTGTTCTTCTCTTCTTTCGAAATCAGATCCAGGAGTTCTTCCTTCGTGATGCCCTCCCGGCTGAACGCCGCTTTTCGAGCAATATCTCCACTGTCCTCAGAAGACGTACCCTTCAGGATCTTCGCCATCGCCGTGTAATACCGGTAGTACGCGCGGCTGCTCAGGTTGATGTCTTTGTTCTTCATACGCTTCTTCCAGAAGAGCTGGAAAACGAAGCGGACACCGAAGAGCAGGACAGCCAGCACGCCGCCCACGATCAGGACAATGATCGTAGCCGCATACACCTTGTCGAAGATCTTGCCGATGAAACGGCTTCCAGAGAACTTCTCCTCTTCCTCATTCCATTCGCTTTCCGAAGCTGCTCCTTGCTGTACCGATTCTCCGGTAGGAAGCTCCGCCCTCGGCTTGGCCGTCGGCTTCGGTCTCGGCGTGACCAGAGTCGTTTCCGGACCATATTCCTGAATGATGGCCTTAAAGTTGTAGTAGCTTGCCGCAGTCTGGTTACCGGGCGTCGGATCGTCCATGATCCAGCCGTAATCCGGATGGAAATACTCGATCCAGGCATGGGCGTCAGCGGTTCCGACGGTAAAAGGAACGTCGTCCTCTATTCCGGTCAGAAGGTAGCCTTTGATATAACGGGCGGGGATATCGAGCATTCGGAGAAGCACGACGGCCGTGGAAGCATAGTGAACGCAGAAACCTGTTTTACTGTCGTGCATGAACCAGTAGACGAAGTCCTGGTCTGTCGGCGGATACGGCGTGTCGTCATCGTATGTCTTCAGATTCCGAACATAACTCATGACTGCTTCGACCGTTTTCTCGGTCGACCACTGATCGTATCCGTAATAAAGCGATAGATACCACTCCGGAAGGAGGTTGGAGCGCAGGATCTTCTCTCTCGACTCGTCCGGCACATAGATACAATCGGAGTAGAGGAAATCCAGATAGGCTTCCGTCCACTTCGGCGTATATCTTACCGGCACATTGCTATACGCAAGGACATACTCTCTCGCCTTGTTCTCGACAAGTGCTTTTTCATTGATGTTATAGGTCTCCTGCACGGACAGGAGCGGGTCAGGATCGGATCCATCGACAGGATCGACATGGTATTGGTCGACATAGTGAGGAATGAACGCATATTCCGCATCGAAATCGAGATCGATCCGAAGTGTATAGCGGGCTTCCTTCTGCGTGATCGGGCGCTCCGTGAAATAGTCGGCGGGCACCAGATCCTGCGCCGAAGCCGCCCAGGAATAGCCGTCAAACCAGGCCATGGAGGCAGTCTTCAGGTATAGATACGAGGCGCTGCCGGTGAGATTTCCGGGGTAACGCATATCTCTTTCACGTGTGACCGTCATGAACTTCCAGTCCGGATTCGTGAAGTTACCGGCCTTCATCAGGTCCTCTTTTTCCACGCTCATGTAAAGGGCATTGTTCGCCATCTCATCGATCCTGACGCTGCCCGAATAGCCGAGCATCGCGCTGAGTTTTCTTCCTTCACGCGTGGTACCGGTTCCCCACGGGAGGCGCTCCGCGATATTCTCCACAAAAGTCCGCACGGACTCGAAGCGCTTTTTCGCCAGTTCATCGTTTCTGTACTTGCTCTGCGGATTCAGGATCACCAGGAACAGTAGCACGCTCAGGACCGGAATAAAGACCTTCAGAAGATCGAGGTATGTCTTCTCCTGGGCGCTCTTACGGACATTTTTGAATATGAAGAGCATCAGGACGGCAAGGATCATGGCCACACTCGGCGCCGTCGTCGGCTGGCGGTAGTTCAGCGAGAACGTGCAGACGATAAATGGCAGATAAGCGAGTATCGCGAAGATGATCGGTCTCTTTCTTATGATCACCCATGTGCAGATAAACGACGGGATCGCCGTGATCAGTGACAGGAAATATGTCATGGCAAAAGGCATGTCCGTATACTCGCCGCCTATGGGCAGGAAGGTCAGAGCATCGTTTGCAAGTTTCGACAGGAAGCTTACCGCGGCGTCGCGCGCCATCATGAAATTCGCCAGGATCGAGCCGGCAGTGATGAGCACCAGGCCGCCGAAAGCGATCAGCGTCAGCCGGATATCTTTTCTGGCGTGGATATAGCTGAACAGGAAGGCGAAGATCGGCACAAAGAACAGGAAGCCGAATGAATCCGTCGCCAGGTTGTATGCGGCGGAAATCATCGACACGCTGGAAATACCCAGGATCGTGGCCATCAGACCCGCAAAAAGGAACGCCCATACAGGCAAGGATTCGCCTCTCGGGAAGGACAATGTCAGCGGACGTTTCTCACTCATCGTGCTTCCCCCCCTTCTATCGGCAGACGCAGGATCTTCCGCATCGTGCGGTCCATCTCCTGTTTGGAGCGGATCTCGAAGATCTCCGGATGGCGGTAGCGCGATATGACTTTAATGCTTACGGGAATATCCCTTATAAGAAAATACTTGATCGTAAAAAGCACTTCTCCGAGGTTCTGGTCGACTTTATCTCTTGACCCCTGCAGCGGCATCTCGACGCGTGCGCGTCCGTGTGTCTCTTCCTGCGGCTCTCTGACAAGGACCTCGTCCTTCTTGGCCGACATCTTCCAGTGAATGCTCTTGATCGGGTCACCTTGAATGTATTCACGGATATCGTAAAGCTCGGAATAAGGCGAATTCGATTTGCTCAGGATCTTGGCGCGGAAACCGTTCGCATCGGTCACGATACTCGGCATGCGCTGCACCGGCAGGACCGGGATCTCGCCTTTCAGCTCGACTTTTTTCGGGATCGGGATCAGGCCGAACATGTCATAGACACGCACCTTGATCGACTCGATCACATAGGTACCACAGTGCTCCGTATCGAGATTGACCGTATAGTCGGTACCGATCTGGCAGACAAAGCGGTATTTCTGCTCGATCCCGCTCATCATTTCCTTGATCGTCATGCGCACGCCATATAGCTGTCCGGGAAGATAGGTCGGACCCTGGGACGTGAAAACAAGCCCCGCGTCCATCTTCATGGTGATCATCTGGGGTGCTTTTACACGGACATTAAAACAGATCACGGTAATGATGCTGAACACGATCGCGATAACAGGGATCGCATAAAGCACAAGCAGCCAGTACCAGGCAAACCACATCTGATACACAAGGAAGAAAGCGATCGAGCCAAGAAGCGCCAGGATGTAGATGATCCAGTTCTTTACCATCGGATTTATTTCCCTACGACACGCGTCTTCTTGATGATCTCTTCGGTGATCGCATCCGTCTTCACTTCATTGAACTCGGCTTCCGGTGTCAAAAGGAGACGGTGACTCATGACCGGCACAAACACGGTCTGTACATCTTCATCCGCGACGAAATCGCGGTCGTTCATATAGGCGTAGGCCTTTGCCATCGCCGTCAGCGCCAGTGTGGCACGCGGGCTGGCGCCACGCTCCAGATCCGGGTGATTTCTTGTTGCATCCGAAAGGGCTACGATGTAGTCGAAAAGTCTGTCACGGACGTGGACTTTGGCCGCTTCCTGCTGCATACGCGTCAGGTCTTCCGCCGTGCAGACACGCTCCACGGTCTTCATCGGATCGCGTCCGTCCTGACGGTTGATCAGCATGGCTTTTTCATCGATATTCTTCGGATAGCCCATGGAAATACGAACGGTAAAACGGTCCATCTGGGAGTCCGGAAGCAGCGATGTTCCGGAAGCGCCGGAAGGATTCTGTGTCGCAAATACGATAAAAGGACTCGGGAGCGGATAGGTCTTCTCATCTACCGTGACCTGGCCTTCTTCCATGGCTTCCAGGAAGGCGGACTGGGTACGTGACGAAGCACGGTTCAGCTCATCGGCCAGAAACAGGTTGTGGAAGATCGCACCCTTCTGGTAATGCATCTCTTTGGTATCTTTATCGAATACGGAAAAACCGGTAATATCGGAAGGCAGTACGTCAGGCGTGAACTGCACACGGCCGTAATCCAGACCCATGGTCTTGGAAAAAGCCAGTACCATGGACGTCTTTCCGACTCCCGGTACATCCTCGATGAGGATATGGCCTCCGGAAAGCATCGCCGTCATAACAAGACGGATCACGTCGTCTTTTCCGCAGATCACTTTCTTCACTTCTTCGATGATTCGATTCTTAACGTCTGACATAATAACACCTGCCGTTTCTTCTTCCCTGTTGTCCCTCGTGAGGATACTCACACTAGATATTCTACTGAAAAAGCACTCAAAAAAACACGTGACAGGTTAAAGATAAAATACCGAAAGAATCAAGCTTGGAGTGCTTTTTCCAGATGCTCACGATATCGGTCGGCGACACTCTTCGGTCCGTAGATGCTGAAGGCACCTTCGTACTGGCTGACCCAGGAGAAGAAAGTGGGGCTGACGCTGGCGGTCACGTTGGCGATCAGGTAGTTGTCATCCTTCGGGTCCGGGAAGATCGTCACATCCTGGCTGAAGCGGTCATAGAACTGGGTGAGCATATTCTTCTGAAAGCGCAGCTGCACCGGTTCGGGCTTGTTGCCGAACATGCTGAAAGACGCCTCCACATATCGGGCGACGTTGAAACTCTTCGGCGGCTGGGCTATTTTCTTCTTCGATTCGATGTGCACTTCCTTCATGCGGTCGATACGGAAATGCCAGATGTAGTTTTCGCTCTCGTCCGTACTCTGCTCCGGGCGGGCGCCGATGCAGTAATAGAATCCGTTGTGCCAGATGAGGGCAAACGGGTGAAGGACGTACCGCTGGCCGTCACGCTTAAAGACTTCGCCTTCTCCGTAGCGGTACTCGATGTACTTGAACGATACCGGATGGCCTTCGTGCATGGCTTTCCGAATGCGGTTCGTGGTGTAGATAAAATCGTTGTTCGAGGAATGGTGACGGCCGATGTAGTGGATCTGTTCATTCAGCTCTGAAGCGTGGCCCTTGGACGTCAGATTCTTCAGTTTTCTGATCAGGGTCTCCTTCTTCTTTTCCGTCATGAATCCGGCCGATTCGACGGCATCGATAAGGATCATGATCTCCTCGACTTCAAAATCCCTCTGCTCGATGTAGTACCTGGGCGGACGGCCGTTGCTCTCAAGTGCGATCGACGACTCCTTGATCGCGTCAAAGTCCTTGTACAGTGCCTTTCGCTCGACAGGAAATCCGTTTTCTTCGAGTCTTGAGAGGATCTCCTGTGTGCTGAGTCCGTGGTTTTCGTCGGTTTCCCGTAAAAGGATCTCAAGAAGGCAAAGAAGCCTGCCTCTTCCATTCTCCGCGTTTGCCATGAAACTCCCCCCTCCGCCCGATTTTTCGGGATTTTTGTAATTCTTATTTTATTATACCTTTTTCCCTATATAAATAGAACTTTCATTCATAGCGTGCTATAATAATTTGGCTTATGTCCAAACGTAAGCAAGGAGAAAATCACTTTCGGGATCCAGGTTCCGAAAAGTTTTTTTCTTTTTCAAAAAAATCAGCTGATGTGGAATGTCTAATAAGTGTAGAAGCCTTACGAAGACTCCACAGGCGTGTGATCGAAAAGGGGATTTATCATGAATTCAATCTATGCAGACATCGCTGTGGCCGCTCCGAAGATCCTTCTCCCGACCAAGGGTGTAGAACTTCAGAAATGGGCCGTAATTGCATGTGATCAGTTCACTTCCGAACCGCAGTACTGGGAGCAGGTCGAGTCGATCGTCGGCGCGCATCCTTCGACGCTTCGCATGTTTCTTCCTGAGGTTTACCTCGAGAAGAGCCCGGTGGAAGAGATCGAGAAGAGACTTTCCGACATTTCTTCTTCCATCAACGAATATCTGTCCAGCGGCATTCTGGAAGAGCTCGCACCCGGGTTCATCCTGCTGGACCGTAAGACAAAGTATAACGACTCCCGTCGTGGTCTGATGCTTGCTCTGGATCTGGAGCAGTACGACTTTACTCCGGGTAACAAGAGCCGCATCCGTGCGACCGAGGGAACGGTACTGTCCCGTATTCCTCCGAGAGTCCGCATCCGTGAGCGTGCACCGATCGAGATGCCGCACATCATGGTGCTCATCGACGACCCGAAGCGTACAGTCATCGAGCCGGCCTGGGACGCGCTTTCCGCGGACCCGAAGAACCTGGTATACGACACCGACCTCATGATGGAAGGCGGCCATATCAAGGGTTACTTCACGGAAGACGGTTCTTCTGTAGCAAACGGCATCATCGAGGCGCTGCGTGACCTTCTGGAAGCATCCGACGACGGATTCCTCTTCGCAGTCGGCGATGGTAACCACTCTCTGGCTACCGCGAAGACTCACTGGGAGAACATTCGTGAGAAGCTGTCCGCTGAAGACCGCCTGACTCACCCGGCACGCTACTGCCTGGTCGAGATCGTGAACATTCACGATGAGGGTCTGAAGTTCGAGCCGATCCACCGCGTGACCTTCGGTCTCACCATGGACGACTTCAAGAAGCGGGCAACAGAATACTTTGCCGACCAGAACATTTCTTTTGCTGACGCAAGTGCTTTTGCCAAGGAAGGAAATGCAGATGGTTCACAGACAGTTCTGGTCACAAACGGCAGTGAGGATCTCTGCCTCGTGATCGGTGCTCCGAAGCACACACTGGCTGTCGGCACACTTTCCGGTTTCCTGGATTCCATTGAGGAGACCGATAAGATACATACAGACTATATCCACGGAGAGGATTCCGTCCGTTCCCTGTCCAACGGGAACTGCCTGGGCTTCCTGCTCCCTGATGTATCAAAAGATTCTTTCTTCGAGACGATCTCGAAGGAAGGTGTCTTCCCGAGAAAGACTTTCTCCATGGGCGAGGCTCCGGAGAAGCGCTACTATCTGGAAGCAAAGATGATCTGAACGGTTCGTCCCGATAGAAAGGCCGGGACGCGGAAATAAAGAGGTAGAGGGTACATGGCAGAAAAAACGTCAATTTGTGTGATCGGCGCCGGACTTTCCGGTCTGGTCTGTGCATATAAGCTTGCGCAGGCAGGGTTTCGCGTACAGGTCGTGGAGCAGCAGTCCACACCGGGCGGCATGCTGGCCTGTTCCCGACTCGGCTCGGACTATATCGAGCTTCTGCCTCACCACATCCGCAAGTCCGACCGTGCGCTGATCGCGCTTCTTAAGGACCTGGGACTCTCCGACGAGCTGCAGTGGTACGATTCACTGTGGTACGGACGGGCAAGCAAAAAGAAGCTGGGTTATCTGGATAACGGCTTCCATTCGCTTCTGGCCGCCCTGGTTCAGGAGATCACGGACAACGAAGGCATCATCCAGTACGGATATACCGTTACGGAGATCGCCGAGAGCGAGGATCCGACGCGACCGAAATACCGTGTCCGCTGTATCCTGGCCGACACCACATCGATCATACTGGAGTGTGACACGATCCTATATACCGGCTCCTGCCGTAACCTCGTGCACATTACTCATCCTTTGAATATGCCGACCGACTTCCGTGATTCCCTCATGGACGTCACGTATCAGGCGAATATGTGCCTGCTGATGCTGATGAAGTATCCTTTCACGGAGTGCTACTCCCGAAAGATCGACGATGATGAGCCGTTCCAGCGCATCATCCAGCACACCAGCATGGTGGGCGAAAGAAGATACGGCGGTCACGTGCTCTACCTGTCCGGAAGTTTCCAGACAACGGCACCACTCTGGACCGCATCGGACGCAGACGTTTTCAAGACATTCTTCAAGCGTCTGCAGTATATGAACCCAAGCGTTTCCCGCACGGCCGTCCGTACATGGCGTCTTACGCGGACACGCTACGCCAAGCCGATCAACCGTCCCCTGGACGACCTGCTTGAGCCGGTTCCCGGATTGTTCGTTTGCAGTCTGGCAATGTCCGATACCGTACAGGATGATACCAAATACCGCATGGACGCATGTGTTGCCCAGGCGAACCTTACAGTGAACAAGATAAAGGAGGTTTTTTCTCATGAAAAAGAACTCAAGCTCTTCGAAGAGCAATAATGCTTCGAAGGCTGGAAAGAATTACGCCAAGACCGTGCAGTCGAAGCAGACGGCTTACGAGCCGGATTTTGACGCGCTGGGCAAGATGCCGGACATCAAGGCATCGGACATGCTCCTTCGGGTCCTGGTCCTGCTCGTACCGGCGCTGGTCGCCATTTTGTCGGGGCTCGTCCTCAAGGACAACATAGGTGATTTCTTCACCTGGTGGGCCGCCTTCTATCTGTACAGCTGGGCTGCTTTTCCGATCGTTGCGTACTTCTTCCGCGGATTCGTTTCCACAGGTTACGGATTAGCCAAGAGTCTGGGTATCCTCCTGACCACAGGTCCGGTATGGCTCATCTCCTATCTTGGTATCTGGGACAGTTTCAACCGTCCGATGACGATCATCATGTTCATCGCTCTTATCGCAGTCAGCTGGGGTATCCCCAAGACCCGCCGTGCGGCCATGATCTCGCTCTGCGATAACAAGAACATCAGCCACATCATACTGGAAGAAGCCATCTTCACTGTCTTCTTCGTATTCCTTCTCTTCTGCAAGGGTATTTTCCCGAACATCAATGGTGAAGAGAAGTTCATGAACTTCGGCTTCATGAATTCCATGGTCCGCGACAACAGTCTCCCGGCCAAGGATCCGTGGCTCGCCGGACACTCCATCAACTACTATTACTATGGTCAGTACGTCTTCTCGTACCTGACAAAGATGCTCGGCACCAAGACCGGTATCGCCTACAACATTTCCATGTGTGCAGCAATCGCGATCCCGTTCTCCTCTGCCTTCACGCTCGGCCAGTTGTTCATCGACGGTCTGATGCAGAAGCGCGACTGCCCGGTATCGAAGTGGTACCTGCCTTTTGCAGGACTCCTTTCCTCCGCATGTGCACTTGTTTTCGGTAACTCCCACTCCTTCTTCTACGATGAGCAGAGCTTCGGTAACAAGATGCTTTTCTGGAAGATCTGGGAAAAGCTCGGCATCAATGTCGGCAGCACCACCGGTTTCTTCTATCCGGACTCCACCCGTTTTATCGGTCACAACCCTGACCTGGTCACATCCGGTATCTCTGAAGTGGGCGACTACACCATCCATGAGTTCCCCTTCTATTCCTACCTGATCGGCGACCTGCACGCTCACGTAGTCAGCATGATGATCGTCCTTCTTATCATCGGTTTCGTATTCGTGGCCGTATTCCGTGCCAAGTACGATAACGAACGCGACCAGAAGCTTGTCCGTTTCCATGGTCTCAGTTCGAACCTTGTAAAAGAGATGCGTCATCTCTGCCGTCCGGAATTCTTCTTTGCCGCCTATCTTCTGGGTCTGGCACAGATGTGCAACTACTGGGACTTCCTGATCTACTTCATCTTCTGTTCCATGGGTCTTCTGGTCTATCACGCAAGACGCTCCACATACCTTTGCTCCTTTACGAGCCTTCTCGTCTTCTTCTTTGAAGCCGGCGGCATCCTGGGCGTCTACCTGAAATTCGGCAGCAATGTCTATGCGCACCTTTGTCTGCAGTTCGTGATCTTCGTGCTCTCGTATCTGCTTACCACGATCTTCCCGACAGCACTGTCCCGAACAGGACTTGGCATGTCGATGCTTTTCACGATTGCAAGCTTCATCTCGATGACCTTCAACCTGAACTTCGACATGATCTCCAACTCCATCGCACTGGTAGACAGACACACATCACTGTTCCAGTTCACCATCGTCTGGTTGATCCATATCCTGATCCCGCTGGCTCTGGTCGTTCTGGTTATCGCTACCAAGCGCCACAAGTACAAGAAGAACCTTCTTCCGGTCCTGCCGGCTCCGCTTTCTTTCACCAAGCCTGCTATGGACTTCAAGAAAGAGCGTGCTGAAGCTTCTGAGGCAGTTGAGGCAGCTGACGCTTCTGATAATGCAAGTGCTTCCGAAGATGCGGAAGGTGAGGCAGACAGCGCCTCTTCCGATCCGGATGCAGACTTCGACCCGGATGTAGTCGTAGCACAGGCGCATATCCATCGTGCCAAGTCCAAGTCTTCGGACCCGGATCTCGAAGAGAATTCGGACGAGGATTCCGATCCGAGCTTTATCGCACGTATCGCTCTTCTGTTCCGCACTTTGGATTATTACCTCGCTAAATTCGGAGACTTCCTGCTCTGCAAGTTCTTCCGTCTCCGTTCCATCGTTGATATCTTCATGGTCGGTATGACCTTCGTAGGTTTCATGATGCTGATCGCGCCGGAGATCATCTACGTACGCGATATCTATGGCAAGAACTACCAGCGTTCAAACACGATGTTTAAGTTCACCTTTGCCGGATTTATCATCCTGTCTTTGGTCATCGGCTACACCGTGTTCCGTTTCATGGCGCACGTCACCAGAAAGGGCAACCTTTCCAACTGGGGTCTGACGGTATCGATCATCATGATCGTCCTGATCATCTTTATCCCGGGTCACTATACACTCCGTTCTCTTGACCAGCGTTGCGGCGAGATCAAAATGGAGAGCTACAAGACCCTCGATGGTACGGCCTACCTATCCGACTACAAGTCGCCATACTGGGAGAACGATCACGAGTATGCAGATGAAGAAACCAAGAACCTGAACAGCTATGAGGGCAACCTGGTATCCTATCAGGAAGCAATCGACTGGCTGAACACCAACGTCAAGGGCTCCCGCAACATCTGCGAGGCCAAGGGTCTGAGTTATACAGATAAGTGTATCGTTTCCGCCTACACGGGTCTTCCGACCATCATCGGCTGGCAGACACACGAGTGGCTGTGGCACTTCCAGGGCATCGTCGATGAGAACGGTGAGTTCGTGGACGCACCCGGCAAGAACGTTTGGGAAAACTACATCTCCCCACGTTACGCAGATCTGGAGACCATCTACACTTCCGGTGATGTGGAAGAAGTAAGAAATCTCCTCCATATCTACGATGTCACCTACGTCATCTGCGGTCAGATGGAATTGAGTGAAATGGGCGTTGTTAACTACTCCGCCTTCGACGAGATCGGAAACGTCGTCTTCACTTCTACTGACGGCTCCTTGAAGATCTATCAGGTGCAGTAATTCTTACTCACCCAAGGAAGATAAGAGGTTGAAATGACCGGTCGCAAGGCCGGTCATTTCTTTTGTGGTCCGCGCTCTGTAGCTGACAAGAAGGAGAGTGTCTGAAAGTGTGTCTAAATCGAGGTGCTTTTCAGACGCGGATTCAGACAAATACGCCATATGTCTGAAAGTGTGTCTAAATCAGGGTGCTTTTCAGACGCGGATTCAGACAAATACGGCAAGGGTCAGAAAGTGGGTCAGAAACAGGGGCCATTTCTGACCAGATGTTAGACTTTTCGCTCAAAAGTCAGAAAGTGGGTCAGAAACAGGGGTCATTTCTGACCGGGTGTTAGACTTTTAGCCCGAAAGTCAGAAAGTGGGTCAGAAACAGGGGCCATTTCTGACCGGGTATTAGACTTTTAGCCCGAAAGTCAGAAAGTGGGTCAGATAGAGGGGCCATTTCTGACCGGGTATTAGACTTTTCGCCCAAAAGTCAGAAAGTGGGTCAGAAACAGGGGCCATTTCTGACCGGGTGTCAGACCTTCTCCGCTCCTGCTCCAAAAGCACTCCCCACGCTACCCTGCGAGAGCCCGCCGCGCCTTCGCTCCCACGCCGCCTCGCGCGCAAAAAAAAAAGGATGTCTCTTGCGAGACACCCTCATCTTTTTCTTTGTTTATTTGAGCTGCATCAGTTGCCGTTAATGTCGATCTGGGCTTCCACCACAGGTTCGGTGTGTAAAGGCCGTATTGGCTCATTAGCCGTGGCATTATATTCGTAGAACCAAAGTACGATGCCTCCGATCAGAAATGCCAGGATCACCAAGGTCGCAACGATCTCGCCGATCAACTCAGATACTCGGATACTCATTTTCACCCCTCAATATATTAAAGATATGACATCCTCCGATATCTGCGTTCAGAATATACCAAACTTTCGGGAAAAACAACCTTTTTCGAAGGATTGCCCATATTTCAAGCAGAAAGCACAAAAGCAAAAGTGCTTTCGCTCAGGAATATCGTGGAAGGCTCCAAATCCGTAATTCTTGCGAAAACTTACTGAATATAGCCGATTTCCTCTGCCAGTTTCTTCTCGATTACGACAGTGGCATCACGATGCATACGCATGAATGTTGCCGGGCACATCGGGTCGATGCGGTCGCTCATGAGAAGCTTGGTAGCTGCGTCCTTCTTGTTGCCGTTGATGATCATGATCAAAGCCTTGGCACGCATGATGTTACCCATACCCATGGTAACAGCGTAGCGCGGAACTTCGTCACGGTTGGCAAAGAAACGAGCGTTAGCATCGATCGTGGATTCGTCGAGGATCTCCTTATGAGCACCATCGATGAGGACCGGGCCGGGCTCATTGAAAGCCAGGTGACCGTCCGGACCTACGCCAAGGACCTGGATCTCGATCTCGGTCTTGTCGAGCAATTCGTTGAATTCCTTGAGGTTTGCATCTACATCACCGATTCCCTTGGCAACATAAGTGTTAGCCTTGTCGATGTTGATGTGATCGAACAGATTGCTGTCCATGAAGTAGCGGTAGCTCTGGTTGTGTGTCGGCTCAAGTCCTACATACTCGTCGAGGTTAACGGTGTGGATCTTGGAGAAGTCCAGACCCTCTTCCTTACAACGACGAGCCAGTTCCTGATACATGCCTACCGGGCTGGAACCTGTTGCCAGTCCGAGTGTGCAATCCGGCTTCTCACGTACTACTTTCTCGATGACATCTGCCATCTTCTTGCTCGCGTCCTGATAGTTCTCTGCAATAATTACTTTCATAGAAGTGCCTCCTTTGGCCTGAATGTTTCTTCTTACGAATATTGTAAGTTAAGTTTTGAATTCGGATTTATTTCTTCTTGATCACGATGTTGCCCTGATCTTTGTAGATGCTGTTCTCCGGGATCACACCACGTACGCAGGATGTCGGATAAACGTTTGTGTCTCTTCCGATTACTGTACCAGGGTTTAGAACACTGTTACAACCGACCTCAACACGGTCACCGAGCATCGCACCGACTTTCTTTCTGCCGGTCTCGACCTGCTCGTCACCGTTCTTGATCACGACGAGGAGCTTGTCGCTCTTTACGTTACTGGTGATGGAACCGGCACCCATGTGTGCCTTGTATCCCAGGATGGAGTCGCCTACATAGTTGTAATGCGGAACCTGTACGTTATCGAAAAGCACTACATTCTTAAGTTCTGTAGAGTTTCCGACTACGCAGTTCTCACCGACGAGAGCGCTTCCACGGATGAATGCGCACTGTCTTACTTCGGTGTTGTGGCCGATGATGCAAGGTCCGCCGATATATGCGGTAGCAAATACTTTCGCATCCTTGGCGATCCAGACATCCTCGGAAGGATGATCGAATTCATCAAGAGAAAGAGTCTCGCCGATCTTCAGGATCATCTCGGAGATACCGCCGAGAGCTTCCCAGGGATAGGTGAATCCCTTCAGGTATTCGGCAAATGCCGGATAGGTATGCGTCAGATCGTAAAGGTCATTTACTGTATACATTATTTCTTCACCTCCACCAGATGGCCGCTCTTTTCCATAGAAGCGATGATCGCATCGACCTGCTTCTCGCACTCTTCGATCGTACCGGCCTCAGACATAACACGGAGCACCGGCTCTGTGCCGCTCTTTCTGAGAAGAACACGACCGTTGTCGCCGAGCTCGGCGGTGCAGGCATCAACCTGAGCCTGAACAGCAGGATCAGCCAGTGTGCCGTCCTTATCGTCTACAACGACGTTCTTCAGTACCTGCGGGTACATAGTGCAACCGGAAGCCAGAACGGAAAGCGGCAGGTTTGTTGCCAGGAGTACTTCCATCAGCATGATCGCTGTGATCAGGCCGTCTCCGGTGTGGGCATACTTTCTGAAGATAACGTGACCGGACTGTTCGCCGCCGATCATGTGATCGTTCTCTTTCATGTTTTCATAAACATAGCGGTCACCTACAGCAGTCTTCTCATAAGCGATGCCTGCCTCGTCGAGTGCCTTATAAAGACCAAAGTTCGACATGATGGTCGTAACTACGGTGTTGTTGGTGAGCTGGCCCTTCTCCTTCATGTACTTACTGCAGATGTACATGATCTTGTCGCCGTTAACGACATTACCAAGCTCATCGACTGCCAGGCAGCGGTCTGCGTCACCATCGAAGGCAAAGCCGAGATCCAGCTTATTGTCTACGACGTACTTCTGCAGGCCTTCGATGTGGGTGGAACCACAGCCTGTGTTGATGTTTACACCGTCCGGTGTGTTGTTGATGACATAAGTCTTGGCGCCAAGAGCGTCAAATACAGCGCGGCCGATCATCCAGGAGCTGCCGTTTGCGCAGTCCAGACCTACCTTATGTTTAGCGTAGGACTTGGTGGCCAGGCCTGTGAGATAACCGATGTAGCGGTTTCTTCCCGAATAATAGTCGATCGTTTTGCCGATGGCCTCTCCGGAAGCGAACGGGATCTCTTCGATCTCACCGTCGATGTACTTCTCGATCTGATCCTGCAGATCGTCGTCCATCTTCTCACCTTCAAAGTTCATCAGCTTGATTCCATTGTCATAGAACGGATTGTGGCTGGCAGAGATCATTACGCCACAGTCAAAATCCTCAGTACGTGTGATGTAGCTCACACAAGGAGTAGTAGTTACATGCAATAAATAAGCATCAGCGCCCGAAGACGTGATGCCTGCTGCCAATGCATTTTCATACATATAAGAAGAACGACGTGTATCTTTACCGATCACGATCTTTGCAGAACAATCTGCGCCCTTCTCCTGATGCTGCTGCATGTAATACCAACCGAGGAATCGCCCGGTCTTAAAAGCATGTTCCGCGGTCAAGACTACTCCAGCTTTTCCACGAAATCCATCTGTTCCAAAATACTTGCCCATGCGATATTCTCCTTAGTTTAAGAATATTGTATTGATTTTACACTTACGAATTGAAAATTGAAATAGTTTTTCCCCGATTTTTACATTTACGCGCGGCGGCGCTGACAAAAACGGGCAACAAAAATGCCGCTCTCAGCGGCATTTTCGGAATTACTTTTTCGGTTTCGATGAAGTTTTCTTCGTCTTTGCGAAGGAAGCTGTCTTAGCCGCGCTCTTCGCTGCGACTCCCTTCTCCCCGGACGAAGCCTTCGCCACGTTCAGGATCTTCTGCTTCTTGTGCAGGCTCGTGCCGCAATCCACACGCAGTCCGCGCATCAGATCACGACCGTACACCTTCACCTGACGACCGCAGGAGCATCTGCAGAACCACTGCAGGTTCTTGCCGCTCTTGATACCGGTCATCTTCTCGACAGTCAGCTCCCCGAAGACCTGGCCGGACAGATCATCCATCGCCGCGGTCTCTCTTCTCGACTGTCCCTGAAAATCCTCTTCCTTTAATGGCTTTCTCGTTGTATCACGGTACGGGCAGTTCTCATCGAAGCAGTTGCTCACCTCTGTGTGAAGCAGACGGTGGGATGTGATGCGGATCTCGTTTCCGCAGTCACACTTGCACTTCCAAACGACTTTCCCGTTAAATCTCTCGGCTGTTTCTTCCAATGCGACCAGATGCCCGAAACGCTCTCCTGCTATATTCTTGACTTTACGTCCCCGGCCCTCGGTTTTTTTGTCTCTGATAATTGTCGGCATTGTTTGTGTTTCCTTTCCAAAAAACACCATATTCGGTGTTCAACATAGATATTTTACCATGATAATGCGGAATCTCAATATAAAATTCCCTGATTTTTGGTTCGTCTTTCAACGAAAAAAGAACTGCCCCTCCGAAGCCATAAGGCTCCGATGAAGCAGTTCTTCTTTATCTAAAATATCAGTTCCTTATTCTAATTCAAAAGCACCCGTGTAGAGCTGGTAGTACTTGCCTTTCTCGGCGATCAGGGAGTCGTGGTCACCACGCTCGATGATGTGGCCGTTCTCCAGCACCATGATCGCCTTACTGTTCTGAACAGTGGACAGACGGTGTGCGATAACGAATACCGTACGGTTCTCCATGAGGGCGTCCATACCTCTCTGCACGATTGCCTCGGTACGGGTATCGATGGAGCTCGTCGCCTCGTCAAGGATCATGACCGGCGGATCGGCAACGGCCGCTCTGGCGATCGCGATCAGCTGGCGCTGGCCCTGGGAAAGCTCGGACCCGTTCGCGGTCAGTACCGTGTCATAGCCCTGCGGAAGCTTGCTGATGAAGTCATGCGCATTGGCCAGTTTCGCGGCCTCGATACACTCCTCGTCAGTGGCCTTCAGGCTTCCGTAACGGATGTTCTCCATAACCGTACCGGTAAAGAGGTTCGTGTCCTGAAGAACGATACCCAGAGAATGACGAAGATCCGCCTTCTTGATCTTGTTGATGTTGATGTCGTCGTAACGGATCTTACCGTCGGCGATATCGTAGAATCGGTTGATCAGGTTCGTGATCGTGGTCTTACCGGCACCGGTCGCACCAACGAACGCGATCTTCTGACCCGGCTTTGCAAAGAGAGATACGTCATAGAGTACCTGCTTCTTGCCGTCGTAGCTGAAGTCGACATCGAACAGACGGACATCGCCCTTGAGCTCGGTATAGGTCAGCGTACCGTCACCATGCGGATGCTTCCAGGCCCAGACATAATCCTTGCTGTGCTTGTGGGCATTCGCCTCGTCCTCGGTGACCTCGGTCAGCTTCTCGCCTTCCTTCTTACAGTGAACCAGAGTTACATAGCCGTCGTCTTCCTCCGGCTTCTCATCGATGAGCTTGAAGATACGGTCTGCACCGGCCATAGCCATGATGATCGCATTCATCTGCTGGGATACCTGCGATACCGGCATGACGAAGGACTTCGTCAACTGCAGGAACGCAACGATAACACCGATGGAGATCGACTTGACGCCGCACTGGATCGCCAGGAATCCGCCGATAAAAGCAACGAGCACATACAGTACATTTCCGATGTTGCCCATGATCGGCATCAGGATGTTGGCGAAGATGTTCGCCTTGGTCGCATTATTGCAAAGCTCCTCGTTCTTCTTGTCGAACGTTGCTTTTGCACGGTTCTCGTAAGTAAATACCTTGACGACTTTCTGGCCGTTGACCATCTCTTCGATGTAACCGTTCACGTCACCCAGGGAAGCCTGCTGCTTCACGAAGTAGGTCGCACTCTTACCGCCGATCTTGCCCATGAGGACGATCATGGCGAAAGTACCGGCGAGGACCACGATCGTGAGCTGCCAGCAGGTTACGATCATACCGACCAGTGTCGCGATGATCGTGATCGCGGAGGAAACCATGGACGGGAAGCTCTGCGAGATCATCTGTCTCAGGGTATCTACGTCGTTGGTGTAATGGCTCATCACGTCGCCGTGAGAGTGTGTGTCAAAGTAGCGGATCGGCAATGTCTGCATGTGCTTGAACATGTCGTCACGCACGTTTCTCAGGACGTTGTTACTGATCACCAGCATGATCTGGCCCTGGAACAGGTTTGCCAGAACACCGAAACCGAATATGATCGCAACAGTGCGGATCCAGTTTGAAAGAGCGGAGAAATCTCTGCTGTTGTCCTCCATAAGCGGCTTGATAAAGTCGTCATACAGATTCTTGATGAACATGTTACCCAGAACGGATGTGACGGAAGCAACGATAATGCAAACGAACACGATGGCGAGCAACACTTTATACTTACCTGTTACATAAGAAAGAAGTCTCTTGACCAGGCCTTTGGAGATCGGGTTTTTCTTTAAGTCCTCCCGATTCATCGGACGTGCTCCTCTCGGTGGCGGCATTACTGATCGCCTCCTTTCTTCTGAGACTCATACACTTCTTTGTAGATCTCGTTATTCTTAAGGAGTTCATCGTGCGTACCGATGGCATTGATCTTGCCGTTATCGATAACGATGATCTTGTCTGCATGCTCGACGGACGAGATACGCTGCGCAATGATCAGCTTCGTCGTACCCGGGATGTACTCCGCAAATCCCTTCTGGATCTGGGCATCCGTTGCGGTATCGACGGCACTGGTGCTGTCGTCGAGGATCAGGATCTTCGGGTTCTTCAGGAGTGCTCTGGCGATACAGAGTCTCTGTTTCTGTCCGCCGGATACGTTCGTACCGCCCTGCTCGATATATGTGTCATATCCTTCAGGAAAAGCACTGATGAACGAGTCGGCCTGGGCGATTTTACATGCCTGGATCATCTCTTCGTCCGTCGCATCCGGATTACCCCAGCGCAGGTTTTCCTTGATGGTGCCGGAGAACAGTACGTTCTTCTGAAGTACCATCGCAACGTTATCACGGATGACATCGAGGTCGTAGTTTCTTACATCGACACCACCGACCTTGATCGTGCCGTCCGTTACATCGTAAAGTCTCGGGATCAGCTGAACAAAGGAAGATTTTCCACTACCTGTACCACCGATGATACCGACGGTCTCGCCGGAGTTGATGTGCAGGTCAAAGTCCACGAGGCAGCTCTTCTCTTTTTTCTTGGAATAGCTGAAGAATACATGATCGAAATCGATAGAACCGTCTGCAACCGTCATGACCGGATTTTCCGGATTGACGATGTCCGGCTGCTCTTCGAGGATCTCGGAGATACGCTCGGCAGAGGTTCTGGAGATTACGAGCATAACGATGATCATGGAAACCATCATGAGGCTTCCGAGGATCTGCATGGTGTAGGAGAACATGGAAGCCAGCTCACCATCTGTCATGTCGCCGCTGACGACCATCTTTGCGCCGACCCAGGAGATCAGGAGCATCGCCGTGTAGACACTGGCCATCATCAAAGGTGCATTGAAGTTGATCGCACGCTCTGCTTTTACCGAGTCATTACGGATCGCAGCGGAAACATTGGTAAACTTCTCGATCTCGTGATCTTCTCTTACGAAAGACTTGACCACGCGGATACCTCTGACATTCTCCTGTACAACGTTGTTCATGAGGTCGAATCTCTTGAACATACGGACGAAGATCGGGTGTGCATAACGGAAGACGATGATCAAACCGATCATCAGGATCGGGGCGATGCACAGAAGGATCAGGGCCACCTTCGGGTTTACATAGAAGCTGGCGCACATGGCAAAGATCAGCATGATCGGTGCTCTTACCGCAATACGGATCACCATCTGGTACGCATTCTGTACGTTCGTTACGTCAGTCGTAAGTCTTGTGATAATACTGGAAGTTTTGAATTTATCGATGTTCGAAAAAGAAAACTTCTGCAGGTTGTGGAACATGTCATGACGCAGGTTCTTGGCAAAACCGGCGCTGGCCTTGGCGGCCTCTCTACCGGAGAGTGCACCAAATGCCATGGACGTGAACATGCACACCAAAAGCAAGGTGCCCATCACATACACATATGTCATGTTCTCTTTCTTGATGCCGTTGTCGATCAGCATGGACATCAGGATCGGCATCAGTACCTCCATGATGACCTCGCAGGATATCAGTACCGGGGACAGGATCGACGGTTTCTTATATTCCCGTACTGATTTAAGTAGTCGTTTTATCATTTCTCTAAGTTCCTTCTCATTTTTTCTGTCAGTTCAATGTATGTCTTGATCTCTTCTTTGGAAAGTCCTTGGACAAGCTGTTTCTCCACGCCTTCGATGGTCTTGTCGACACGCTTCTTCGTGGCTCTTGCCTGCTCGGTGACCAGGATACGTTTCATTCTGGCATCTTTTTCTTCACTTTCTCTGCGGATCGAACCACGCTGTTCGAGAAGTTTCAGGATTCCCGTTGCGGTAGACCGCTGAATGTGAAAGACCTGCTCGATATCCTTCTGATAGACCACATTGCCGAGCTCATGCTGCATGTTCAGGTATCCCATCACGTGTGCCTGCACCGAAGTCAGTCTGGGCAGTCCGTCCAAAGAAAGCTCTTTATCTAACGCCTCATCGATTGCGATACGGATCGTCTTGGAAAGATGCCGGACATACGGACCGATATGTTCGCCGTCACCGGGACTGCTTCCAATTGTCTTCTTATCCTTCATTTGGATATATCATCCCCCTCATTGTGTTTTTAATTGTTAGGTCACTAACATATTATTCAATTTGCAATTTAATGTCAACCGGAAAAAGAAGTTTTTTCTACTCATTTTTTGCACATTGCAAAAAGCCCCACGGGCAAGTGCTTTGGGAGAGAAAATACGGAAAGCTAATTCAGCGCAGGCCTGCACATGGCCGTGCAAAAATGCAGGTGCAAAAGCCTGTACTTCATTTTTTATAATGATATAATCATTTCCGAACCTAAAGAACGAATCACCATTTAGGAGGAGGAAAAAAACATGTTAAACACAATTCTTCGAGTATTAGGCGCGGCGCTGATCCTGATCGCGATCGTGATCATTGCCAAGAAGTCTGTCTCGCTTCCGAGCTCTATGGATGTTAAGAAAAAGCCGTTGAAGAAGACGACGATCTTCGGACTCATCGGTGCCGGAGTGCTCTGCCTGATCGCATCGCTCGCTTTTACGATCATCCCGACCGGTTACACCGGCGTACGCGTTACTTTCGGCCAGGTCGAAGAGCGCACATTGAACAATGGTATCAACTTCCAGATCCCATTGATCCAGGAGATCGTGCTGGTCAACAACAAACAGCAGGATATCAAGTTCAACGAAAATACGATCTCTTCCGAGACCAGTGAGCGTAACACGGTAAACTTCCAGGGCATCACGGTTACCTATCAGATCAATCCTGAGAAGTCTGCATGGATCTATGCAAACGTAACGAACTATGAGGCCGGTCTGGTCAATGAGTCTCTGGTTGCTTCCGCAATCAAGACCACTTCCAAGACGCTGTCTCCGAACGACTGTACAAACAGAAGCATCATTGAGCCGAAGGCCAAGGACAACATCCAGAAGTCTCTCGACGAGAAGTACGGTGTCGATGTCGTTTATGTAAACAAGGTCGTCATCAACAATGCTTCCTTCGACAGCGAGTACGACGAGAAGATCGCCAAGAAGCAGCAGGCACAGATCGATTACGAAACACAGCAGATCGAGAATAAGAAGAACATCGAGAAGGCCGAGGCTGATGCCGCCGTCCTGAAGACACAGGCTCAGGCAAAAGCAGACGCAATGGTCATCGCAGCCCAGGCTGAAGCGGATTCCAACAAGCTCATCAGTGACTCCATCACCGAGAACGTACTGCGCAACAGATACTACGAGGCATGGGACGGCCGCCTGCCTACCACCATCGTCGGTAACGAACTCGCTTCTTCTATTCTGATCAACGCGATCCCGGACGGCTCGTCCTCTTCGTCTTCGAATACAGCGACGCCGACCGCCACACCGACACCTACTCCGACACCTGCAACGCAGGACAACGGAAATACCGAGTCCTGACGTGCAGGCGTTTTTTGAGTAAAAACCAACAGGCTGTCTCTCCGGGGTACGGAGGGGCAGCCTGCTTTTTGTATGCTGAAGATTTATGTGCAACGGCGTGTTCGGACTTGTAGAAAGGCGTGCTTCGGGCTTGGGAGAGACGATTCAGTATACCCCCCGGGGGTATACGGCCCTCTTTTCATCGTCAAAATCATACTAAATCTTGTTTTTTGGTAAAAAAGTATGTATCCCGATCGGAATTCATAACAAAATGGCGTCCTGAAGTATCGAATTCGAGTGCTTTTCCCTCGGTTTCTGTGTCAAAGAGACCTCAGAAAGACGGAAAACAAGGCTTATGGGGGGAGGGGGTATCCGGAAAATACATCCTTTTGGGACATTTTTACACAAAAAGTATGAAATCCGCCTCAAGAGCGCCCCAAGCAGCTTCAGTAGCACGCTTCCGCCCCAAGCAGGTTCAGCTGATATTCTTCACCACGCCGATGGCGACGTAGCCGTCGAGGATGGCGCGCAGGTCGGTGCCTTCGTCGGCGTGGTCACGGTCGACCCAGTGGATCTCGAATCTTCTGGTGCCGTCGGGGCGTTCCTCCGTCATGTCGTAGGTGTCGATGAACGGATTGCCCATGCTCGGACGTCTGTCGCGCAGGACGCCGCCGCACTTTTCAGGCGGGCAGTCCGGGAAATTCACGTTGATCACCTGGCCGGGTACGAGCTCGCCGCCGAAGATCTCGGCCATCACCTGCGGGAGGTAGATGTCCGTCACCTTATGCCCGTAAGCGCTGGCTCTTTCGTCGAGGGAGAATCCTTCGGAAAAAGCAACGGCCGGGTATCCTGCCATCGCCGCGTCAAAAGCAGCTGCTACAGTTGCAGAATACTGAATGTCCGTTCCTACATTGAATCCGTTGTTGATTCCCGAGAATACGACGTCCGGTTCCTGCGGCATGATGTATTTCGCGCCGAGGCGGACACAGTCGCTGGGAAGTCCCGAGCAGGAAAAAGCGTGTACACCTTCCACGCCAAAAGCAACCGGCGTGACATATAGCGGATCATCGATCGTGATGCTGTGCGATGCGGCACTTCTCTGCCCGTCCGGTGCTACTACCCAGACTTCTCCGTAATTTGCCGCCTCACGGGCGAGACGGGCTAAGCCGTCAGATCGGATCCCGTCATCGTTGACGATCAGGATCTTCCTGTTTTCATAACTGATACTCATATTCATCCCCTTAGAAACACACGCAAGTGCTTTTCTAACATCTTAACATAACAAAGTAGGAAACTCCGTTAGTTTACTAAAAAAACCTGTTATGCTATTCTAACCTCATATTATATATAAGGTACAGGGATTAGGAGGAGATATATGAAACGTAGTATTGCCGCAATTCTTTCTTTGGCGGTCGTAATGGGTATGTGCGGATGCACATCCAAGAATACCGATGAAACACGCACTGAGAGAACCACTAAGAAGACCACCGCCACATCCGAGCCGGATGATACGGACACGACTGACACAGAGGAAACCGAGACTTCGGATTCCGAAACTGAGGAAACCACAACGGAGACGGACGAAACCACAAAGACCACAACGAAAGCTGAATCTTCCGAGACTTCCGATCCGTCTGAATCCGAGACATCCGAGACTTCCGATACATCTGAGACATCTGAAACTTCGGAAACCAAAGACACGAAGGCTTCCGATACTTCCGATACGACCGCGACGACTACTGCGCCGAAGGATTACAAGAAGTTCACCGTCTCCCATGATCTGGAGCACTTGAACGTGACACACGAGAAATACTACAAAGGCCTGGGCGAGCTCGTTCCGGCAGCCGGAGACAAAATGGCCTACGCCAAGTTGGAACAGTCCTTATACTCTTTCTACGGCTTCGGCTACGATACACTTAAGAACCTGATGGAATCGATCTATGACGGCCGCGCCAGTATGCTCTCATATAAGTACGACGAAAAAGCAAGTGTTTTTCACGACACAAACAAGAATCTGGACAACGATAATTTCTACGACAAGGGCACCTACTCGGCGTATTCCAGAATGTACATCAGCCGTGCGGACAGCCAGATCTTCTCCTGTTCGTTCGTGGATAACTTCGACGATGATTCGGGCATCTCCCATACTTATCTGAATTTCGATTCCAACACAGCTAAAGACATCACTTTCTCTGATGTTGTGACTGACAAAAAGATGTTCACGACTGCCCTTTCGGATTACATTCGTCCGACAGACGGAGATGACACCTGGCAGAACGAGCAGAACAAGCGCTTTAACGCCGCTCTGCAAGAACTCATCAAGGAGATCGATGCCGGTGACGATGTCAGCTTCGCGCTTTACTACAATGCCATCGAGCTGATCGGCTGGAATCAGGACGATGCGTCCTATCCTGTTTCCATCATGGTCTCTGTGGCACCACTTGAAGCATGCGTGAACATGGACCTTTTCGGTGCAACACCGAAGAACTATTCCTTGATCTCCGACAGCAACGAGAATTTCTGGTGGGACTTCGATGAAGACGGCGTGGCCGATAAGATCAGCTTCACGGCTAACGACTCGACGCTCGAGTTCATGTTCAACAACACACCGACCTCGATTGAGATCACTCCGGATCTGTACGCGGATGACGGTTACGAAGCATACTGCCTCGTTTCTTCTGCGAATGGTAAGTTCCTGTATATTCAGGGCAACATGGAAGATCCGACCAATGAAATGCTGATCTTCCGTCTGAATGGCGAGAAGTTCGAATTCGTCAGTGAGAGCGAAGACTTCACATTCTTCCCGTTTGACCCGTCGAACTGCGAGATTGCTAACCGCTGCGACATCATGGGCACAGGCTATATGTCCATCACTGCTTCCATCACTACCAATGACGGAAAGCCGCTTCCGATCGATCCTTTCTACTTCAAGGATGGCATCGGCATTACAACAAAGAAGATGACTCTCGGAAAGTACCACGTCGACGGTCCATTTGCCACCGACGAAACGATCACGATCCCGAAGGGTACACCTGTCATGCTGCTTGGCATCAACTCGGAGTACGAGATGGCCGTCCTGATCACTCTCAACGACGATGAATCCAAGAATGAGATGTTCTTCATGGCCTGCTTCAGAGACCAGACAAACCAGTACGACGACTACGATTACGAGATCCACTACGATGGCGAGAGTTCTTACCAGCTCTTTACAGGACCGATGTACGCAGACTGAGGTAGCATAAAAAGCATAAAAAATCTTCCCGTGCGATTCCGCAGGCGCTTGCGCCGAGGACCAGCAAAGGGAAGATTCTTTTATGCTTTGTTATCTGAATTATCGGAACGGCATCTGCTTCAGAAAGAAAGCTGTGTCACTCTCAGAACACCGTCGATCGCGCGGAGTTCGCTGAGTACGTCTGCGCTGAGTTCTTCGCTGACTGCCAGGAAGGACTGGGCCTTGGTGGAGCCCTGCTTTACGCCCCAGTGCATCGCGTTGATGTTGATGTTATGATCGCCGATCTTAGTTGCGATCTTACCGATGATGCCCGGTCTGTCTTCGTTCTGCATTGCGATCACGATCGGAGCAAATGTGAAGTCTGCCTGATAACCGAAGAAGCTTACGAGAACTTCTGTATCTTCACCGACTACTGTACCGGAAACGGAAAGCTCACGGCCTTCTTCTGTTACGAAGTTGACCACGATCATGCTGCTGTAACGCTCGCACTGTGCGCTCTTGCTCTCGACTACTTCGATGCCGCGAGCCTCGACGCCCTGACGTACGTTAACGAAGCTTACACGTCCGTCGGAGTGAGCTGCGAGGAAACCCTTCAGAACAGAGAGTGTCAGGATGCCTGTCTCCTGGTTAGCGAGGTTTCCGCGGAATTCAACTTCGATCTTCTTAACCGGAACTTCTTCAGCCTGGTAGTAGATACCACCGAGTTTTTCCGCCAGACTTGCGAAAGGACGGATGGCAGCCATATCGCCGGAGAATGTCGGCATGTTGATTGCCGCAACAAGTTCGCCGCGCAGTGCTTTTGCCACGAGAGAAGTAACGGCAGAACCTACGTTGTGGTTTGCTTCCTGTGTAGATGCACCAAGGTGAGGTGTAACTACGCAGTTCGGCAGAGTGAGGAGCGGGTTCTGGTACTGCTGCTCGCCCGGTGCCTTATCATAAGAAGGCTCCTTATCGAATACGTCGATAGCTGCAGCGGCAACCTGACCGGACTTCAGTGCTTCGTACAGAGCAGCCTCATTTACGAGACCACCACGAGCGGCGTTAACGATACGAACGCCCTTCTTGCACTTAGCCAGCTCATCTGCGCCGACCATGCCGACTGTTTCCTTATTCTTCGGTGTGTGGAATGTGATCAGGTCTGCAACAGCGAGGAGATCCTCAAGCTTTGCGCAACGCTTAACACCAACTGTGTCGAACTTTTCCTGTGTGATGTACGGGTCGTAAGCAACAACTGTCATACCGATGCCCTTGAGCTTTCTGGCTACGATGGAACCGATACGGCCGAGACCGATGATACCGGCTGTCTTGCCCTCGAGCTCGTTACCGATCATCTGAGCACGACGGAAATCGTCGTTATGTGCTGCCTCGTTTGCGTGGCAGAGATTTCTGAAAATGGAGAATGCGTGTGCTACTGCGAGCTCACCGGCTGCCATGATGTTCGCTTCCGGAGTATTTACGGCAATGATGCCCTTCTCTGTGCAGGCAGCAACATCGATGTTGTCGATACCGTTACCGGCACGACCAACGACCTTAAGGTTCTTCGCATTAGCGAGGAGATCCTTGTTGACCTGAGTTACGGAACGGACGATGAGTGCATCGTAGTCGCCGATGAAACCCTTGATCTCATCCTGGGAGCAACCCAGACGCTCGTCTACTTCAAAACCTTCGTCCTTAAGATACTGGATCGCATCAGCAGCGATCTTTTCTGCTACCAAAATCTTCATCTTGTGTTCCTCCCTTGATTATGCGTTCTGAGCCTTCAGCTCAGCTACTACTTCGTCGAGATCCTTGAGCATCTCTTTGATCTCATCAATTGTCGTATCAGCCATATGTGCGATACGGAATGTGGTTTCCTTCAGAGCACCGTAACCACCGGACAGGAGATATCCTCTCTCACCCATCTTCTTGTTGATTTCGGAGAACGGGATGCCCAGTGTGTTCTTGATGCAGGTAACGGTTACGGACAGGTTGTTCGGATCAGAGTAAAGCTCTGCATTCTTTCTTGCCCAGTCACGAACCAGTTCAGCCATTTCGCAATGTCTCTTGTAACGGTTCTCCATGCCCTCTTCGAGGATGCAGTCGAGCTGGTAATCCAGTGCGAACATGTGGGACTCGGAAGGAGTGGACGGATACTGGAACGGCTTCTCGTGAACAAACTTAGCCAGTTCAACATAGTCGAAATAAAGACCACGGTTCGGGATCGTCTTAGCCTTCTCGAGCGCACGGTCGGAAACCGCTGCGATCGCCATTCCCGGAGGCAGACCCAGACACTTCTGTGTGGAAGTGATGCAAACGTCGATGCCCCACTCGTCAACCGGAATAAAGTCACCGGCCATGGAACTTACTGTATCCACGCAAAGGATCACATCCGGATACTTCGCCTTGAGGACCTTGGAGATCTCACCGACAGGATTGTGGATACCTGTGGAAGTCTCGTTGTGTGTGATGGTGATCATGTCGTACTCACCGGAAGCGAGTGCCTCGTCAACCATCTCAGGTGTGGTGATTCTACCCAGTTCGGAACGGAAAATATCTGCCGGAACGCCATTGGATGTTGCCATCTTATACCAACGCTCACCAAAAGCGCCGATGGAGAAGATTGCTGCCTTTTTCGCAGTGAAACATCGAACCGCACCCTCCATAAGACCGCTACCTGATGAAGTGGAAAGAATAATCGTGTTCTTTGTTCCCATAACCTTCTGGAGCTTCTCGGAGATTCCCTGCTGCAGGGCGGAAGCGTCCTTGGTACGGTGGCCGATCATCGGCGTAGACATCTTTTCCAATACTTCACGGCGGACTTCAGTCGGGCCCGGAATGAAAAGTTTCTTGTGCGTACTCATCGTCAATTCCTCCATGTACTCTATAATTACATACCGTACTATTGTAGACGTATTTTGCCCATTTTTCTAGTGCAAAAGAACTGTCTTTTACAAATTCGGCAATTTAGCAAAAAAAGCCGTTTTCTTTGGCCCTTTGCCGACAACCTGCCATGAAGAGAAACAAAATGATTTTTATTCGACGCTACTCGTAAAAATTCAGCCACAGTCCCCCCTTCCCACTTTGTGCGGCAGATAGAATCTCGCCGGATGATTTCTTATCCCACAGATTTGGTGCCTCATGACAGATAGTTTTTCCTGAACGGATGATTTATCCGTCGACTTTGCAGCGTCACATCAGATAAGATTTGAAAAGCACTTGTTCTATCCGCCTTTTCCTTCGCTGAAAGTCAGCTGGAATACGCAATCTGACATTATTATCTGCTACTCCATCGTTTACTCGACGGATAAAAGATGGAAACCTCGCATTCTCATCTGCTTTCTGCAAACTGTGTGCTCTTTTCAAACCAAAAGAAAATGCCTCGCCGTGTTTGCGTCACGACGAGGCATCCTGTGTTCCATATCAAAGTGGATCCCGAAGAATCATCATACCTGCGGGAGCATTACCGCCGGCGGGAGCTTGACCTGCTTGCCCGGTTCAGGCTTGAAGCTCGAATCAAGGTTATTGTACTCCTTGATAAATGCTACACGCTTATCCGACTCGTTTTCGATCTTGATACCGTATACGTGATAGAACAGATCCCACCATGTACGGCAGCCGCTCTTATCGGAGAATGTGTATACACCGAGAGGAGCATCATCCGGAGCTGCTGTTGTCTCAGCCGCAGTCGTCGTTGTAGCCTCGGTTGCCGATGTATCGGATGTTTCTTCGATGGATGTCGGAGGAACAGTCGTCTCTGCCGGTTTCTTCTTGCTGCTTCCGCAAGAGTGAACGATCAGGACAATGATCACGATCAGGCAGATCAGAGAGATACCTGCCAGGATAAACGGCAGATAATTGGTCTCCTCGCCCTCTTCATCGTCGAATCCATCGTCGACTTCTTCGACACGACGGCGTGGCGGAGCAACATTCGGTCTTCCGCCCGGTCTTCTGTACTCACTGTTAGGCTGACGCTTCGGAACACCCGGAACCTCATTGGAAGAGACGCTTCCCTGCTGCATATATGCAGGAACAGAAGATGCGGCGCCTGCGCCATAATCATCACTGCTTCTTCCGGACGGTGTGAAATCGAAGAGATCGGCCACGGCCGGAGGCGGGTTATCGAAGTCGTACTGATCCTGTGCACCCTCGCCGTCATCAGCAGCCGGAGCACCGTAATCAGATGTCTGGAAATCACCGGGTTCACTGAACGCCGTGTAGCTGTTCACCTCTTCCGCAGCACTCTGGTAATCAGGAGCTGCTTCAGGCTGACCATACTGCGGAGCAGCGTACTGGTCGTCTACGACCGGTGCCGGTTCAACGGACGGTGCGGTAAATCCTGCGCTGTCGCCGAAGCTCGGAGCGGCTCCATCCACTACGAACGGAGAGATCGGGGTGCCTGCATTGGCGCCTCCGGTGAAATCATCTTCATCAACTGTGTAAGAACCACGGGCATAAACTCCGGTGTCCTCATATCCGATCGGTGTATCACTGTTGGTCGGATACGTCGGAGGAGTATAAGTCGGGGCCTCATAGATCGGCATCTCCGGAATATCGTCTGCGGAAGCCTGTGCCGCCTGCGGAATATCGTTCGATGCAAACGGGATCACGAAGTCATCGCTGACTGCCGGTTCAGGCTGCTGCGGTGCCGGTATGGAAGAAGCCGGCTGATAATCTTCCGGATACTCCAGATGGGACTCCGGTTCCTCATCTGCAGATGTGTCTGCATCTCCAAAGAACAGCGGAGTCTCATCAAACTTCTTCGGATCGTTCTCAGATTCATTGTTCATAGGCGCTGTTACCTCATCGTCAGCCTCGAAGACAAGCGGGATCGACTCGTCTGTCTCCGCAACAGTGTCCGAAGAAGCAGAAACAACTTCTTTCTTCTCCTCGGGCGCCTGTTCTAACTTAGCCGGCTCTGCCTTCTCTGTTGCCACGATTCCACCGAACGGATCATCACCGAGGAACAACGGTGCCTCATCCTTGGCGTCACTCTTGCCCGACACCTCGGAAGATTCCGCCTTCGGTGCATCGCCGCCAACTTCAAAAGAAACATTGGCCGGTTCTGCCTTTGCCACTTCAACCTGCTTGGGTTCCGTGTTTACTTTGTTTTCTTCGTTCTGGGCCTTCACCGCGGCCTTAAAGAACGGGTTCTCACTATTCTTCACCGCAACAAACGGTTCTTCCTTCTTCGGTTCAACCGGTGCTGCAGGTGCACTTACCGGAGCAGATACCACCGGCTGTACCTCCGTGACATCCTTCAATACCGGTGTCGGAGGTGTCTTCGGCTGTACAAAAGGACTTGCCGCCGGAGCAGGGGTTGCCGGAGCTGCCGGAACAATGCCCGTATCTCCGAAAGACGGGAGCGAGGACGCCTTGGCATCCACTACAGGAAGCACCTTCGTCGCGCCATCGTCAACCAGAGAAGAAATCGTCGGAGCAGCCGGCTTTGCCGGTTCAACCGGAGCCTTCGGCGCTGCCGGAGCCGGTGTAGAAGATGTAAACGGAGCCACTCCTCCATTTGCCTCTTCCTTCATCAAGTCATGAATATCACCGAATACGAGCGGCGGTTCCGGAATCGGAGTGTCGATCGCTGCCTGTACTGCGTCAGCACCACTCTTGGCCGCACCCGCAGCCTGGGATGCAGAAGCCGCACCTGCCGCTACTGCCGCCGCGCCTGCACCAGCCGCAGCAGCTCCCGCTGCAGAAGATGCACCTTGTGCCGCGTTAACCTGCGCCGCTACCTGGGATGCAAACGTATTGATACGTCTTCTCTCTGTCTTATCTGTGACCGTGGTCTGCGGGACCTTCGGCTGCTCAGGAACTGTCGGTTTCTTCTCCGGTTCCTTCTTCGGTGCCACGTCCTCATCCTCAAAAAGCAACGCATCCTTCGGAAGCGGTTTTTCTTCCTTCTTCGGGGACTCAAGCGGGATCGCCGGTGCGATATCGTAATCGTCGATCTGCTCTTCTTCCTGTGCCGCCTTCTTCTTTTTCTTTCCGAAACCGAAGAAACCGCCACGGTCGCTGGAGGTAATGTCTTCTACGAAAGAGATCATGAACTGAAGCGGTACGCCCGGAAGCTTCGCTGCCGCTTCCGTCATGACGACGCTTGCAGCATCGCTCTGGTCTTCCGCATCGTAAAGGATACGCAGGAGCTCCTGCTGTCCCAGCGCCTCATAGACCTCACGGTTACAAAGGATGATGCAGTCGTCCAGCTTCAACTGGGCGATATTGGAACAAAGTGCCGGAGCTGTCTTCGTCGCACAGAAATTGAAGAAATTATCAACTTTCTGCCTCTGCGTATTGATCGCGTCAATGCGGATATCTGCCGCCGTCATCGGATACAAAGTGTCATCGCGATAAAGGAACGCCAGGCCCTTACCGATAGTGATCGCGAACGCCTCGGCATCCTTGACGATCACACCGGCAAAAAACGGCGCACGGGCATTATCCTGCTGGATCTTCATTCTTCCGGTAATGGAAGTAGCCGTATTGACCATCTCACCGATCTGGTCATCCAGAGATCTTCTTCCGGACTTCAGTTCCGTGCCCAGACGACGCAGTACCGGCTCATAAGGTGGCAGCATATTCGGATCGTAATCCGGATTTGTCTGGTGAGAAAAAATCGAAAAGAAAAAGCCTCTGTCCTCTTTATCATTAGTCAGATCCGCCGAACGGGCCGTGGTCTTGCTGGTCACGCGGCCATCCATGTAGAAGGCGTCTGTTAATTCCGCTGTAGGGAAATATCTAGCTGTTAAAGTAGTCGCTAGACGAGTCTGCTTAGCCATAAAAAAGCTCCTCCAAATTATGGGAAAACCCACTACTTCCTGTTAATTATATCATAATGTCTTTTTATGCAAGCAGATAGGCACCGAAAATTTCAAAGTTTTTTCAGCTTTTTCAGGAGTTTTCTTTTACATAGCTTTCCATATCGCGGGCAAGCACTTCAAAAGGCGCGCATCCCAGGTCCAGATACGCCTTCAGGACGTCCTCGGAAGAGACCTTGCCGTCGAGTTTTTCGATCGCCTGATCCAGGATCTCCGACGTGCAAAGATAGCCGAAAGCATACTCGAGCGCATAGCCCTGCGTGGCCGTGATCCTCGACCAGTATTCATCCATGACATCTTCCGTCTGCTGGTATTTCTTGATATACGTCATGCAGCGGTCATAGTCCCATCCTTCGTACTCGACTCCCATGCTCAGTCTCGCCGCGATCAGCGCCGAATACAGCATGTCCGCCATCCAGGACGCCTCCGCCATTTCCCGGTCAAAAGGTGCATTCTGGATCATCACTTTTTCCGAGTACTGTGCCCAGCCTTCCGCATATGGCGTCGCCGCCGCAAAAGCCTGGTATTTGCTGGCCAGGTTTTCCGCCTGATACTGGTGCATGTACAGATGTCCCGGATACATCTCATGGCTGACGATCGTGAACATATCGTACTTCGGATCCTCGAGCATCCCCGTATTCACCCATACCTGGTGCTTCGTATAGTTGTCGATCGGCGAAACATAGTACATCGCCGGCGCCATCGACTCCGCGAACTCCTTCGGCACCTCATACACAGACACCGTGTTGGAACCGATCGTCGGATAATTCTCTCTCGTATAGCGCTCGCACCACTCCCTGGCTTCATCAAAATCCAGATTTCCGAACGAGAAGATACTGCCACGCTGTTTCCAGAAAGAAATGTACTTGTTGTAGATCTCATCGATCGCCGTCTGCAGGTACTTGATACCCTCATCCGGCGTCATCGTTGTTCCCGTCATCATCGCAAAAAGCGCCTGATAATATTCTTTTCCGTCCTTGGTTCCGGCCAGCGGGATCTTTCCCTTGTTTGTTCCCTTCAGGGCGGAAAGGCGCTCGATCAGCATCTCATATGTCGGGAAATACTTCTCCTCGAGAAGTTCCTTGTTCTTCTGGATATAGGATTTCGACTCCGTGGAGGAAAGCTTCAGTGCACCGACTTTACTCTCGAAGGTCGTGCGCATGAAGTGCACATCCTTGTTGTCGGTCATCTTCTTACAGTCCTCGATGATACGGTCCAGATTCTCATCCGACCAGCCGATCCCCATCATGCTTCGTCTCTCTTCGATATCCATCGAAGCGGAGAAATAGTCGTAGAAGTCATCGAGGATCTTCAGATACCGGTCCACATCCGCCTTGCTCTTGAACTGGATCAAAGACATAAGAAGCGGGAATGAAAGCTGCTGTCCGGAAGTCGGAGTCAGCGCCGGGATAAACTGGTGGAGCTTATACATCTGCATCTTGTTGTTGAAATCGAAGAGCATGTCTTCGACCACACGCTTTTCGGAATCACTGAGATTGTCCTGATCCAGATCTTCCAGATAATCGATGCACTCTTTGTATGCCGCCGCATTCTGTTCGAAAACAGTGTCGTTATAGCTGGAAAGTCCCTGTGTCGGCCAGTCCGAATAATATCTTGTCGGATCGTCATATGTGTAGTACGTATTCAGGATATCCGGTGCACCTACAAAGATGCTCATATCCAGGTCGCGGAGCTTCTTCGCATCATCCGTCATGTCATCCTGATTCTGCGAAGTATACGACCACTTGTCCTTTGTTTCGTCTCCTTCTTTCGTCTCCCGGACAGGCGGGGTCGCTACCGGTCTTTTTCCCGAGCCGCTGCATGCGGCCAAAGGCAAAACGCAGGCGGACACTGCCAGAAGCAGTGCCCCCCCGCGTAATGATATGTCTTTTTTCACATCTTTAACATGCATCGTAATCTGTCTTTCCCCAAAAACACGCCTTACTTCTGCTCTTCAACGAACAGCGGCATGTACTTGCTCAGAAGATCGAAGTTGCTCGGACCCATGTTCAGGTATGCAGCGTGGATCTTCTTCACATCCATATCCGGATTCTTCTTGATCGCATCGTTAATGATGCTGGTGCAGTTGATGTTACCGAAGCAGTAAGGTGTAATGTAGCACGGGATCTCAACATCCATGTCATAGAAGAAATCCGCGGCTTCATGGGCCTGCGCTCCGAAAAGCGGCGTCAGATAGTTGACTACATCGTCATAGCTCCAGTTCTCATAGTGGATACCGATATCAACACGTGCATGGACATAGTAGTTGACCAGATCCTTGTTGATCTTGAAGTACTTATACACTTTCTGGCTGTAGTCGGTAAGACCCATGATGTAGTTCTCGCAGTATGTGGACCAGCCCTCTTTATAAGCGGTGGAACCACCGGTCTTCTGGTAATAGTTGTTCAGGTAAGCAATATGGTATACCGCCTCAAAAAGGTGGCCCGGATATGCTTCGTGCGCCACTGTCGGGATCATCTCACCCAGACCGGTACTGTTGTCATTGAGAAGAAGCTGGTTCTTCTTAAGGTTATCGAGCTGTGTCGTCATGTACGCCGCCGGAGAGAAGTTTTCGGACATTTCCTGCGGTACATGGAATGTGTAATACTCGTGATCCGGAAGTTCCGGGAAATCGGTCTTGATCTTGTCCTGGCAGAACTCGATGTCCTTTTCAAAAGAACCCGTTGTATATTCATCCGACTGACCGCTCATGACCTGCTGTCTTTCGTTATTGTCCATCTGCATAACGACCTGCGTCATTTCAGCAATGGAATCATCGATCTTCTTCTCGAGGATCTCGATTGCCTCCGGAATCGTCAGGGATGTACCGGAGCGGACCTGGAAGTAATACTCATAGAATTCCTTACCGTTCTCGAGCTCACAAAGGTGACCCTGTGTCTTAGCTGTGCCGTAGAGAGCCTTGATGCCCTTCTCCAGATTCTGGTAAGCCGGGAAGAAGTCCTCATCCAGAGCCTTCTTGTTTGCTTCGATCAGACGATCCTTCTCAGCCTGGTCAATATCCAGAGCATTGATCTTCTCTTCGAATGTAGTGTAAAGATAGTTTCCGTCGTGGTCCTTATATACTGCTACGCATGAATCGGCGATATTCTCCAGATACTTGTCCGGAAGTGAATTACCAAGTTCGGCTCTCTTCTGCTCATACTTCAGAAGGGACTGGAAATATGCGTCGGTGTCCTTCAGGATCTTGATATAGCGCTCTGCGGATTCCACATCTTCGATCTGCAGTGTCGCCATCAGGAGCGGAAGTTCCGTCTGTACGCCGGTCAGCGAGTTAAGGGTCGCTGTCATATACTCATACTTTTCGCCCTTCTTCGACATCTCCACGTCAGACAGGATGGTTTCGTAGAGCATCTTATCCTCGAGGCTCAGATCATCGATGTTGATCTTGGCAAGTTCTTTTTCAATCTCCTCGAGTTCCTTCTTGTCCTCATCTTCTTCATCTTCGGACCAGCAGGCCAGACCTTGTTCCGGCCAGTCGATACCGTACTGTTCCGGATGATCCAGTGTGAACTCCAGGTCGATGATGTCTTCGAACTGCTCTTTAAAAAGCTTCTCATCCAGTTCGTGGAGGATCTTGGAAGACTCACTCTGCTGGCCGGGATTTGTCGCCGCTGTCGTATCCTTTGTCGGATCCGTGTCTGCGGTGGTAGTCGCATCAGTGGTCTCGTCAGTAGTTTCATCAGTTGTTTCGTCGGTCGTCTCGTCCGTGGTTTCGTCAGAAGTCGTTTCCTTCGTTTCCTTCGTTTCCTTGGATTCACGGCTCGTTCTTGTTCCCTTCGTTCTCCTTCCGGAGCAGGCGCAGCTCAGGATCATCGCCGTTGTCAAAACGATGCATCCCAACGTACGCATAATGTTGCGGATCGATTTTCTCATCAGGTATCTCCTTCCTCTTGACCGTTGCCGGTCGGTTCCTTTCTATAAACAGACACATCCGGGCGGGCCGGACAGTCTTATTCTCCATGTGTCATTTAACCACAATCAAATGATCTTGTCATGACAAAAAACTCACTCTTTACCAAATCTTTATCCTTATTTTTCAGTATTTAGAGGGGGTTATTCGGTCACTTTCTCACTTCGGTAGCTCGCAAGGGTGAGGATCAGGAGCAGGACAGACATGACAAACAGGGAAATAGCCACCATCGCCATGTTAGCGAGCTGTACCCTCGCATGCAGTACATCCTGGAACACAATGCAGATGTTATAGACCGGGATCAGGTAGTGCAGCATCGGTGACGTGCCGAAGCGGAACATGGCCAGCATCGCAGCCATGGTGCACGCCAATGTGACCGGAAGCTGGGCGATCTGCGCCTGGTTCGCATTTTTGCAGAACAGGGAAATGAAAATGCCCAGATTCGAGAACAGGTAGCAAAGGAGCACCGCATAAAGCAGGATCAGCAGAAACTCGGCCGTGGTCACGTGGATGCCTGCAAAGCCGAAAAGATCCTCCCAGCCGTTCGCTTCACATATCTTACTGCCCAGCACATCAAGACCTATGTAGATGCCGCTGCTGAAAAGACTGATGAGGGAAACGGACCAGATCTTGCCCATGATCAGTGACAGAGGCGTGATCGGCGAAAGCAACGCCTGATAGAACGTGCCGCGCTGTTTCTCACCTGCGATGGTGTCCGCCGCGAAGTTCGAAATATTCGCCGTCAGCGGCAATATGAGCATGTACGGAAGAAGCATCGCGATCAGGCGGTTGTCGGCTTCTTTCTTATTGAGGTCTTCGATGGCCACCGTCCGGAATGTCACCTCCGGGTGTCTTCCCCGGAACAGTTCCGAGTAGATCTCGCGTACAAAAGAATCCGCGCTGGACTTGAGGTAGGAAGAGACCGTATCCTCTTCGTGGTAATAGATATTCACGTTATGAAGGTCGGAAAAATCTACCAGTACGTCGTATTTGTGGAACTGTTCTGACTGCATGAACTGCGCCGGATCCTCCGTAATGGAGACGACGTAGATCTGCTTCTCATCCAGTTCGCCGATGTTGATGCGGTCGAGATTAAGGCCGTAGAAGTACATGCAGTACTCCTCCGCCTGCGTCGTGGTCGGGCGGATCATGGAGATACCCACCGTGATCATCAAGGACAGGACGGGCAGCACGAAAAAGCCGAAGATCAGGCTCTTGTCCTTGAAGATCTTCGCAATCTCATGTTGAAAAATCAGTCGTAATCCGTGCATCGTTTTTCCGTTTCTCTTTCTTCGTTACTTCTTCCCGCGTCTCACTTTTTCGTAATGATGTTCTGCTCGACGTGGTTTTCTTCATAGAGCTTTACGAACGCTTCATCGATGGTCTCCACATTCTGCGAGGCGGCCATGTCCGAAACGTTGCCACAGTACACGCTCCTGCCGTCGACGATTACGCCCACGCGGTCCGCCAGACGGCTGACCAGATCCAGGATATGGGTGGAAAGGATGATACACTTTCCTTCCTCCTTCAATCGTACGACATACTTCTCGATCAGACGCTGTGTCAGGATATCCAGGCCGTTCGTCGGCTCGTCGAAGATGATGGTATCCGGGTCATGCAGAAGGCAGATCGCCAGCGACGTCTTCTGCTTCATGCCGGTAGAAAACGTCTCATATCTTCTCTTGGCAAACTCCGTGATTCCGAAATAATCGAAAAGCTCTTGCTTGTTTTTCTTGATCTGTTCTTCACTCATCTCGTAAAGGCGGCCGTAATAGTTCGCCAGCTCGTCCGGTGTAAACTGTCCGTCAAGGCGGATCTCGTTCGTCAGGAAAGCGATGCGGCGGCGGATCGCCAGCATATCCTCGTTGATATCCTTCCCGTCGTAAGTGATTTTGCCGGAGGTCGGATTCAGAAGTGTGGAAAGCATACGCATCGTCGTGGTCTTTCCGGCACCGTTCGGTCCGAGAAGCGCGAAGATCTCACCGTTATGCACTTCGAGAGAGACATCTTTAACGGCTTCCACCTTATTCTTTTTGAAAGTTTTTTTCAGATGTTCGATAGTAATCATTCGTTCGTCCTTTCCCACAACGCGGAAGATAGCACTAATCCAAGTGCAAAGATCAAAACACTTATCAGAAATCCTGTGCCGATCGCCGCCAGATCTCCTTTTCCCCGGCAGATCGACTTAATGGCGATGGACCAGTTCGCTACCGGAAAGAATTTGACGGCTTCGTTTTTCGTAAAAGTCGGGATCATGGAACTGACCGAGATCAGCACCATGCCGGCCGAGCTGAAGAGTGAGGCCTTCTTCGTCTGGGAAAAGGCCGAGGCGATCGTCATAAATACCGCTGTAGTCACGAGCGTCGCCGACAACAGAAGCAGTATGATAAGCGGAAGCCAGGCCAGGTTTTTTCCGGCCAGTTCGCAGATCGTGCTGAACTGATCGTGGCTCCAGATCGCAAACGCAAGGATCCCCGTCAGAATACCCACCAGACCGGACAAGAAGATCTCCACCATCAGGACGAGTGTTTTTCCCAGAAGGATCTTACGAAGCGACGCAGGACAAAGCACCATCGTATCGAAGGTGTGGCGTTCTTTTTCGCCTGTAACGGAATTCGCGGAAAGCGAAAGTGCATTGCTGGCCATGGTCAGGAAGATCAGCATACCGATCAGGCCGGTCATGCGGTCCAGGAACGTTTCGAGGATGTCCTCCTTGGAAGACAGGTCGATCATCTGCCGCGTCGGCATGAAATCCTTCATATCGTTATAGACCTCGGTCCCCTCAAAGGCGAAACACAGGGCATCCGCCACATCGCTCGCATCCTTCAGGCACGTCGAGGAAGACAGAAGTTCCGAGTCGTAATACACATGGATCATCTGATCGTCCACCACGAGGGCGCAGTCTATCTTGCCCTCCGTGACATCGGTCTTCGGATCCCCGCCGACAAATCCGGCAAAAGACGGATAGTCCTTGAGAACCACGTCTGCCACCCTCATCTGTTCTTCATTCTGAAAAAACACGGCCGCCTCATATGTCGAGGTCTGCGAGATCACGTAATCCAGGCCCCACGAGATAAACATCACCGTGATCAGCGGCGTCAGGAGCAAAAGAAGGAGCTGCGACTTGGTTTTCATCGTCTTCGCCCATTCATTTTTCATTACGTGAAGAACGTGCTTATTTGACATCGTCCACCTGCTCTTTACGGATCAAGGTCTGAAGAAACTCGGGAAGGCGTGCCTCGTCGTTCGAAGGAACGGTCACTTCTTCCTCCTTGCCGTCCTTGTCTTTCACGGAAAATACCACAGCCGTGTCCTCCGGCTTCACCTTCGGCACGAACTCTTCTTTTTCCGGTTCCGGCGCGACTTCTTCAAAAGCACTTGGCCAGTCGTATGTGTCGTCGAGCTTTCCGGTCAGGATCTCTTTTCCGAACCGGCGCATCTGCTTGTATGTCGTATAGAAAGCATCTTTCGGGCAATCCGTAGCGGATTCTTTTGCCACGATCCTGCGGATCTTGCGCTTGGCAAAGGAAAAATAGTCCGCCTTGCTGCAGACCACGACCATGCCGGGATCCATCTCCGTCAGCATTTCGCGGTAATCCGGGAGCATGGAATCCATCATGACGAGGCATTCGCTTCCTGTTTTTTTCATCAGGTCGGAAAGCTCCTCCGCCTTCATTCCCGGCTCGGCCAGGTAGGCGATGGCTCCGATCTTATTGAGTGCGTATACGCAGAAAAGTTTCTGGGCGTTATCCGGCATGCAAAGCGTGATCAATGTTCCTGCTGTCACATTGCACTCTTCAAAAGCAGCCGCCAGAATGTCGACTTCCGACACGGCGTCGGTATAGGCAAAGTATTCTTTATCGATGCAAATGGCTTCTTTTTCCGGGGAAGCTTCCTGCTTCTTCAGGAGCTTCTCGTAAAGTGTGATGTTCTCTTCAATCTTGCTGTCTTCGCTCGGGGTAATATTCTCGTTAACCGCGGTGTCCTCGCTCGGGGTAATATTCTCGTCAAGCGTGTTCTTCGTCTCTTCAGCCATTCCTATTCCTCGCATTTCCTGCGCAAAATCCCATGCACAAACGATCTTAAGTATTTTACTCAATTTCGCTTAAAAAAGGAATAGTAAGATGTTATCATTAGGAGTATCGAGAACAAGCGAAGCGGGTGCTTCGGTCAAAGAAGAAGCGCCCACGGAGGAGAAAATATGGCCAAGAAAAAAGCAACTTTCGTCTGCAGAAACTGCGGTTACGAGACTTCCGGCTGGATGGGAAAGTGCCCGTCCTGTCAGCAGTACAACACGTTTGACGAGGTGAAAGAGGAAAGAACGATGCCCGAATCCGCCAAGCCGTCCCTGAAGGCCGGCTGGATCGCCGAGCGCGGCACATCCAAGCTTTCTGAAGTTTCTAAAGAGGAAGAGCCCCGCTTTTCTTCCGGTATCACCGAACTCGACCGCATCCTTGGCGGCGGTTTTGTAGAAGGATCCCTGACTTTGGTCGGCGGTGACCCGGGCATCGGTAAATCCACGCTGCTCATGCAGGTTTCGGGCGCTGCAAACGTGTCCGGCGAGATCCTTTATGTTTCCGGCGAGGAATCCAAGTCGCAGATCCGCATGCGTGCCGACCGTCTCGGCATTTCGCGCGAATCCATCTCGCTTTGTTCGCAGACTTCGTTCGAGCACATCTCCGACCTGATCACGGAAAGAAAGCCCGGACTTTGCATCATCGATTCCATTCAGACTTTATACAGCGAAGAGATCGCTTCCGCACCGGGTTCCGTAACTCAGACACGTGAAGTGACCGCCGGCCTTCTGCGCCTGGCCAAATCCCTGAACGTACCGATCGTACTGGTCGGTCATGTCACCAAGGACGGCGCCATCGCGGGCCCGCGCATCATCGAGCACATGGTCGACACCGTGCTTTACTTCGAGGGTGACGGCTCGTCTTCCCTCCGCATGCTGCGCGCGACTAAGAACCGTTTCGGTGCGACCGGCGAGATGGCATTCTTCGAGATGACACAGGAAGGACTCCGTTGTGTGGAAAATGCCTCTGCCCTGCTTCTTTCCGGACGTCCGCATATGGCGCCCGGCTCCGTGATCACTGCGGTCGTAGAGGGCACGCGTGCGATCCTTCTGGAGATCCAGGCTCTGATGTCGCCCACCGCGTATTCGAATCCGCAGCGTATGACCCAGGGCCTCGACCGCAACCGTGTCTCCATGCTCCTGGCCGTGCTCGAGAGCAAGTGCCGCGTGGGCATTGCCAACATGGACGCTTACATTAATGTTGTCGGCGGCATGCGTATCGACGAGACCGCCTGCGACCTCGCGATCCTGTGCGCGGTCTACTCTTCTTTCTCAGGCAAGCCCCTTCGCGAGAACACGCTGGTCCTCGGCGAAGTCGGTCTCACCGGCGAACTGCGTCCGGTCAGTGACCTCGAAAAGCGCATCTCCGATGCTGCCCGTCTCGGCTTCTCCGCCTGTGTGCTGCCCGGCGCCTCAAAGAGTGCGGCCGAGCGTCTGCCCGTCAAGATCGAATACATCTACGTTGACCGTCTTTCCGAGGTCATCGACATTCTTTTCTCATAAGGAGGATTTCCTATGTCACCGATCACCATGCCTTATACACCGGTCATCCTTCAGCAGGATCTCTACGTGATCATCCCGGCCGCAGGCCTCGGAACACGTATGGGCCTTTCCGACAGCAAGCAGTTCCTGGAGATCGCCGGGATCCCGGTCCTCGCCCGCACGCTTCTGGCTTTTTCGAAGTTTCAGGAAACTTTCCGTAAGAAGGTGCACGCGATTGTCGTCACCGGTCCGGAAAACATCGAGCGCGTCTTTGCGCTCTGCAAAGAATACAAATGTGATTTCGTAGAAAAGATCATCCCCGGCGGCGAGACCCGTCAGGACTCCGTTGCCTGCGGCATTCGCGCTCTTTCTGAACTTGCCCGCCCGCCGATCGAGATCGACATCGTTTTCATCCATGACGGCGCCCGCTGCCTCATCGACGAAGACACCCTCGAGAAGTGCTTCCTGGGCGGCGTCGCCTACGACGTCTGCGTCACCGGCACACCATGCAAAAACACTATCAAGAGCATCGTTCCCGCCGAAGTCAGTGGCGAAGAAAGCTCCCCCATTGTCGGCACGGACGCCCCGCTCGTGGACCGCACACTTGACCGCGCGCTTCTTTACGAAGTCCAGACACCGCAGGTCTTCAAGTACTCCGTGCTTCAGAATGTCTCCGAAAGAGCTGCCGCGATCGGGCTTCAGGCCACAGACGATACGGCGCTGGCCGAATCGCTCGGGATCGCCGTTCACGTCATCCCCGGGTCTTACCGGAATATAAAAATCACGACACCCGAGGATGCCGTGATTGCAGAGTATTTCTTATCTTGATCAGAGTTCCGTTTCCGGGCGGCGCATGGTGACGGAGCAGAATACCATGATGCCCTCGCCTTCGCCGAAACGGGAAAGTTTCTCGCCGGAAGTCGCGGTAATGCCGATCCGTTCCGGATCAAGTCCTGTCAGCTCGCCGATCCGCATCTTCATGGGACCGATCTTGGCCGCCATCTTCGGCTTCAGCGCCTCGATGCTGATGGAGATGTGCGTCAGCTCCCAGCCCTTCTCCTTCGCAAATGAAAGTGATTTTTCCAGGTACGCATCGCTGTTCTTGATGCCCTGCTTGCACATATTGTCGGCGATCACGCCGAGAATGTTGACGCCGGACACGCCGGAGATCGCGTTGGTCAAGGCATGCAGGACCACGTCGCCATCGCTGTTGGCCACAAGCGGCGTTTCGTCCTCAAAAAGCACTCCGCCGAGGATCAACTGTTTCGGCCACGCGTCGGCTTTTTTCAAGTTCTTTTCACAAGGCTGCAGGAAACGATGACTGTCTTGTCCGATTCCGTTTGCGTATTCGTATTGCATACTTTCTTCCGCCTTTTCTATCTGGGTTACACGCGATTTCATTATATCACACGATTTTCCCGCATCGGGCACCAGGCATCCGGTCGTATGGATCGCGGGGTTTCTGTCCCGCAGGTCACTACCCGGCTTGTTACTTAGCCTGTTGCAGTATCCAGGAAGCGAGCTCCGAAGCCGTCCACTCGCCGCGGTCTTTGCCTTCAAAACGGGCTACCTGTGCGCCGTTCTTGATGATGATCGCTTCCGGCATGGCTTCGATCTTGTACGCCGCCGCGATTTCTTTTTCCGCCATTCCGTCGATGGTAACGATCAGGACCTTGTCGTGGTACTGCTCCACCAGCTCCTCGATGCTGGCGAAAAGACCGAAGACGTCGGCGTGCATGCCGGAATAAAAAAGGTAGCAGACCGGGATTGGGCAGTTTTTGACGAGCGCGTCGAGATCCGTGACCTGTCTGTAAAGCACTCCCGGCATTTCTTCGCCTTCCGGCGTTTCGAAGACCATGGCGCTGATCGAGCAGTCATAGTAGTAGTCGCCGAGGTATTTCTTGTAATCGCCCAGGTCGCCGTTCTTCTCTTTGTTCTTGCCGCACGCGCAAAAAAAGCCCGACATGCTGATCGCAAGGATCAGGCATGCCAAGCTTTTCATTCGGTTTTTCAAAATGCCTCGCATCTTCTCCGCCCTGTTAGTCGCCGAGCATCTTCTCGACAAACTCAACTGTTCCGGACAGGATGTCGGAAGGAACTTTTTCGATGTGGCCTTCGTCTACCAGCGCCGTGATATCCGGATCCAGCGGAAGCTTATCCAGAAGCGGCACGCCAAGTTCTTTTGCAGCCTTACCGACCTTACCTTCTTCACCGAAGAGCGGGGTCTTCTCGCCGCAGTGCTTGCATACTGTGTAGCTCATGTTCTCGACAAAGCCGAATACCTTGACCTTCATGAGGAGCGCCATGTTGCGGGCCTTGTTTACGATCATGGAAACGAGGTCTTGCGGTGTGGATACCAGGAAGATACCGTCGAGCGGGATCGACTGGAATACTGTGAGCGGTACGTCGCCTGTTCCCGGTGGCATATCGATGAGCATAACATCGATGTTGTCCCAGATCACGTCGGACCAGAACTGCTTAACTACGCCGGAAATAACCGGACCACGCCATACTACCGGTGCTTCTTCGTTTTCCATTACCAGGTTTACAGATACGATCTGGATGCCGGAGTGGGAGATCATCGGCAGAATGCCGTTCTCATCGCCCTTCAGCTGACCCTTCAGGCCAAATGCTTTCGGAATGGAAGGACCTGTAACGTCTGCGTCCAGGATACCTACGCGGTAGCCGTCTCTGGCCAGTCTCGATGCCAGAACGCTGGTTACGAAGGACTTACCTACGCCGCCCTTACCGCTGCAGACGCCGATTACCTTTTTAACGCTGGACTTCTCGTGAAGAGGAGCGATAAAGGACTCCTGTTCGGAAGAACCGCAGGAACCGCCTTCAGAAGCAGACGGGCATGAATCTTTGGATTTACAAGAATCGCAAGAACCCATATTTTTCACCTCAATTAAACATTTGCTTGTGTTCAGAGCTTCGCGTCCCGGGCGTTTTCGCGCCCTTTTCGCGGTCGGCGCGGAATGCATCTTCGCCCCCGCGCGTCTAAAGGTGTATTGTACGCTATGAAACAAAGAAAAGCAAATCGCAAGTGCTTTTGCGAAAGCAGGCGGCGGCGCAAGCGGGAAAGGGTTCGGCAGGAAGTCGTACCGGGGCGCGCGGGCTAGCCGGCCAGGGCAGCAGCAAAGGTTCGGTGCAGATCGCGTGGGCTAGCCGGCCAGGGCAGCAGCAAAGGTTCGGTGTAGATCGCGCGGGCTAGCCGGCCAGGCCCTGCGGGTAGGTCTCGCCGAGACGTGACTGCACCAGGACGAGCCCGAGGAGTTTTCCGTAGACTGCGTCGATGCTGAAACTGCCGGGACCGAATTCCATGGAGTAGATGATGTCGATATCGGTGCGGAATCCCGCGGTTTCATAATCCAGGATCTTCTCCGCATTCTCGATGCGATAGTTGGTCTTGTCCATCATGCCAAGGTGCTCGATCAGGAAGAAGCGGTTCGTCTCCGGGCAATACACCGCGAAATCCGGCCAGCGCTCCTTGCCGTTGATCACCATGAGCGGCTCGTACTTGTACTCCAGGCCAAGGGACTCCAGAAGCTGCGCGATCAGGACCTCCGACTTCGATCGGAAGATCCGGCTACCGTGCCTGTATCCTTTCGTGATACTCTTGTCGTTGTTTTCCACCAGCGCACACCATTCTTCATAAGTGAACTTTTGCGCGGGCTTGGCAGGCTCCGGGAAAATGACGTCACCCTGCGGATTCGGGGATCCCGGCAGCTCAGTTGGAGCGCCCGAACAACAAGAAGAATCGGATTTCTTCAACTCGAGAAGTGCTTTTCGCAACATAGCGACCTTACGCGCGATTGGGACGCACTTCTTGCCGGACTTGGAGGATAGGGAAAACTCGCTAAATACTATCTTTCCATTTCTGGAAGTTCGATAGCGGACCACTTCCACTTCTTGTCCTTTTCTTACATGCTTACCAAATGTGATGTGGGGACTCTGACGAAGCTGCTCCTCAACCAAAGAAAGAGCTATTCTCCGTAAATCTTGCGCCGCCTGAAGAATGCGCGATGAGATCATATCTCATACCTCCGTTATGTTAGATTTACTCGAAATATCATTTCATATCACATAATCAGAAACATGAGTATGAGAAAAATATAGCACCTTCCGGAGTAAAAAGAAAGATGTAAAATCGGTCATTTCTAAAACTAAGACAGATGTCTGAATCTGCGTCTGAATTGCACCCTATTTTAGACACACTTTCAGACATTTGGCCTATTTGTCTGAATCTGCGTCTGAATTGCACCCTATTTTAGACACACTTTCAGACATTTGGCCTGTTTGTCTGAATCTGCGTCTGAATCACCCCCTGTTTTAGACACACTTTCAGACATTTGACCTATTTGTCAGTTATGTCCGTATAATGGTGTAAATTCCAAAAAGAGATGAGCCACATCT
>JAFZZM010000046.1 GCA_017615755.1 Clostridiales bacterium | reverse complement strand
GTCTTCGGCTTTTCGACGCACTTTACTTCGTCACTGACCTTAAGACCGTCATCAAAGTACACGGACATCGGCTTGCCATGGTTGGCGATCATGCCGATCGTAGTAAGAGCGATACCTGCAGAAAGTGTGATTCCCGCTGTGATCAAAGCTACTTTAGTAAATGTTTTCATAGTATTTGCCTCCTAAGGATGCGTGCGGTTTTGTGTTTTTAATGTGGTGCACGCGTTGTGTTTTTTTCGTATTTCTTTATGCCGTTGCCAGCTTCGCTTTATTCTTTCTGTTCTTCTTATGCACGATGCGGCCAAAGAGATGAGAAAGTCCTCTGGAAGTCACACGGAAAAGCGCTATGGTTCCAATCGTTCCGAAGATGCCCAGACCAAAGAGTGCCAAACCTGTACCCAGTACGCACATGCCAACGATCGGATTGAGGAAGAGAGCGGCTACACCGACAATTGCTGTGACTGCGCCAATGAAAATGAACGAAACTGTCGTAATGATGAATGTGACCAGTACGATGTAAAGCACCATGATCAGGACACATACCACGATGAAAAGTGCGAATACGAACGGAGAAAGCGGAAGCGCGAAGATCGCTGCAAGAACGATCCAAAGTGTCTTGAGAGAAGATGTCTTCTCTTCTTCTCTTTCTTCCTTTGCCTGCGGCTGAACCGGTGCCTGCTGGAAGCCCTGACCCATCTGCGGCTGCGCCGCGCCTGTCTCATAACCTGCAACCGGTACGACCGGTGTGACCTGAGCTCCCGGGTTCGGGATGGTTTCGATCTCGGTAATTGTATTCTCTGTGTTATTCAAAGCTTTGATAGAGCTCTGATTTCCTGTGATCTGCTCGTACTTCTTATCAACAACGTCGACGAGAATCTTCTTGGCTAAGGCCTTTGGCTCACCTAATTCCTCGATTACCTTTGCCTCATTCTCTACTCCTGCTTCATCGAAGTACTCTTCATAGAACTCAACCGCTTCATCACGGTCATACTGTGGCAGGATCTTCAGTGCTTTTCTCAAATCCTGTAAATATGTTTCCTTATTCATTTATCTGCCCCTCCTAATAATGAATCAACGGAATCCTTGTATTTGTTCCATTCTTCTAAGTAATACTGATAAAGCTCTCGCCCTCGATCAGTGATTCGGTAATATCTTCGGTTACGACCCTGATATGGTTCGTCGTAAGTTTCCAGTGCAAAGTCTTTCTGGAGTCTGCGCAGGACCGGATACAGTGTCGACTCTGAAATATCCAGTACCGTCTTAACCTGCTGCGTCAGTGTATACCCATACGCATCACCTTTGGTCAGGACTGCCAGTACGCAAGCATCCAATAAGGAAGAACCTAATTGAAATAACATACTATTTCTCCTTTCATATTGTATCGTTGGCTATATTATACGGCGTATAATATTGCGTGTCAATACAATATTGCACGATTTTTCAAAATTCCTTCAAAAGCCTTTGAACACTGCATTTCATCAAACTTCCGACAATATTAGTCTATCTCTCTTTAAGCCAAAATGCTTGAAATGAACCTTACCAAATCCTTAATTCTTTCTTAAATGGCCACAAAAAGCGCCCACGCAAAAAACCGCCCCAACCGAGGCGGCCTTTTCCCTACTCTATATATTATAGGATATCCATCAAAGCACTTTTGACGTATTGATCATGATGTTTCTTTCCTCTTACTTCCAGTTGATACCTGCATCAGCAAGAGTTGTATCGATCCAGACCATGCCCTTGTCAATACTCTCAAAGAAAGCGTTGTGGCGTTCCATGAACATATTCAGGAACTCATCTTTCGTAAAGAACTCGCAGCCATCCGCATCTAGGATCTTCTTGATCTCTTCATCACTCTTCGATGAATACGCATCTGTTCCAACTCCATTGTCGTTTCTGATAAACAGAAACACATCACAGTTTTCAGCCAAAGCTTCCCTGGATTCGAATACCTTATCGTACTCGCCGGGTTTTGCAGAAATCGACAGATAATACTGGTATTTGTATGTGATCACACCTTCACCAAGCGAGACCATTTTCTCATCAAGTGTATAGATTATGCTGCAATCCGGCTTGCCATTCGAATTCACAATATTTACTTTGCATTCTTCTAATGTTTCTTCTCGATTAGAGAAATAAATCAATTCAGCGGAATCAGCACCATTTGCACTGCATCGAAGTTCATCCTCGGCACGCAAGAGAGATTTGGATTTCTGCTCATACAAAACACGATAGTCTTCCGTATCTTGTGGGTACTTACCAAGCACATCGAAGAAGTATTGTGTCCACACCATACCGCAGTCACTGCAAACACCGTTTGCAAATTTATGCTCATTCGTAATTTCAAATTCCGTACTCGTCAGTTGAGTCGGATCAATGGAAGTATATTTTGTACCAAAATCAACACCGAGTTCATCCAGTCCGAAACCCAATTCCGGAAATGCGTTATCCGCCACCTTGGCCAATCTGGCATACAGGATCGGAATATCTTTTAAAATGTTATCCTTATTCTCAGCCAGAGCAGAATCATCAAGTGTAAACTCAGACAAATCTCCTTCCAGCCACGAATCGATAAAGGATTCAAGCTGGGATACCCCTACAGGTACATTAACACCATATGTCCAATACGTGTTATCTCCATAATTCATTCTAAAATCGAAATATGCCATTTCGCCTATCGTGTCAAATATAAGACAGACAGACTGACCATTAATCGACGAATAATCGAAACGAAAACTATTCTCATCGGATAAATAGATATACGAACCGTATCCCGGGATGCCGTCCTCATAGACCGGGGTATAATGCTCTGCGTTCGGCTCTTTCTCTTTATAAAGCTCTATGACTTTCTGGAGTTTATCCGCATCCAAGCGTTTGTTATCATATACAGGCTTCGAGGAACTCTCCGTCGTCTCGGTCTGTGTTTCTACCTTACTTGTATTCTCCGTCTGTAATGTGGTTTGACTTGTTTCTGTCTCTTTCTTCTCCGTGCAGCCGGCAAGGATCAATGACGACAGGACCGCACCACACAAAAACAGAGCAACTGCTTTCTTCATCTTTCAACCTCCTATATTGCGTTCACGATACGCAGGTTCTCTCCCCTGCTTCATAACGTCCATATTTTTCCCCCATGCACTATTATACAAGATTTTTATATAAATAGTCGAAAATCACATAGTACGCTTCCGCGTGAAACATGATATAATCCTATGGAAGGCAAAGGAGTCTAAAGCAGATTCCTTTGCCTTTTTATTTTTCCGAGGAGAAAGGACCGGTGTCTCCATGAAAAATCACCTTATCCAGGTCGCGGCGGTCATACCAGATTTGAAAGTGGGCGATATTGCCTATAACACGAAACAGATCCTGAAAGAGATCGAGAAACTCCGAAGCAGCGGTGTTCTCGTCTTCCCGGAATTGTCCGTGACAGGATATACCTGTGCGGATCTTTTCCAAAGCGATCTTCTTCTTAAGCAAACGCTGGATGCACTTTGTCAGATTGCCGAAGCGACCGATGGCAGAAACCAGATCGTGATCGTCGGCGTTCCGATTCGTTTTGAGAACAGTCTTTATAACTGCGCCGCCATTTTATCACAGGGAAATGTAAAAGCACTTATCCCCAAAGCTTTTCTCCCGAATTATAGTGAATTCTATGAGTGCCGCTGGTTTGCTTCCGGCATCGGACTTCATGGACGAACGATACGGATAGGAAACGAGGAAGTCCCCTTCGGTATGGATATTCTTGCCGAAGACGAGGAGACCGGGGCTGTTCTCGGCGTTGAACTCTGCGAAGACCTATGGGTACCTGACAAGCCGAGCACACACGCCACGCTTGCCGGCGCGAATATCATTGCTAATCTTTCTGCATCAGACGAACTGATCGGCAAGGAAGAATACCGCTCGCAACTCGTACGGCAGCAAAGCGGTTCGTGTTACTGCGCTTACATATATGCTTCAGCAGGAACACACGAAAGTACTACCGATCTGGTATTCTCCGGTCATGCGATCCTCGCACAAAACGGAAGCATATTAAGCGAATCAGTATTCCCCGAATATCCTAACACAACAACCGCACTCATCGATCTGGAAGTCATCATGCACGACCGGCTACGCCAAAACACATTTGAGAGTGTAAAAGGAGATGCATACCGTAGAGTTTCTGTGAAAATCCAGACCGTCGCGAAGAACGATGTCCGCATCGACGAGCTGGCTGAGATTCTCAGAGAGAACCACTACCCTATTGCCCGGAATCCTTTTGTCCCAAAAGATGATGAAACACGCGAGAAACGATGCCGCAGGATCCTGCAGATCCAATCAAGTGGGCTTGCTACCCGCGCCCGCGCAACCGGGATCCACAATCTCGTAATCGGGGTGTCCGGCGGTTTGGATTCCACTCTGGCACTACTTGTCTGCGCAGAAGCAAAGAAGCTTGTTCCGGAGATCCGTATCATCGGATATACTCTTCCAAATGAAGGTAACACCACTTCGTTGACCTACAATAATGCAAAAGCACTACTGTCCCTTCTCGCAGACGAATCCCATGAGATCCCGATCCGTGAAAGTGTGGAGCTCCACCTTGCTCAGCTCGGTCACGCGAAAGTATATGAAGGCGACGGTGACATAACTTACGAGAACGCCCAGGCAAGGATGCGTACCTATCTCTTGATGGATGCCGCCAATATGAAGCAGGGTCTTGTTGTCGGTACCGGCGATCTTTCTGAACTGGCACTTGGGTGGTGCACCTATAATGGCGATCACATGTCCATGTATGCCGTAAACAGTTCCGTACCTAAAACACTGGTTAAGTTCATCTGCCGATGCTATGCAGATACCTGTGAAAACGAAAACTTAAAAGATGTCCTTCTCTCGATCTGCGGCACGCCGATCTCCCCCGAACTTACTCCGAATAAGAACGGTCAGATCGCCCAGAAGACGGAAGAAAAAATCGGCAAATATGATCTGAACGATTTCTTCCTCTTCTACACTCTTCGTTATGGATTTGAACCCGCACGAACGGCAGCCTATGCATTGTCCGCATATCCTGAATTATCCGAGGAAGAGATCCGCGGAGCCGGGAAGAATTTCTTCCGGCGTTTCTTCAATGCACAGTTCAAGCGGAGTTGTCTTCCGGACGGTCCGAAAGTAGGTTCCGTATCTCTATCTCCGAGAGGAGACTGGCGTATGCCGAGCGATGCCTCCGCTTCTCTGTGGCTGAATGATCTGTAAACAAGGTAGAATAAAACTATTCGCTAACGTTCCTTGGTTTTATAGACCGAAGTTGTCATGCCAGTTTACACCGATGACTCCGTAAGAAATATCGCAGTATTGGTAGCAGGCGAAAAGAATCAGGATGATAAAAAGGATTCCGCAGATTATCAGAGCAAGGTATTTTTCACACCAGGCAAGCACAATCAATGGAATCGTGAACAAACCGAAAATGCCAAGACAGATAAGCATGTAATGAATCAGGATCGGTCTCTCCTCTTTTGCCACCTTGTTACGGACTTCCTGATAGTCTGTGGATTCGAGAGGTATTTTCGCAGGTTCTTCGGGCACGATTTGTCCTTCGTATTCACCGGAAAGAATATATCTTCCTTTGTCGTGTTCGATCTGAGTATTTGGCGGAACAGCGCCTTTATAGAGAAGCAGGAAAGCGCAGATCTCATCTTGTGTCAATTCGGTTTTGACTTCATTCTGAATATGCGTAATGTGTGTCGCTTTTAGATCAACGCTACTTTCGTGTGCGTACGAGTAGTAAAGAAAACCATCTTTGACTTTGTATAGATTCGTGCTAAACGGAATTCTCTGTTCTTGTACATCAGGCAACACACCCTGTTCCGGCTTAAAACTGATTGATCCGCTTCCCGGAATAAACAGAATTCTCACCTGCTCATCGGTAACGGTAATTGCAGGAGAAGCACCATACCCCATCGAATATTTCTCCGCCTTATATAAATGGAAAAGACAGACCAGTATGACCGCAAACCAGATGAAGAAAAATGAAATAAGTAATACCTTTGTTTTTCCTAACGATCGGTCCATCGGTCCTCCTAAGCTTACTCTGCCGGTTTCTTCATCTCCCAGAGTTTCTCCAGACTGTAGTTCTGTCTCTCTTCAGGATGGAAGATATGTACGACTACGTCCTTATAGTCCAGAAGGATCCAGCGGGCTGACTCGCGACCTTCGATATGATCCGGAACGATATCATGATCACGCTTCATCATGTACTCGACCTCATCGGCCAGAGCCTTGATGTGCGTGGAGGATGTACCCGAGCAGATGACAAAATAGTCTGCCAGTACCGTCTTCTCGGCTACCGGGATCAACTCAATGTCTACGCCCTTCTTGTTCTCCAGAATCGAAACGATCGTATTTGCCAGTTCCTGTATCTCCATGTATATCCTCCATACTCCACGCCACAATTCCCTGCGGCTCTATTGTTAATTCCTATTATACACAAATTCTTGCGCGCTCAAAGCACTTTTCCCGAAAAGCTAAAAATCCTTTTTTACTTTCAAATCACAACTTCACTGTGTCCGGTTCGCAAGCAGGTATGCAAGTGATTTCTTCGTGTCGTCATGGATCTGCATGCCCTTCTGTGCGAAGCTTTCCTTGATCGCGCAGTAGCACTCGATCAGGGCTGCATCCAGATCTGTCTCCGCGTACTTTCTGATCAACGTCAGATCATCGTAGTCTCTAGCCGGCTCGACCTTGTCTGCCAGATAGACGATCTTGTCCGTCTCCGTCATGACCTCGCGCCCGATCGTATGATACTGGATCGCGTCGAGTACCTCCTGATCCTCGACTCCGTAATGTTCCTTCGCATAGACCGCACCGGCCGGCGAATGCAGGATCTGTTTTCCCGGAATATATCCGTGGATGATCTTCGCGGAAAGCTCGATCTGATAGTCCTCGGGAAGTTCTTTTGCACAATCGTGAAGCAGAGCGGCAAGTGCACACTTATCCGGATCCGCTCCAAAACGGATGGCATATCTTGTCGCCAGAACACAGACATTCATGCTATGCAGAAGTCTTTTTCCGCTCATCTCATGGAAAAGCGTGAAGCAATGCTTCATAAGTGTCTTATACATCTCATCGGAAACATGCATCAGTGGCGAATCCTCACAGTAGAGACCATGTGTCTTGATAAACTCCGCAACGATGTCGGGCACGTCTTCGTCAAAAACACTTTGTTTGCGCAAGACACTAGACGCAACATCTACGCCCTCGATCTTGAAGAACTTGATCTTGGTATCGAACTTTTCTTCCAGATGGAGTGCTTCGTTACGGGCCTGTCCCTCGTCAATACCGGGACGAAGGGCGCAAAGAAGTCTGGCCTGCTTTACGATCTCCTCGGGATGGTACCAGGATTCAAATTCGAAAAGGATATCCGAACCGCACATCAGGAACAGTTCGTCTTTATCGGAAACGATCTTCTGCTTGCGGAGATTTTCAAGTGTTTTAGCGGTATAACTGGGTTCGCCGAAAACCTGCTCGATATCACAGATCTCGCACTTCGGCTCATCCTTCAGTGCCGCTTTCACCATATAGAAACGATAAGGAGAAAGAGTAACTTTTCTGGCCGGTTTAAAACACGGCATGCCGGTCGGGATCACGATCACCTTGTCCACTTTCTTACTGGCAATAGCGCCACGGATCATGGAAAGATGTCCGTTGTGAAACGGATCAAATGCTCCGCCATAGATACCTATCTTCAAGTCTCTGTCTCCTTCCGATTCTTGCTCACTTCCATTTATTATACTACTTTCTTATAAGAACGGATGGCCCAGTCATATTCTGCGAGTCTACGGGCATGTCCGCAGTAGGAACAGACACGACCCGCCAGAAGCGACATCGGCGAACCGCACTGCTTACAGTTGGTAAAAGATGGGGCACATACTGTCTGAGATTTACAATTACTGTCTTTGACCAGTGTCATCTTCAACTTTTCTTTCTTCCTGGAAACCGAACCTTTCTTCTCGGAAAGCAAACTGAGTTTTACCGTAACATTCATTTCCTGCGTATACTCCCCGACACTATATCCATCCAAATGGATCTCTTCGACCTGCAGATCAATGAGATCCTGATAGGATGGCATCACAGCTGCCACCTGTGCCTCTGAATTTGCCCCTTCAACAAAGGCCGATGCCTCCGCGGGTCCCGAAGCAAAATGAATGGCAGACAACTTGTTGTGCAGGCTGGAATAAAAAGCATCAAGAGAAAAGAGCGGATCTGTCTTCTGAATGTTTTTCGCCACTTCCATATTGGCTTCCTGAATATTTTTCATCTTACTGATCATTCTCTTGCTCATGTACGAGAATGAGGCCACACCCTGCAGGAGTGGAAAAACAAATATGATAAATGCATATACCGCAATGAAAACAAACGACGCCGTTGGAAAAGCAATCGCAAACATAGCACCTGCGACTCTTAGTGTATATGGACCTTCCATATCAGCGAAAATGCGGATCACGTTGATCAGGCAGAAAAGAAATGCCGGGATACCGGAAATCAAAGCTACTCTTGGAATATAGGTCTTACGCTTCTCCTTGTATTTGCTGTACTCGACATCATAGTCTTTCCGAAAACTAAACTCCGAAACGCGGTTATTGAGATCCTCGACCGTAAACTTCGTTCCGCAGTAATCGCACCCGTCGATCAGGTCCTCTCTAGTAGCATCCTTACCGCAATTCGGACAGATCACCTTCTTCGCACTGACATATTCAGCCGAAAGGATCTGATAACAGGCAGTCTGAAGATTCTTTCTCCGGTGCAGCCTTTTCCCCTGTCCATCCAGGAATTCCGTCTTCGCTTCAATAGTTTCCGAGACATCCGTCACTTTATATTTTTTATCAAAATAAGACTTTTTCCTGATAGCAGCAACGTCTCCATAGCTGAAACGATCAGAAGTAAACTTCAGACGGATCCCTTTCTGATCCAGACGATTCTTCTGCAGATAAAGGATATGCCAGTATACCTGCGTCGCTTCCTTCACAATCGCAGCATTCTCCGCAATCCCGTCCTGATCGAAGAAAGAGGCATAATCCTCTCTGAAATAATGGAGCAGTCTCTCCGTATCATTCTTATCTTCCAGGATCTTATAATATCCGGGGCAGACCGTACTCTTCAGTTCTTCTGCGATATCCGCGACCACATCTGTCTTTTTTTTCTTCTTCTTTACCGAACGGCCATCCATTACTATTGTCCCGGCAATCGCAACACCACCGGCCACAAAAAGAAGGCCGCAAATAATTGCGAAGATTGTAGATGCGATATTAAAATCGGGATCCGTGATCGCCATTTCAATCATGCCCATTCCGCAGAACAGAAGGAAAATACCTAATAGAAACATGCCTATATTTCTCAACATCGTCCTCCTGCTCCTTTCTGCGGTAAAAGCACTTGCCTACGAACGTCTGTATCTCTTTTCCCGGATGATCAATTCAGTGTACGGCCGATATCGGTTCTGTAATGCGCCTTTTCAAAGGAGATCTTCTTCACGCCTTCGTATGCGGAATCAATCGCCTCATCCATCGTCGCACCGTCTGCATAGACACAGAGTACGCGGCCACCGGATGTAACGAGTTTTCCATCCTTCAAAGCAGTACCGGCCTGGAATACGATGTGACCACATTCATTGATACCTGTGATCTCGTAACCCTTATCGTACTTTTCCGGATATCCGCCACTGGCCATAACAACGACACAGGAGCAGCCCGGCTTCCACTTCAGATCTACCTGATCCAGTGTACCGTCGATGCAGGCATCAACCAGTTCCATCAGGTCATTTTCCATACGCGGCAGGATCGCCTGGCATTCCGGGTCACCGAAACGAGCGTTATACTCAATAACTTTCGCGCCATCTTTTGTCAGCATAAGACCATAGTAGATGATACCCTTGAACGGACGACCCTCAGCAGCCAGTGCTTTGATCGTAGGCTCAACGATGGAATCGTAGATTGCCTTCTCTTCTTCTGCTGTAAGATCCGCACCCGGAGTAACGGCACCCATACCACCTGTATTGAGGCCTTCGTCATGGTCATAGGCACGCTTGTGGTCACGGGATGTGATCATCGGGATGACGGTCTTTCCGTCAGCAAAAGCCAAAAGTGTCATTTCCGGACCAACCATGCATTCTTCAATAACTACAGTGCTTCCGGATTTACCGAATACACCATCGCTCATCATGGAGATAACGGCTTTCTTCGCTTCATCGAGAGTCTGCGCAATGATAACGCCCTTACCCAGTGCCAGTCCGTCCGCCTTGATAACGATCGGCATTTCCGAAGTCTCAAGATAAGCCAGTGCCTCGTCCTGATTGGTGAATGTCTGGTACTTCGCCGTCGGGATGTTGTATTTCTTCATCAGTTCTTTTGAAAAAGCCTTGGAAGCCTCAACTATCGCAGCATTTGCATGCGGACCGAAAGCACGAAGTCCAGCTTCTTCCATCTTATCTACCATACCCAGAGCCAGCGGATCGTCCGGTGCTACAAATACGAGATCGAACTGTTCTTTCTTCGCATATTCCACCATGGCTTCCACGTCTGTTGCCTTGATCGGCACACATGTAGCGATTTCCGCGATACCACCGTTTCCCGGTGCGCAATAAAGCTCCGTAACTCTCGGACTCTGCTTCAGTTTCCAACAGATTGCATGTTCACGGCCACCGCCGCCTACTACTAAAACCTTCATGAATTACCTCCGGGTATCTTGTTTGTCTTCCGGTTCGCAGAAACGCACCTCCACGGACCTGACAATTCATTATAACAAACCCATCGGAAAATACCACCAAGTCTTTTAGATTGTATTCTGCGGAATCAAATATTGCGGAGTTGTCTTGACACAAGTGATCTGGTTTACGACCCAGTTATCTTCGATCAGAGAATACTCCGCGCCGCAGTACGGGCATGTGCTGATATGGATCGCGTCAAAAGAACCGGCGCACTTCTTGCAATTAACCGCGTGGATCGAGAAACCATAGTCTTCTTTCTTCACCTTTTTTGCAAGGATCATATGATAGACCTGCTTATTAAAATCTACTCTCCCGGTCGAATTGTCATAACACGCGCTGACAACATAGGCTTTGGCACTTACGCGAAGAACATTATCGACAACACTGCTTCCTACATATTCGAGCGTGCCACAATACTCTACATCTACGATATTATTCATATACTGAAGCGGATCCTGACCGTCATAGATCGTCAATGCGTTTCGATTCTCCGAAAAAACGATGCCTCGAAGAAGTGAAAGCACTTTTTCTTCAAAGTATTCATAAGAAAAACCTTCATCGTACTTCTTCAGATCCGCTTCCATTCTCGATTTCGTCTCCGCACCTGCACGGTTCTCTTTTACTTCTTTACTAACCTGCGTTGCTTTTTTGGCAGCCAGAAGCGGTCCCAGCATCAGATGGAAAAAGACGAAGCCGAAAAGCAGCAGACCTCCTCCGAAAACCAAGATCGTAAAGAGAACCATTGCAAAAGCTTGTCCGCCTGCGAGTCCTTGTTCGTCAGCAATCGCAAGGCCTGCCAATGTACCGAAAATGGCGCCAAGAAGGCCGAAATACCAGAAACCGCCTTTCATCATCCCTTTATAGAGCTTCTTACTTATTACTGTCGGTCTCGTGTAATAGCCGGAAATACATGGATAGACTTGTGGCATTTCATATGTAGTACCGCACATCGGACAGCCAGAAGTAAACTTAGAAAGAAGATCCGTATGTCCGCAGTTTTTACATGTATACTGTTCCTGCCCTTGTGTCTGTTTATCCAGGATTCCCGTATACAGGGTCTCTTCCGTTATATCCGAACGGCCCACCTGTTTTCCGTTCTTATAAAAGTCTGTTTCATAATCACAGTTGTTTTTCGTAAGTGTATAAGTATACGGATACTGGACATGCTCGAATATCTTCTCGTTTTCTGCGCCGTCCTTTTCGAATTTCTTCTGCATCGTCAGGCCGAACTTTGCGACCCTCTTTCTCTGACAATCCAAGGCAAAGCGCAGGTCCGCGGAAGCTCTCTGTGGAAAAGCTCCTCCCTGGTAGAAATTCGTCAATTCATTCGTATACTGTTTTCTGATACTTGAATAATCCATAGTCTTCCCCCCAAAACCATTTTTCAAACATTGCTATTATACCACTTCATTCCCGCTTCTTTCCCCATAAAAAAGCACCCTGAACGGAATGTAATTCCATTCAGGGTTGCAATTGACTGGGTATAATCTCAGATTAATGTCTGAAATGACGTACACCTGTGAAGAGCATCGCAATACCGTACTTATCGCAAGCATCGATGGACTCCTGGTCACGGATGGATCCGCCCGGCTGAACGATTGCTGTGATGCCGTACTCGTGAGCTGTCTCTACGCAGTCAGAGAACGGGAAGAAAGCGTCAGAACCAAGGATCGCGCCCTTAGCCTTCTCACCTGCAAAATCCAGAGCGATCTTAGCCGCACCAACACGGTTTGTCTGGCCAGGGCCGACACCCAGTGTCTGCTTATTCTTAACAACAACGATACCGTTGGACTTTACGTGCTTAACGACCTTCATGGCAAAGAGCATATCGTCCTTGAGAGCCGGATCGATCTCTGTCTTTGTAACTGTCTTAAGCTCAGCCTCATCGTAGATTCCACGGTCGTGATCCTGAACCAGAAGACCGCCGTTTACGCGCTTGTAGTTGTACTCACCCTCCGGGATCGGAGCAGCGATATCCGGCAGAACGAGAACGCGGAGGTTCTTCTTTGCGCAGAGGATATCGAGAGCTTCCTGTGTGTAGGAAGGAGCAACGATAACTTCGAGGAAGATCTTCGCCATTTCTTCTGCTGTCTTACCATCGATCTCGCGGTTTGCAGCTACGATACCACCGAAGATGGAAACGGAGTCAGCCTCATAAGCCTTGACCCATGCATCGTAGATGTTGTCAGCGGAACCAACACCACACGGATTTGCGTGCTTAACAGCAACAACTGTCGGCTCGTCGAATTCCTTGAGGCAGTTGATGGTAGCGTCTGTATCGGAAATATTGTTGTAGGAAAGTTCCTTACCATTGAGCTGCTTGGCTTCTGCGAGGGAACCCTTGACCGGCAGAGCGTTCTGGAAGAATGTTGCCTTCTGGTGCGGGTTCTCGCCGTAACGCATCTCAGATACCTTATCGAAAGTAACTGTGTACTGCTTCGGCAGTGTCTTATCTTCAGATACGGAAAGGAAGTAGTTGGCGATCAGAGCATCGTAAGCTGCTGTATGCTCGAATACCTTCTTAGCGAGCTTGAAACGTGTCTCGTATGTTGTATCGCCTGTAGCTCTCATCTCGGAGAGGACCTGCTCATAATCTTCAGGATCTGTGATTACGGTTACGTCCTTATGGTTCTTCGCAGCAGCTCTCAGCATGGACGGGCCACCGATGTCGATGTTCTCGACGCACTCTTCAAAAGCAACGCCCGGCTTCTGGATAGTAGCCTTGAAAGGATAAAGGTTAACAACGATCATGTCGATCAGACCGATGCCCAGTTCTTCTACTCTCTTCATGTGTTCCGGGTTACCACGCATAGCGAGGATACCACCATGGAGAAGCGGATGCAGTGTCTTTACACGTCCGTCAAGGCACTCCGGGAAACCTGTTACTTCGGAAACTTCCTTGCAAGGAATACCTTCCTTCTCGAGAAGCTTAGCTGTTCCGCCTGTAGAGAGGATCTCCACATTCAGCTCTACGAGTTTTCTGGCAAAATCGGCAATGCCTGTCTTGTCGGATACACTGATAATCGCTCTTTTAATCATAATGTCTTCCTTTCCGAGCCGTTACTGCACGACTCTAACCAAATTATTAACTACCTCGATCTTTCCGTCAGCGATGAGCTGGATCGCCTTCGGGAGAATTACCTGTTCACACTCCACCATGATCCTCTTCTGCAGAGTCTCAGGTGTATCATCCGGGAGTACATCTACTGCCTTCTGCAGGATGATCGGTCCCTCGTCATAGTGTTCATTTACAAAATGCACCGTTGCGCCGGAGACCTTGACTCCTTTTGCCAGTACCGCCTCATGCGGACGGATGCCGTACATACCCTGGCCGCAGAATGCCGGGATCAAAGCCGGATGGATATTGATAATGCGGTTCGCATACGCCTGTACCGTTTTCGGTCCGAGCATCGACAGGAAACCGGCCAGAACGACCAGGTCCACACCCAGACTGTTCAATTCCTGAAGCGTCGCCTCGTCATAGGCATCGCCGAGTTCCTTCTTGGAAATGACCTTACTCGGGATCCCCGCAATTTTCGCTCGTTCAATAGCATACGCCTTATTGTTGCTGGCAATGACCTCAGCGATCTCAACATTCTTGATCTCGCCGGATGCGATCTTATCAATGATCGCCTGCAGGTTCGTACCGCCGCCGCTTACAAATACCGCTATCTTCATGCATTACACCTCAGATCCGGTGCGGTGAATCTTCGCCGCTCTCTTCCGGAACACCTGCCGGGAAATTACCATCGAAGCAAGCTGCACAATGACCGCAAAGTGCACCCTCGGTGGAAGCACGCAGGCCCTCGAGGCTGACATAGCCGAGAGAATCGGCACCAAGCATATCACGGATCTCTTCTACACTCATGGAACGTGCCGGGAGCATCTCTGCCTCTGAAGCAGAAACACCGTAGTAGCACGGGAACTTTACCGGCGGAGAAGCAACACGGAGATGTACTTCTTTTGCGCCTTCCTCACGCAGGAAGGAAATGATATGTTTGGTCGTAGTACCACGAACGACAGAGTCGTCGATGATTACGATCTTCTTGCCCTTTACTGCCGTCTTCAGAACGGAGAACTTCAGTCTTACCGCCATTTCACGGGCAGCCTGTGTACCTTCGATAAAGGTACGGCCTACGTAACGGTTCTTCAGCAGAGCCTGTCCGTAAGTAATGCCGCTCTCCTGGGCATATCCGATTGCTGCTGCAATACCGGAGTCAGGAGCTGCAACAACGAGGTCCGCATCACAAGGGCACTCTCTAGCCAGAGCACGACCTGTATTCACACGGGACTCATATACGCTTGTTCCATCGATAAAGCTGTCCGGACGTGCCAGATAAACGAACTCGAAGATACAGAGCTTACCGTTCTTGTGTGCACAATCTTCCGGAACCGTGTAGATGGAAGAATAGCCGTCTTCCTTGATAGTGATGATCTCGCCCGGCAGAACGTCACGGATCGTTTCCGCGCCGATCGCGTCAAAAGCGCAGTTCTCGGATGCGAGCATATACATGCCGTCTTTCTTACCAAGTACGAGCGGACGGAGTCCAAGCGGATCACGAGCACCGATGATACGGTCTTCACTCATTACGAGCAGTGCATACGCACCCTTGAGCTCGCTCATCATCTTCTGGATCGCTTCTTCCAGGGAATTGGTGGAAACACGGTTTCTTGCAATCAGGGAAAGCAATACTTCAAAGTCTGCTGTAGTCTGGAAGATCGCACCGATCTCCTTAAGGGATTCACGGAGCTTTTCCGCATTCAGGATCGAGCCGTTGATGGAGATCGCGATCTGTCCGGAGTGGGACTTGATCTGCATCGGCTGGACTACATCGTAACCGCTCTCATTCGGAGCCGGTGTTCTTACATGACCGATCGCCGCATGACCTGTCAGGGTTCCCAGATGCAGATCGTCGAAAACATCTGCGACCAGACCGTGGGCCTTGTGGCAGAGGAACTGCCCGTCATGGTTGACGACGATACCCGCGGATGCCTGGCCTCTGTGCTGAAGCGAGAAAATACCGTAGTACGTCAGTTTGGAGATGTCGGGGTTCGTCTTCGTTGTATCGAAAACGCCGAAAACTCCGCATTCTTCTTGCAACTTTCTACTCATAGTGTTACTCTCCCATATTTGCTATTTTTTCTTGTAGACGAGCATCGCGTAAAGCTACCGAATCGGCAAGCTCACTCTTATATCTGGCAATCTTGTCGGAAAGCACTTCATCCGAGAGCGCCAGCATCTGTGCAGCTAAGATCGCTGCATTACTTCCTCCGTCGATGGCAACGGTGGCAACCGGAATACCGGTCGGCATCTGTACAACGGCATAAAGAGCATCCACGCCATGCAGTGCGCCGCCCTTACACGGAACACCAATGACCGGAAGCACAGTATGCGCCGCAATCACGCCGGCCAGATGAGCCGCCAGGCCCGCCGCCGCGATGATCACACTGTAACCGTCTTCTTTCGCGGAAGACGCGATCTTTGCCGCCAGTTCAGGCGTTCTGTGTGCCGAGCACACTCTCGCGTCAAAAGGAATATCGAATTTCTTAAGTAGTTTGAAACACCCCTCCATTACGGGGAAATCAGAATCACTGCCCATTACGACCAGGACCTTTGCTTGTGCCATGTCTGTGCCCTCCTGCCAACATCTTGAACATGTTGAATTCTTCCCCGGAAGGAATCGTCAAATATAGACCCCCTATAAAAGAAAAGAACAGACCTATTATAAAACAAAAATGGTGTTCTGCACCATCGATTTTTCAATTTCGGGAGAATCACCATGAATTTGTTTACAGAGCTTTAAAAAGCCAGCTTATTCATTATCGTCAGCCCAGTGAAGTTTGGTGAAAACACGCTCATAGCCCTCGCTTCCCTTCTCGTAAGGCATCGGGCAATAGTCGTTTCCGGAATCACTTGATCTCATGGAAAACGGGATGCACTCCATCCGGGATCCGACCACACGGCCCTCATCCACAGTAAATGTGCACTGGAAGATCGCCGTATCCGGATCACTAAGGAACGGCTGTCCTCCGAAGCAGAAGTTCGATTCGCTATATATAATGTATTTATCATTATAAAATTCGATCGGTTGCAGACGATGCGGATGGGAACCGACATAAATGTCCGCCCCGTAGTCAATGATGTCATGCGCCAGTTCGATCGCCGAATTCTCCGGCTCATACATACGCTCCACGCCGATATGGCAGGAAATGATCACGATCTCGCAACCGACTTCTCTTAGATAATCGATGGCATCGTAATACGGTTTTCTCTCATAGGTGAAGTTAAAGCCGGCCATGCCGATCTTTACGCCCTTCACTTCATACGTTGAAAACGAAGTGTTATCGCTCCACTTGATCCCCGCTTCTTCAAGCGTCTTTCTGGTCTCGGTCAATCCCGCTTCCTGGTAGTCGTGGGTGTGGTTGTTGGCCAGATTCACACACTCGATACTGCCGTTGGTCAGGACCTCCACAAAACGCGGATCGCCTTTAAGGTAGATCTCACGCTCCGGACGCTTGGTCGTTGCGGTAGTAAGCGGTCCCTCCAGATTACAAAGCGTCATATCATCCTTCTCCAGATACGGAAGTGCTTTTGAAAAAGGATAGAAATAATTCGTACCCACCACATTCGTGAAACAATAGGATTCTCCGGCATGGATACTCTGCTCGCCCAGCGTCGTATCTCCGATAAAGCTTACCAGGATCTCGGTAGGTGTCGGCGTCGGCGAAGGCGTAGGAGTCGGTGTGTCTGTCGGGATCGGAGTCGGCGTCGGAGTGCCGCTCTCTGTCGTAGTGGTGACCACTGTCGTTTCAGAAGTCGTGGTCACGGAAGAAGAATTTCGGGCCGTCTGGTCCGCCACATGGCAGGACGTGAACAAAATGCATCCCAATACGATGGCAAAAGCACTTCTTCGGTTCACGCATTCTTCCTCCTTTCTCAGACACTTGATTTAGTTTAACAAACCTATTTTAATATAAAACGACAGCAAAATTACAATTTCACATTTTTGTACGATTTCGCGTTCTAAATCGGTTTCTAAAGCTTGTAAAAACTTTTTAATCGCCAGAAACACGGCTTTTTCGCGTTATCAATCGTTGTTAACAATTTGGAAACATTTTCTTTAGAACTTATTATCAATTACCCTCTAGCGAAAAATGTAAAAGAAGTGCATAATCTAAATAGAAACTACAAACTAAAAAGAAAGGGGCGATCCGGATGGCAAAAATTGATAGATTAACAGAAAAAATCGAGAAGCTTGGCAAGAAACAGAATCTGGGCGCGCTGTTAAAGATGGCTGAGGATCCGGAAGACGAGATCCGTGTAGCAGTAGCGAAGGCAATGGGGCAGATTAGTACTTATGAATCAGGTATGCATTTGATTCCCCTTTTCAGAGATCCTTCTCCGTTGGTACGTGCGGCAGCAGCTGAATCCGCCGGCAATATTAACGCAAAGCATTGTGAAGAATACCTTAAGAAGCTCGCATTTGCAGATTCTGATCCGAGTGTTCGTGCAATCGCAAGAGAAGCTTACGATAAGATGAAGACTCCTGTAGTGTGAGGATATAAGATGGCAATGAAAGAGCCACTACGAAAGTAGTGGCTCTTTTTTTGCGTCTTGCGTTTAGAAAACTTTTCGAAAGCTTCTTCTCTCCCCGGCCTCAACCGAAGATGAACTTCAAAAGCTGATCCTTCGTCTGGTATCCCAGTGTCATGTTTACCGGTTCCCCGTTCTTAAACAGGATCATGGTCGGAATACTTGAGATGCGGAACTGCATCGCCAGTTCACGGTTCTCGTCCACGTTGACCTTTCCTACCTTGATCTTTCCTTCATTCTCGGAAGCGATCTCTTCCAGGACCGGTGCCACCATCTGACACGGACCACACCAGGTTGCCCAGAAATCTACCAATACCGGGATATCCGATTTCAATACTTCTGCTTCGAAATTCTCAGCGTTTAATGTAACTTCAGCCATTTGCCTTTCTCCTTTCAATCTTTGGACTTATAGTAGAGCATGCAGTGACAGAATCCTTCAAAATCAGGATCCGCGATCTGGTCACGGAATTCCTTGCACATGCACTTTGTCTCTTCTGTCATTTCCAGGCGGCACGGACAGTATCCGCCCTTCTGTTTCAATCCCTCACGTATCGTCTCTACGACCTTCGCATCCGGGTTCAGTGTAACTGCCATATTACCGCCTCCATTCACTTTATCTATAAGATGACTATACCTGAAAAGCAACCGTTTTGCAAAACGTTTTGCAAATTCACGACGATGCATTATAATCATTCCAGAAATGAATTAGGAGACCTAAGCATGTCGAGACCAGAAAACAAAACACTATCTTCCGAAAAACAAAAGACGAAAAATGCGATCCTTATCATGACCATTATCGAAATCGTCCTGATCGCCGGTCTTTCTGTACTAAACATAATCGGAGTAAATGGGCTTATACCTTATGATCCGTATTACAAGATGTACTACGGCTATGCCATCGTAGGTGCCGTCATGATCGTTATCCTGATCATTGCCTATTTCAAAAAGTGGTTTGCGATCCAGCTTCTTTCCATCATTGCCGTTCTCCTCTGGTCCACATATTGTCTGGCCGCTTTCTTCAGCTGCCGTCTTCTGACTAAAGTTAAAGAGATGGAAAAACCCTATACCGAATCGGAAATGTATGTTGTCTTCGAAGGCAAGCTTTACACTTGGGAAGGAAAGACCATAATCTACGGACTTCCGCCGGAATGGGAAGATCTCGAATCCCGCGCTAAAGTCGCTTCCAGAGATGACTCGAAGATCCCGACCGAAGAACTGGCCAGCAAAGGCATTAACGAAGGTTGTGTTATTTTCTATCAAGAAGGCTACAAATATATTCTTATTGAAGTTGTCGGTGGAAGTCTTTTCGAATTCATCGATCCGAACAATCCGCCGGAAGATACGATCACTACGGCGACCACATCGATTGGTATCGGTTAACCGCAGACCTTCATTCCGTCCTGGATCCACTCATAGATATTGAGTTCGCCACCTTCGAGGCAGGCTTGTGTATTCTTTCCGAGATACTTGAGCGCAGCAATGAAATCAAGTGGCGGATATTTTGCCATGACCAGTGCACAGTTGTTGCCCTTGCCATCGCCGTTATTGATGAGTGCCATCTTGATTGCCGTCTCTCCATCTGCCGGTGAACCGTCCGCATTGAAATTGTACTGATCCGGCAATGAGAAAAGGCGGGTCTTTGTATTTTCACGGCTTTCACGCTTCGTAAGATAATTCAT
>JAFZZM010000045.1 GCA_017615755.1 Clostridiales bacterium | reverse complement strand
GCGCTACTACATCGACCTCCCGGGTATGGGAAGATCGGAACACGGTGATGTCCATAACTCAGACGATATCCTTGCACTGCTTCACGGATTCGCTGAAGAGATCATTGGAGAACCTTTTATTCTGGTAGGACAGTCGTATGGCGGTCTTCTGGCCAGAGGTTTTGTGAATAAGTACGGGGCACTGGTAAAGAAGTTGATCATGCTGGTTCCATGTGTCATTCCCGGTGTCAGACAGGGACGAGTCGAGCCGCTTCAAGTGGTGGAGAAAGACGAGGAACTTCTGGCTTCGCTTTCGAAAGAAGAGTATGAGAGCTTCACGCTCATGAATGTAGTTCTTACAAGACCTGTCTGGGAGAGATACAGAAAATATCTCATGCCGGCGCTGGCACGGGCAGACTGGGATTTTCTGAACTCGGATCTGGAAGGAAGCTTCTCGTTTAACGTAGATGACATGGATCCGGTATCGATCCCGACCTTGATCATCGCAGCGAAGCAGGATACGGAAGTCGGCTACAAGGATCAGTTTGATCTCATGAAGATCTATCCGAATTCCACATACTGTGCAGTAGAGAAGGCGGGACATAATCTTCAGATCGAGCAGCCGGAGGTGTTCGAAGGTATCCTTCGGTCCTGGCTGATCAGTCATTGAACAGAACGAGGGAAAGAGAGGAAAAGGAATGTTACCGACAAAGGAAGTAGCACTGGCAGAACTGAAACTGGCAGGAGAGATGAATCCCGGTCCATGGGAGAAACATTCTTTGAATACAGGTATTGCGGCACGGAATATTGCGGAAAAGATCGAGGGTATGGATGCAGAGAAAGCATACATAGTCGGACTTCTGCATGACATCGGCCGCCGTGTGGGTATCGTCGATATCCCGACGCATGTCTATGCAGGTTATGAATACTGCATGGAGAAGGGCTGGAATGAAGTCGCACGGATCTGCATGACGCATTCTTATCTTCTGATGAAAGACGAATTCAACTACGAACCGCAGACTGAGCATGAGAAAAAGATCAAGGAATATGTCTCGGCTATCGAGCCGGATGATTATGACAAGCTGATCCAGCTTTGTGATGCCTTGGCCGTGGACTATGGTTTCGTTATCCTTGAGAAGCGCTTCGTGGATGTGACACGAAGATATGGAATCATGGAAGGATACATCAAAGGCTGGGAAGTGGCTTTTGCCATCAAGGAAGAATTTGAGAAAAGAATGGGATGTTCCATCTATGATGTACTTCCCGATATCGGCCGTACTACGCTTCTTACACCGAAGCCATGGCGCCCGCCGGTCAAGTGAACGGAGAAAGATATGGACAGACCGGAATTTAACAGCATCAAGGATTTTGCTGAGTTCAGCAAATACTACTGGTACAGAGAGGAACTCATCAGGATATGTAAGGAACATGGGCTGAAGACGGCCAGTGGGAAAATCGAGTTATATAAGATCATCGAAGCGTACTTCCGTGGCGAGAAGATCCTGCCGGAGAAAAAGCCGGTGAGAAAAAGAAAAGCCACGGTTACCGAACTGACTTTGCAAACAGGTTTGATTGAATGCGGTTTTACATTCGGTCCGAGGTTTCGAGAGTTCTTCGAAAAACAGACCGGAGAGCAACGATTCAAGTTCAATGTGGATATGGTTGCGACCGCCAAGGCGGTCAAAGAGAGTGGGGATGAATCCTTCACTTTAGGAGATCTTCTCGACATTTACTACGGGAAGAAGACGTACGCGAAGTACGATCGGTCTGCACTACAATGGAATCAGTTCGTGCATGATTTCTGCGCAGATCCGGAAACGGAGGTTTTCTCCAAAAGGTTGGAAGTGGCAGCACGTCTATGGAAGATCGTACGGGAATCGGATCAGGAAAAGGTCTATTCCCGGGCACTACTTGAGAAGTACAGAGACAGCATAGTTTGAGACAACAGAAGAGCAGTATGAAGATTATCCATTCTGATAGATGACTAAAGAAATGTGTATACTATCGGGTTACTTGAAAAACTCATTTGTTACGAAGATAATGAGTTGTTGAAAGAGTAATGTATAAGGAGAAAAAAACATGATCCGTTGCAGTGTAGAAGCTCCACGCAGAGCCTGAGGAGACTGTGTGGAGGATAGTTATCCTCAAGCTTTGCTTCTAAGTACTTTTAGACTAAAGGAGCAAAGATATGAATTACAAAAAAGAGAATAAATTACGGGATTTTTATATCCTGTGGAGTACGCAGAGTTTATCCCAGCTGGGAAGCAGTATCACGGCATTTGCGCTGTCGCTCTGGCTTTATGACCAGACGGGGTCCGCACTTAGTACTGCGGCACTTCGAATCTGCACCTATGCGCCATATGTCATCATGAGCATTTTTGCCGGTGCATTGACGGACCGCTTCAGTAAAAAGAAGACGATGCTGGTCTGTGATACGCTGGCGGCGCTATGCACTTTGGGCGTGTTTGTTCTTTACAAGACAGACATGCTGGTCATGTGGCATCTATACGCTATCAATGCATTTTCGGGCCTGATGAATACGGTGCAGCAACCGGCGTCAGAAGTGACGATGACCTTGATCGTGCCGAAGGAATCCTACCAGAAGATCAGCGGACTGAATTCGCTTACAAGATCGCTCAATTCGATCCTGCATCCCTTGATCGCCACCGCTCTATATGGGCTTTTTGGCCTGGATATCGTGATTGCATTTGATCTTATTACGTTTGCGGTTGCTTTTGTGGCACTGGCAGGCTTTATCCGGATTCCGGAAAAAGCAAGGGAAGCGAAAGAAACCACAATGGAGATGGTGAAAGAGGGGCTGCGTTTTCTTCGGAAAACACCGATGATCTTTTCACTGATCATCTTCCTGGCCGGGGTCAATCTGGTTGCCTCTGCTTTTGATGCTGTTCTACCCGCATTGATCCTTCCGAATCCGAAGGGAGGACATGGTGTTCTGGGAATCGTGACCGCCTTTTCAGGCGTGGCCATGGTAATCGGAAGCTTGCTGATTTCTGCCATGCCGAAACCGAAAGACCGAGTGAGGATCGTATTTGTAACGATGTTAATCTCCCTCGGTATCGAGAATTTTATTCTTGCGTTTACGAGAGAACCGGTACTGTGGTGTATCGGACAGGTCATCGGATGGATACTTGTGCCGGTCATGGCTGCAAACCTGGATGTTATTCTTCGTAGTTCCATTCCGATGGAACTTCAGGGAAGAGTGTATGCGTGCAGAAATACATTTCAGTTCTTTACGATCCCGATAGGATTGTTCCTGGGTGGCGCAATGGTAGATAATGTGTGTGAACCGTTCATGGCCGGGCAGGCGGGATCAGAGATCCTGACGACGCTCTTTGGTTCCGGAAAAGGTTCGGGCGCCGCGCTCATGATGTTCATCCTTGGTGTGGCCGGAACCATACACTGTGTTGTTTTTGGAAGAATACTGAAGAAGTATCACTACAGCGATACTTGACAAGAAGATGTGAGAGACGATATGCAGACGCGAGAACTGACAATCGAAGAGATACGGGAAGTCTACAAGAAATATTTGTTTTACGATTTCCCCGATGATGAGCGAAAACCACTTTCACGAATCGAGCAATCGATCCGTGAAGGCCGGTACCTCTGCGTCGGTGCTTTTGGAGAAGACGATGCTTTTCTCGCTTATGCATTCTTTGTCTTTACCGGAGAGATCTGCCTTCTGGACTACTACGCTGTTGTTCCGGAAATGCGAGGCAAAGGCGTCGGCTCGGCGTTCTTGAAAGAGGCGGTGAAACATGCAGGCTTTGGGACGAACATTATCGAAATCGAAGACCCGGAAGCGGGAGATTCGGACGAGGAGAAAAAGGCTCGTGAGCGACGTCTCGGTTTCTATCTGAACGCAGGATGTGTGAATACGAATGTGCACGTTCTGGTTTTCGGCGTGGAATATCTTCTTCTGGAATACCCGGTGAATACGGTGCACAGTGGCAAGGAGATCACGGATGGATATTTTTCCATCTACCGCTCGATCCTTCCGAAGAAAATGTACGAAGCGAATATCTCGCTTTTGGACATTGGGTCGAAATAACAGAAAAACCGGTGGAAATGGTAAAATACTTTATGGGGACAGGCTCTGTCTTCTATTTTCATGGAATCGAGGAAACGAATATGTTGAAAGTATATTGCTACAGTAGATGTACGACCTGTCAAAAAGCACTGAAGTGGCTGGAGAGTAAGGGCGTCGAGTATAAGGTCATCGATATCAAGGAAGAGAATCCGGATGAGAAGACGCTTCGCAAGTACTATAAGATGAGCGGTCTGCCGCTGAAGCGTTTCTTCAATACAAGCGGCATGCAGTACCGGGAACTGGAGCTTGCTAAGAAGCTGCCGGATATGAGTGAAGACGCACAGTTCGCGCTTCTGGCGACGGATGGAATGCTGGTCAAGCGTCCGCTTCTTGTCGGAAAGGACTTTGTCCTGACAGGGTTTAAGGAAGCCGAGTGGAGCGAGAAACTTTCTGTCTGAGAAAGAACAAATATGGGAAACAAGAAAGACGAGGAACGAATATGAAACTGTTTTTATGCGGTGGCGGCTGTGGTGCGCAGACTGAGGCGGTCATCAAGGTATTTAACGCGGTCATCGATCACGAGAAGCCGCTTCTTTATATTCCACTTGCTATGGATGAGAAAGAACACACCTATGACGACTGCTATGAGTGGGTCAAAGGTGAACTGGCGGCGGTTGAAGTGCCATCCATAGACATGGTCCGTTCTTACGAAGAACTGGCTGCGAAAAACCTTTCTGACTATGGTGCGATCTTTATCGGCGGAGGCAATACCTTCGAGCTTCTAAAAGGCATCAAGGACAGCGGTGCTTTTGGAAAGATGGAAGAGTATATCCGAAACGACGGCGTCGTATTTGGCGGTTCGGCGGGTGCAATCATTTTCGGTAAAGACATCATGACGGCGATCGCGATGGATCCGAACGACTGTAATCTTCAGGATACAGCGGGCTTCAATGTGCTGGACGATTGCTCGATTTTTGCGCATTACACCAATGAGTGGAGCCCGGAAGCACACGAGCGCTTTACGGAGTTCATGGAGAAATACTCTTCCGAGAACGAGGCGATATATGCCCTTCCTGAAGAAGACACGATCTTTATCGATGGAGACCATGTCCAGGTGATCGGAGACAGACCGTACTACTTCTTTGAAAACGGAACGAGAGAAGAGAAATTCGCGGAACTTCGAAACGAACTTAAGGATAATGAGTGGCCTTTAGAATACATTGACCACGATCGATGGATCGCCAGAGGCATTGTTTTCGACGAGCAGGGCAACTTCTATTTTGTCCGCGCCGAGCGTGATGATCTCTTCGGAAAAGCAACCATGATCGAAACTCCCGGTGGTGGTGTGGAGAAAGGCGAGAACCTGAACATGGCGATCCGCCGTGAGCTCAGCGAAGAACTGGGAGTAGAGGTGGACGTGATCTGCAAAATCGGAGTGGTCAGCGATTACTACAACGTCATCCACAGACATAACCTGAGCAACTATTTCCTTTGCAAGGTGAAGTCTTTCGGGGACAAGCATCTGACGGAAGATGAGATCAACGATTTCCATCTTTCTACGCTGAAGATGTCCTTTGATGAAGCGGTTGCAGAGTACGAAAAACGCAAGGAAACACCGATCGGAAGACTGGTAGCGAACAGAGAACTTCCGGTGTTAAAGAGGGCAAAAGAAATCATTGATGCACTGAAAAGATGTAGTTAACACAGGACTTTTCCATAATTCAGTTAATGAAAAATAGTGAAAAAATAGTGTAAAATTAGTGCAAGTTTTTTTGGGCTTTGGTATAATATTTCCGAGGTGATTCGTCGTGATCAAAGTGAAGCTTTCCAATGAGATTCTTAAGTATATTACGGACATCGACCAAAATCGATATAAGGTTTCTTCGGTCAAGCTTGCTCCGTCAGTTGCCAGCCGGCTTCGTAAAAACTCCAAGAAAAAAAGTACATATTCATCTAACAGAATTGAAGGGAATCCTCTCACTGAAAATCAAGTTGATGAGGTGATCGAACGTGATGAGCGAAAGCATTTCCTCAAACCTGAGCAGGAGATCAGAAACTATTTTCTTGCCCTAAACTATCTGGAAGAAATGGCCAAGAGAAAAGAAAAGTTTTCCAAAAAACTGATTCTGGATGTTCAGAAATACGTGGAAAAAGGAGCTTCGAAAGAGAAGATAGGGCTTCGTGGACCTATGCCACCCGGTGTGCTTTTTGCGGTATATGATACACGCAGTGGAAAACCGGACTACATCCCACCGGAATACTGCGATGTCCCCGGCCTGCTGGATGAGTTGATCGAATACGTGAATACAACCGATGACCATCCGCTGATCGTTGCGGCAACAGTGCATTACCAGCTTGTGACGATCCATCCCTTTGAAGATGGAAACGGAAGAACAGCGCGATTGATGTCCGGCTACATTCTTGATCTTAACGGATATGGTTTTAATGGGATTGGATCTTTGGAAGAGTATTTTGCCTACGATATCGGCGAATACTATGAATCTCTGCAGATGGGATTGCCGGCACTATATTATTCAGGAAGGGATAATCCGCCGCATCCGGAAAAATGGGTACATTATTTCCTTCGGATGGTTCTGCTCTATTCGAAAAAAGTGTGTGAGATTTCCGAAAACTCAAGTGAAGAGTCAATCAGTGGAAGTTTGTCTTATCTAAAGAACAAAGAGAAAGAACTGCTGTTGTTCCTGCTCACCCGTTATAAAGGAGAGTTTTCACCGATTGAAGTGAGTCGTGAGATTGGAGTAACAAACAAAACAGTTATCAACAGACTTTCTATACTTGTAAAAAACGGATTTGTTGTTCCAAACATGGCAAAGGAACGTATCCGATCCTATGCGCTTAGTGATTTTGCAAGAAGAAATGAAAAGACCATCAAGAAGCAGATCGGTGGACATAAAGCATGAAGCATTACGATGATATCATGCGTGTAAAAAACGTGCAGGAGAGAAACGATGTATTTTGATGAACTGAAACTCGGTAGGACCGACGATACTGAAGCAGAGAAAAAGAGCGTAAAGAAGATCCTGGAAACCGAAAGACTTTTCCTTCGGGAGATGACGATGGGAGATTACGAAGCACTGAATGCGGTCCTGGGCGATCCGGACATCATGCAGCACTATCCCTATTCCTTCGATGAGGAGCGTGTACGTGCGTGGATCGAGCGCAACATGAACCGTTACCATGACAATGGTTTCGGACTTTGGGCCGTATGTTTGAAAGAGAGCGGTGAGATGATCGGTGACTGCGGTCTGACACTTCAGAATATCGAAGGCGAGATGCTGCCGGAGATCGGATACCATATCCGTAAAGACCAGCAACGTAAAGGATATGCCAAAGAGGCGGCAGCCGCGGTGCGTGACTGGGCCTTCGCCAATACGGAGTATCCGGCTCTTTATTCCTACTGCAAATATACCAATGAGGGTTCTTTTAAAACTGCCGAATCCATCGGCATGCATTTCGAAAAAGAGTACCCGGATGAAGCTAATAAGATCACCCATGTTTCGGTGATCCGAAGAGAAGATATGGAGAATTAAGATGAACTTGAAAATCGGACTATTACAGCTTGTTCCGGAGGACACGCTGGACAAACAATTGAATAAAGGTGTGGACGCTTGCCGGAAGGCCAAGGCGATGGGCGATAAATACCGTCACCCGGAAAAGTATGACATCCTGACGAGGTAAGAAACGATGAAAACGCCGGAACTACAGACAGAGCGACTCCTTCTTCGCCCGATCCGAAAAGAGGATACGGACGAGATCTTCCGCTGCTGGATGCATGATCCGGATGTTTCGCGATACATGATGTGGACTGCGGGCGATATCGAGTTTGCGAAAGAATTTGTAGAATTCGAACTT
>JAFZZM010000044.1 GCA_017615755.1 Clostridiales bacterium | reverse complement strand
TTCGGGGATGTGAGGTCGTTGATAGCAACTACTTCGTAACCTTCTGCGCCAAACATCTGACGGAAAGCAAGACGGCCGATACGACCAAAACCATTGATTGCAACTTTAACTGCCATGTTAAAATCCTCCTATATTTTCCCCACCAACGGGGATTATTAATGAGATCGTGCAAATTCGCACCGATAAAATTCTACAACAGAATCACTTTTATTACAATCAAATTTCATAGCGAAAAGACGAAAAGTGAAGTTTTTCTTCCCAAATCCTGCAAAAATGTTCTCAAATGATTTTCATTAGTCTCTGGTGATATTTTTGACCCACTTATATTTCACATAATGGATATACACAGCCGGGATCTTCACAAACTCATCCAGCGTCAGTATCGCCGCCACGGCCACGACCGGGAGTTTCCATACAAAAGCAGCCAGAAGGCCCAGTGGAACAACGACACACCAGAGCGTGACGCAGTCGCAGATCATGCCGAACTTCGTGTCTCCTCCGGCCGGAAAGATACCACCGATGACCGTGGAGTTTAAAGAGTTTCCGATGATATAGTATGAACCGAAAAGGAGCATCCACTTGAGATACCCGTGGGCAACCGGAGACATATCCGTCGGGATCATGAGTGCCACCGGCGTCAGTATCAGAATGATCACGCCGCAGACTACACCAATTCCCAGAGACAGTCTTACAAACTTGCCTCCGGCTTTTTTTGCCTTCTCCAGTTCCCCGGCACCCAGCATCTTTCCGATAATGATGCTCGCACCGGTGGCCAGCGCCCAGCAGACACTGGCGATCATGCTTCTAACGATCGATGCGATCGAGTTCGCCGCCGTCGCATCATCACCGAGATGGCCCATGATGACGGAATACATGGTCATACCACCGCCCCAGCCGAACTGGTTGATCATGACCGGCAGCGAATACTTCCAGAAATCTGCATGGATGAACTTCTTGCTCAATCGGAACAACTTCTTCAGACGAAGCTTGACGCAGTCTGTCCTCTGGACGAAGAAAATGATCATCACAAGTTCCAGGAAGCGTGAAATGACCGTAGCCAGAGCTGCGCCCTCGATGCCCATCTCCGGAAACGGTCCGATTCCGAAGATCAGGAAGGCATTCAGTATGATATTGACGACAACGCCGACCGAGGAAATGACGGTACTGAGCATCGTTCTCTCGCAGATCTTCATGAAGACCAGGTACGTATCCACAAAGCCCATGACGATGTAGGAGACGGCCACCATGCGCAGGTATTTCACGCCACCCGAGATCATGGCCGCATCGCTCGTGAACACGCGCATCAGCGTTCCCGGAATGAAATACGATGCAATGGAAAAGACCAGGCCGACCAGCAGCGAGAATCGCATGGTCACGCCCAGTACATCCTCCAGTGTCTTCGGTTCTTTCTTTCCCCAGTACTGCGCTCCGAGCACCATCGCGCCGGTAAGGAATGTGTTGATGAACAGGTAGAACACGAAGCCTACCTGGCTCGCCAGGGAAACCGCAGACAAGGACGTCTGGTCCAAAAAGCCCAGCATAAATGCATCCGAGGCAGAAACCAGGGATGCCATGAAATATTGAAAGACAATAGGTAATACCAGAACACAAAGTGCCTTATAAAAGGCCTTTTTATCTGATATATCCGGAAAGCTTACTTCTTTATTTTTTGAATCCATATTCTTTTTCGGGTTTCAGATTTTGAGAACCACCTTGGTCGGAATGCCTGCATTCTCAATTTCTTCGGCAAAAGCACTTCCGTCTTCTCTGGTTCCGACTATATCCGCGTAGTGTGTAGGCACGACATAGTCCGGGCGGATCACCTTGATCAGCTCAGCGCCTTCCTGCCATGTCATGGTGTATGTACCACCGATCGGGATCAGGGCCACATTACACTTTACCTGTTTTGCTTCTTCTGTCACATCGGTATCGCCCGCCACATAGTAACGGACACCCTTGGACTCCGCGATATATCCGACCCAACCTCTCTCCTTTGGGTGAAATTGCTTATTCGGGTTATAGGAAGCGATCGCTTCGATATCGATTCCTTTTACAGTGATTTTGTCACCGGCATTGACTGTCACGATGCGGGATGCATCGACAGCAAGTTTCGAAGATACTACTTTATAAGAACTCTCCGGAACAACAAAGACGGTATCGTCTTTTACGATCTTGGCAATATCCTCCGGCGAGAAATGATCGTAATGGTCATGCGTGCACAAAATCACATCTGCATCATGCGTTTCCATCTCGATATGAAAGGGATCGAAATACAATACCTCCCCCAGATCGAGGCGAATGCTGCTATGTGAGTTGACAATAATAGGATCAGTCATTTTCTTTCCCTCTCTTTATATTTCTTTTACAGTTTGATTATAACATGAAACCCATTCCGTCAATCATGCTATGCTTATACCATAGGTAAATAGAATTTACTCGAAGGAGGTATTATCATGGAATCTTTAAGAAAATATGTAGCTGAAATGATCGGTACTTTCGTACTGGTTTTCTTTGGCTGTGGTACGGCTTGTGTCGTGGGCTGCGATGCCGCGATCGGTTCCGGATACATTCTGACAGCTCTTGCATTTGGTCTCGTTATCGTGGCGATGGCATACTCCATCGGTAACATTTCCGGCTGTCACATCAATCCGGCCGTTTCTCTGGCTATGCTGATCAACAAAAAACTCGATTTGAAGGATTTTCTCTTCTATGTTTGCTCTCAGACGATCGGCGCCATTCTCGGTGCTCTCCTGCTGGGTGCTTTTGTAGGCGTTGACTCCGGACTTGGTGCAAATGCTGTCTACAATGACAAGGTTGCACTCTCTTTCGCAATCGAAGTCATCCTGACATTCGTATTTGTCATTGCTATCCTGGGCGTTACTTCCAAGACGGAAAACAGCTCCATCGCAGGTCTGGTCATCGGTCTTACTCTCGTACTTGTCCATATTCTCGGTATCGGCTTTACCGGCACATCCGTTAATCCGGCAAGAAGCGTCGGCCCGGCTATCATCGCTGGTGGCAAAGCAGCAACCGAGCTTTGGATCTTCATCGTTGCTCCACTCGTTGGCGCAGCTTTCGCAGCGCTCGTTTACCGTTTCCTGGATCCGGTAAAGAAGGAAGCCAAGAAGGAAGAGGCAAAGAAATAATTTTCGACAATCATCTGCCATGCCAAATCCATAAAAGAAGCGGTCTTCGATATTTTTCGAAGGCCGCTTCTTTATTGAATCTTTTTCTTTTCCCGATCATCAATCCGAAACGACGATGATGTCGTTAAGACTGGGATCTCTCTTCTTTGCCTGGCGGTTATGCAGTCTTACAAAAGCACTATAGTCCTCAAAATTCATCGGTCTTGCATAATAGAAGCCCTGAACATAGTCCGCGCTGCTTCGGATGCAAAGATCGGTATGGGACTTCTTCTCTGCGCCCTGCACGACTGTGATCATCTGCATCTTGCGGAATACGTCGATCGCATTTTCGAAGATGATCTTTTCTCTGGAAGACTCCTCTGCCGCCGTCAGCATGCAACGGTCGATCTTGACCACCGAGAACGGAAGCGAAGTAAGGTTGACCACATTGGCAAATCCGCTTCCGAAGTTATCGAGCGCGAACCGGAATCCCTTGTCCGCCAGGATCTGCATATTCTCCGCCATCAGCAGGTACGATGTCGTTGTTGCCGATTCCGTGATATCAAAGACGATTTTCTCATGCGGGATCTGATACTCATCCACGATCTCACATACCTTCTTGGAGAAGGCGGAAGCTGCCAGTTCCGTCACCGAAACATTCATGCTCACGGATTTCAGCTGAAGTGCTTTTTCCGCATCGGAATCACGAAGGAAGGCACAAACGCTGCGAAGCACGAACTCGTCGATCGCGGCGATCAGTCCGTATTTTTCGGCGATCGGGATAAATTCCGAAGGCTCCACCATTCCAAACTCCGAATGGGTAAACCTCACCAGGGCCTCTGCTACCGTGAACTTTCCTTCTTCGACCGAGAAGATCGGCTGCAGGTTCACTTCCAGTTTTCCTTCCTTGATGGCCGATGTCAGTTCCCTCTCGATGGAGATCTGGCGCTCGACACGGTTCAGCACGGATTCACTCATCGTGACCGTATCGCCCTTCGGCACGGTCGGAAGCATCAGCTCCACGACTTTGTATAATTCCTCACCCGAGGAAAAAGAACTTGTCTTTCCAAGATCAAGCATGGTTTCCATGAGCTGTAGTTCCAGACCGCGGATGGTCCATGGCTGCTGGAAGCGCTGATGGATGCTCTTGGCGACATTCTCGGACGTTTCTTCGTTCGTACTGACGATGGCGAACTGGTTGCTCATGAGACGGAACGCCCAGGCAGAAGGAAGTGTCTTCTCCAGTTTTCTGGCATCGCCGAGCTGTGTCTCTGTCTCGGAACAGCTGTACTTGTCCGCGTTCTTTCTAAGCCGGCTTCTCTCTTTCAGATCCGGTGAGAATGTAGACAGGAAGTCCGCGACGCACTGAAGCGTAAGGCTTCCTACCGTATAACCGAAGATCGCATTGATCCTTCTGACATTCTCTACCTTGACGACCAGCACGTGGTAGTGCGCGTCACGGGATACAAGCTCATCGATATAAGAGATCATGGCATCCAGATTCAGAAGGCCGGTAAGGTTATCGACCTTTTCTTCCGGTTTCTGGATAATGAAATACATAAACAAAAGGCCGAGCGCGATGCAGACACTGCTGGCCATCCAGCCGATGAACTGCATTCTCGTGGCCACAGCCGCGCAGGCAAGCAGGCTCAGCGAAAGCACTGTAGCCACGGAACCCGACGGAACCTGTTCTCTTTTCAGTACTACATACAGGACACAGATCACGACATCGAAGATCGTGACAAGGTGCAGGAAAGCAAAGGCTCTTCCAAGGTAGAAAGTGTTACCGGAAAAATAGAAGAAACCCTGCATGATCGGATTCAGAATGATCGTCAGTGCGCAGATCGCAGTAGGCATCATGGCCAGCGCGATATTACCGATATTGCTCTTTTTCAGACTTCTGGAAAGCGAGAAAACATAAAGCACCATCATCGACGGGAAGAAAAGTTCCAGCATATAGAAAATGGAGATCACGGTATACGCGAACGGCATCGCGAAAAGATCCAGATGACTTACGATCAATGCGGAAAGGATATGAAAGACGATGTCGCTCATACCTACCCAGAGGGCAAGGGAGAATATTCTGTTCTGAAGGATCGGAAGCTGTCTGTTACTGATAAAACGCCCCATGATCGCAAGCAGAAACAACAGCGCACTCACCGGAACACCGTAAAGAAATGTAGCTGTAACAGGCATTTTAGTTCTTCCCCCAACGTCTACGTTCTCGCTCGCGGAAGAATCTCCCGCGAACAAGTTTATTTTACACGATTCCGAAGGAAATTTCTTTCTTTTCGGCTCCGCTAATGTGAAAGATTTGAAAAAACTTTTTTATTGCAGCTTTTTCTATTATAATGACAAGTAGTCTGAAGACGATTTTGACTATATTTTCGGAGAATTTTGTATGCCGGCTCTTAAAGAAAAATCACTTCGCCGCGCCAGCCGTCTGGACTGGCTGCTTCTGGGGATCATCATTCTGCAGTTTGTCATGATCTGCTACGTCAACCTTACGCAGACCAGGCTCCTCACCGGCTACGACAGTTCCATCTCCTACTATCTGACCAGAAAGATGTGGGAACAGAGGACGCTCTTCCCTACCGGTTTTTCGCATATGCGTATCTACGGATGGTCCAGTCCCGTTGTTCCGGCCTATTTCCTTTGCTATCTGACACATGATGTGTTCCTGTCCCTCGGGATCATGAACATCGTATTCGTGCTCTTGTTCATCGGCTCGTTCCGTCTGCTTCTTCGTGAACTTCGGATCACCGGCACGTTCGGACTTCTTTGCACCATCATGCTGCTGACTCCGTACGCGGCAAGTTATGCGACAGATAATGCCCTGGATTATTTCTCCATGACCTGCATTACCTACTGCCCGTACACCAGCCGTTTCATATTCCTGTTCCTTATTACCGCTGTTTATCTGCGATTGATGCGGGGCGAGAAGACACGTAGTACATGGGTCCTCCTGGGGCTCTCCCTTGCCTTCTCTTTCCTGATCGGCAGCAGCGCAGGCATCTCCACGCTTCTCATGATGGTCGTGCCTTTCATCCTGCACGTTGTGGTACGTTTCCTTGCCGCAAATGATTTCTCCGAACTGAAGAAACCTGCCTCGATCTATTCATACATCCTGGCTGTCACCATGTACAGCGGAACGATATTTGCCGCCAAAGTAATCAACTTCACAAGCCGTTCAGAAGGCATCGTCTGGGTCAATGCCGACGAGCTTCTCGATAATCTGCACGGAATGGTCGGCGGGTATTTCTCGCTTACTTCTGCTCTTCCATTCCAGAGTGAAGTTCCGATATCGAGCAAGATGGGCATCGCTTTCGGCGTTCTGCTCTGCATTGCCCTGTTCCTTCTCATTGCTTCCATTCTGGAAATCAGAAAAGTCCTGAAGAAGAAAGATGTAAAGCATCCCCTTTTCCCGGTGGTCCTTCTTGTCTTCGTCAATCTTTTCATCTTCCTGTTTGCGGATCTCAGACTGAGCACGACCATGACCGAGTCACGATATATGATCCCTATCCTGACCAGTTTCTTCCTGCTCTCCTGTTCTTTTCTCAAGGACCTTCTTTCCGACCGCAAGACGATCGTCAAGCAGCTGGTCCTTCCGGCATTGATGCTTGCTTTCCTCTTTTCAAATGCACTCTCCTACTATTCTCTTTTCCATCATCGTCTGGATGAAGGGAAATACGAGCGCATCGCTTCGATCGTCAGCAGTACCGGAACCGATCTGGTTTATTCCTACGGGTCCAAGGTTTCCTCTGACTCGCGCATCCTGCGTGTCATGGATCCGGATCACACCTATCACCAGATCGCGGATGACGTTTCCTATATCGATACTTTTACGGATTCTTCTGAATACCTGACCGCGGATACTTATCCCGGAGCGGTTTGTCTGATCACGACCGAAGAAGATTATGCGACACTTCCTCCGCTTGTTACCGCCGCTTTTTCCAAGCTCGGAGAAACGGATGGCTATACGATCTATTATGCTAAGGAGAATATCCTTTCCAATGCGTATTTAGCTTCGACGGATAAATATGCAACTTCCATTCAAGTTGTAGATACGAATTCTGAATCCGCTGTTACCGCCGGTTGAGTTTATTACTCCTGCTCGCCGGAGCTTTCGTCAGAATGGTATAATGTCTTTGCATTTCGTTTTCGGACCGGACAGGAATGCCCGATCCTTCCAAGGAGGATGTATGGCAAGAACTATTTCAGACTTTATCAAAGAGGAGCATCGCTCTTTCGACGAGTTCCCTTTCACTCCGATCGACGCGCTCATCTTTGCCGAAGCCACATATTTCCAGTGGGAATACATCCTCTCAAACATCTGGACGGCAGAATGGCCATATGGCGCTTCGGATTCGCTGTTCCTTGGCGATATGCCGGACACACGCGACCTTCCCGTCTTCGGCCAGTACACGGCGGACACACCCCAGAATACCAAGATGATCGATGCGATCCGGACCAATCCCAGATACAGCAATGTATCGATTTCCCATTTCTGCGCCCGAACCGATGAAAAAGAGGAGATCCAGTTCGCCGCGATGTGCTTTCACCTGACAGACAGCCTCTGTTATATCGCCTTCCGCGGAACGGACGGAACCTGGATCGGCTGGAAAGAAGACTTTCAGCTCTCTTACCGTTATCCCGTTTCCGCTCAAAAAGAAGCCTCGCGCTACATCTCCTATCTGGAGCGTGAACTGGCGCCCGAACTTGAGTTTTATGTAGGCGGTCACTCCAAGGGCGGCAATCTTGCGATCTACGGAGCTACCGGCAGCACCGATGCTTTTAAATCAAGGATCCGCAAGATCTACTCCTTCGACGGACCGGGCTTTTCCTTCCGTCTTCACGATACAGACGAATACAAGAAGATCGCGCAGAAAGTCGAGCATCTTGTTCCGCAATCGTCCTTCGTCGGCATGCTCCTGACCAGTGCCCCCGGCACCAAGTACATTTCCAACAGAAATCTCTGGCTGGTACAGCACAGTCCTTTTACATGGGATATTGATAGCGAGGATTTTGTCTACGTTGCCAAACTGGACAGCAATGCTCAGGCCCGTATCGCAGCTATCCATTCCTGGCTGGACGACCTTTCTTATGAAGACCGGGAAAGTTTCACGGAGATGCTTTATAAGATCGGCACGGCATCCGGTGCCACCAACCTTTTCCAGCCGAAGGTCAGCTGGGCCAAGAAAATGTCGTATTTTATCGAGGCGACCAAAGCCACCGACTCCAAGTCCAGAGCTCGTATTATGGAAACACTGAAACTTCTGTTCCTGATGACCCGCCAGCAGCGCCGTCTGTGATCCTTTCTACGAAACATCGAAACATCAAAGCACCGAAAGCCTCAAAAGCCCGTAAAAAAATCTTTTCGCAGGTATTTTCCGCTCTCTTTCTGTGATATTCTAGCCTTAATATGGGTTGAAAATCGGGCACTTAGAGGTGTCCCGGAAAGCAGGTGGGAAAATGGATAGAAAAAAGAGGTATCTCAGTTTTGTTCTTGTACTGACGATTCTGACAGGTCTGTGGTGCGGAAACAGAACTGTACCGGCTGCTCCGCAGCGAAGAACTTCTTCACGAGTGCCGAGTTCATCGGCTTCAAGCTGAAGAATGAAGAGTATGTCAGAAGACTGTACACGACCTTTATGGGACGTGATCCGGAAGCTTCAGAGATCGCTTACTGGGCGGGCGAGATCAGGTCAGGCCGCCAGACCAAAGAGAGCGTCATGGCATTCTTCGGTCAAAGCGAAGAGTTCACCAATATCTGCAAGCTGTACGGTATCGACCGGGGAACGATCTGATTCTCTGCTTGCGCAAAACAGGTTAAATCTAAAGAGCCACCCCTTTGTGTGACCACATCGGGATGGCTCTTTCTTATTTACTCGTTTGGAGAGTCAGATTATTCGTTATCGCCCTTCTTCTCTTCCTGGACCGGTCTTGTCCAGATCGGGCCTTCGTCCTTCGGCTCTTCCTTTACAGGAGCCGCCGGAGCTTCGGGAGCAACAGGAGCTGCCTGTGCTGCCGGTTCTGCTTTTGCCGCAGGCTCAGCAATCGCCGGAGCAAACACTTCTTTCTCCTCTTTCATCGGAGCGTCTTCCTCGACTTCCTTAGCTTCGCCGGCAACGATTGCCGCATCCTTTGCGGATACAACTTCACCATCGGCGCTCTCCATCTTCTTACCCAGGAACTCAGGCAAGGACATACCTGCCATCTCGAAGATCTCGTTCATCGGAGGAACGCTCTTCATGAGTCCGGAAATGAAGTTTGCTGTAGAGCTCTTGCCATCGGTGCCTGCACCGGCGCCACTGTCCCAAACAGTTACCTTGTCGATCTTCAGGTCGCGGATCGCTTCTACCTGGATCTTCATGAGGTCTTCCATCTTGTCTGCGAGCATGAGCATCATTGCATTCTTTGCATCACCACCGGCAGCAGCAACGATCTTTTCGAAACCGGCAGCCTGCTTGGTGAGGATCTCCTGCATACCACGAGCCTGCGCTTCCATCTTTGCGTAGATAGCGTCAGCTTCACCGGAAGCCTGTCTTCTGATCTTCTCCGCTTCTGCCTCAGCAGCGAGCTCGATCTCACGCTTGCTGATCTCAGCTTTAACGATAACGTCAGCTTCGAGTGTAGCTTTTTCACGAGCGGAACGGGAAAGCTCTGCTTCTTTTTCTGCCGCGTATGCTTCTTCGAGAGCTTTAGCAGCCTGAACTTTTTCTGCCGCAATTGCAAGTCTCATTGCCTCAGCGGCTTTCTCACGGCGTACAGCCTCGGAATTTGCAACTTCGATCTTCGCAGTGTTCTCACCCTGGATAGCCATAGAGTTTGCAGATGCAACCTGGATACGCTGATCTTTCTGGGCAAGAGCCTCACCGATAGAACCGTCTCTTTCCTTCTCAGCAACATTCTTCTTCGCATCGTTGATAGCCTTTGCTGCAGCTTCTTTACCAAGAGCGGCGATGTAGCCGGACTCATCACTGATATCCGTTACGTTTACGTTGATCAGTCTAAGACCGATCTTCTTAAGCTCTGTCTCCACGTTTCTGGAAACAGCCTCGAGGAACTTATCACGGTC
>JAFZZM010000043.1 GCA_017615755.1 Clostridiales bacterium | reverse complement strand
GAGTATGAGATTTTGTCTCTAGTTATAGCATTGATCGGGTTACTGATCAGTGCTGTTGTACTTCTTCTGAAGCTTATTGCGTTCCTCGATTCGAGGTACAAACGCAAATAAAATAATCACCCATCTGGATTGGTAGCCGTGATGGGTGATACTTTAATCAACTAAAGGCAATCGTCCTTGCGGACTGTGCTTTTCTTTACACATATTCTAGCACCTTACAGATACACCGTCAAATTCGCTGGGATGGCTCCGGGAATTTCTTTTCCGGTATGCAGAGAAATGATTTGGAGAAACCTTTATTCGGTTCGCCTTGAATATGCACAATTAAACCTTTGTTGCCTTTTTTGAAGAAAGGGTCGTAACCTCTGCCGTTGGAGATGCCTAAGTAGGTCTTCTTTCCCGATTCGACAGTGAGTTCGGCGGTCCAAAGTGCGTCCATTGTTGACATGTTGTATAGGATTTCTTCGACCGTTACAATCTGGACCTCATATTCTTCGTTTCGGATTTTTCGGAGCTTCCTTCTGAAGATTTTAAGTACCCATATCTCGCCCCACCCAAATAGGATTGTCAAAAGCGCGGAGAACACAATAGATACGGCATCTCTATTCATAATGCTTAGAATCAGAAATAGAGTCAGCAGCGTATGCCAGAGGATCATATACAAAACTACTCCGGCAACATCACCCTTAAACTGGTGCTCTCCGACCTCGCGGACAAGTGCTTTTTCCCATGAAACGGGCGCTCTGAAAAAACCTTCTTGATACATCATGACCTCCTTTAGGTCACTCGATAAAGTCAAACTCCAGATCGTAGATGCGAACAGGATCGCCTTCCTGGATGCCGGCCTTCTCGAGGGCATCGATGACGCCGTTTTTGCGGAGTGTGCGCTGGAAATACGCCAGTGATTCGGGATCGTCGAAGTTCGTGGACTCGAGGACCACATGGATCCAGTCACCCAGCACGCAGTAAACGCCGTCCTGGATCTCGATCGTGAACTTCTCTTCCGGCTTGAATTCGTAAATCGTCTCTTCCTTTGCTTCCTCGATGAGGATCGTCGGCGGAAGAGTCTGGACCATGGCCGCTACATGGTTGACCAGTTCCTGCGTGCCTTCGGAGATCGCGGCGCTCATGAGGAACACGTCGTAGCCGCGGTCCTTCATTTCCTTCTCAAATGCCTTTACGACCTCGGGGTCAGCCTGGTCGATCTTGTTGCCGACTACGACCTGCGGTCTGGATTCAAGAAGCGGGTTGAACTGTCTGAGTTCTTCGTTGATCTGGTCAAAATCGGAAATCGGGTCTCTTCCGTCCTGGGCGGAAACGTCCACCACATGGATCAGAAGGCGGGTGCGCTCGATGTGTCGTAAGAAGTCATGGCCAAGGCCATTGCCCTCACTGGCGCCCTCGATGAGTCCCGGGATATCGGCTACAACGAAGCTTGTGTCGCCTACGCTGACTACGCCGAGCATCGGCTCGAGTGTCGTAAACGGATAGTCGGCGATCTTCGGTTTTGCGGATGTGATCACGGACAAAAGCGTGGATTTACCGGCGTTCGGGAAGCCTACGAGACCAACGTCTGCGATAAGCTTGAGTTCGATGGATACGTCGAGTTCTTCACCCGGGATACCCGCACGGGCAAACTTCGGAGCCTGGCGGATCGCGTTGCTGAAGTGGATATTGCCCTGACCGCCGCGGCCGCCCTTGGCAATAATCTCTTCCTGTCCTTTTTCCGTGAAATCAGCGATGACTTTGCCGGTCTCGAGATCCTTCATGATCGTGCCGACCGGTACCGGGATGCGCAGGTCCGCACCGCCCTTGCCGTACATCTTGCGGTTCATGCCGTTGCTGCCGTTTTCAGCCACGAACTTGTGCTTGAAGCGGAAGTTCTGCAGTGTCGTCAGTTCTTCTGTGGCATAGAAGATCACATCGCCGCCCTTACCGCCGTCGCCGCCGTCCGGGCCGCCATTGGTGATGTACTTCTCCGTATGGAAAGACACCATACCGTTACCACCATCACCGGCCTTGATATGAATTTTCGCATGATCGATAAACATGGTATTCCGCTCCTGTTCTACTGCATCCGTTGCTTTTGCTTCCGCTTGCCTAATATTGTACCAAGTTTTTGTTCTAAAGTAGATATGATTCACCTGTCCGGCAAGAAAAAAGGTTGTCTCTTTTGCTACTGCTAATGAGACAACCCTTCTTGTTTACTTCTTAGTCGGACAAGTACTGTCTTTGTTTTCCGAAGATTACTCTGCCGGATAAACGCTGACCTTCTTCTTGTCTCTGCCCATACGCTCGTACTTTACGTGGCCGTCGATACGCGCATAAAGTGTATCGTCAGAACCGATGCCAACGTTTGTACCCGGGTGGATCTTAGTGCCGCGCTGTCTAACGAGGATGTTGCCTGCTGTAACCAGCTGGCCGTCACCCTTCTTTGCGCCAAGACGCTTAGCCTCAGAGTCACGACCGTTCTTGGTCGAACCCATACCCTTTTTATGAGCGAAGAGTTGCAAATTCATCTTTAACATGGTCAAGCCCTCCATTTTCTCATTTTATCTTTGTTGTGACTTGCAGATACTTCTTTCCGTATTGCTGCGTAACGCTTTCTTCTACATCGAGGATCCCTCGTACGATCGTCTTTAGGATGATCTGAGCGATCTTCTTCTCTTCTTCCGGTTTATTGTCCGGAATAAAGACTTCACAGAAATTGCTTTCATTTCCCGTGACCAGGTAGTGGTCTGTCCAGCCTGTCTGCTCTTCCAGGGCATTGACTGCCGTGGTGAAGAGAGTGGAGATCGAAGCGCAGATGATATCTTTTCCTTCGTCCTCGTATCCTGCATGTCCCTCAGTGGAGAATCCCAGGATGTCGCCGGTCTTGTCTTTCCAGATGATGATCGAAATCATGATACAAGCACAACCTTCTTCTTTGTTCTATCTAGTCGGATCTTACTGACGATCAGCCGATCTCTTCGATACGAACGCGTGTATACGGCTGTCTGTGGCCATTTGTTCTTCTGTAGCCCTTCTTAGCCTTG
>JAFZZM010000042.1 GCA_017615755.1 Clostridiales bacterium | reverse complement strand
TGCAATGTGGCCATCAAAGCCTTCTGGCCCTGGCCCTTGTATTTCGAAAGAACTTCATCGAGCTTTGCGCTCATTTCTTCCGGAGTCATTTTTTGTTTTCCCACAGTTGACTCACCTCCCACATGGTAGGATAACATATCAGGTAAATTCACTCAATGGAAAAGAGGAAAATTCTTGTCAAGTTCTACTGAAAAATAACAAATTCGACACAGAATTTGTGTAAAATGAAAATCATTTCAGAACCCTATATAATATTATTCTTTCATTATCTTTCCTTTTTCGGGAAAGCAATTTACAATAGACTAATCATTATTTTTCGAAGACAGGAGCGCCTCATGCAGATGCACATCACCGTCCTTCCCGAAGAGGCCGGAAAGAAGATCTACGACATATTGAGAAGCCGATTGCAGATGTCCAATCTGCTCTGTAAGCGTATCCGTCTCTACGGGGAACTCTATCTCAACGGTTTTCCTGCCCGAATGATCGCTGAGCCCAAAGAAGGCGATGATATCTTTATCATCTACGACGATGCAGAGGGTACCATCCATTCCCGACCGGATACAGATATCCGTATCTATTACGAAGATGACTGGATCATCGTTTGCGAAAAACCCGGAAACCTCGTCACACACCCTTCGTGGCAGCATATGGATGATTCACTTCTCCAGCGCTTATGCGACAGCAGACTTCACCCGATCATGCGGCTGGACCGCGAAACATCAGGGCTTATCGTTATTGCCAAGAACGGATACGCACACAACACCGTCTCGAAGAACAAGATGGAAAAAGAATACATCGGAATCGTCTACGGAACTTTTGAACCGGAAGAAGGAACGATCGATATGCCGATTGACCGCGACGAGAACTCGATCATGATCCGTATCGTCCGAGAGGACGGTCACCCATCGATCACACATTACAAGACACTGCAGGTACTCCCGGAGCGAAATCTTTCTATTGTGTCATACAAACTTGAAACAGGAAGGTGCCATCAGATCCGAGTGCATTCCCGTCATCTCGGACACCCTCTTGTCGGAGACGGGCTTTATGGCCCGAGGTCGAACGATTTTCCGAATCCTGACATGCCGCATATCGAAAATGAAGATAAAATATCAAGGCAAGCTCTCCACGCCTGCAAGCTCGGGTTCTATCACCCGATCAGCAATGAATGGATGGAGTTTACGTCCGAAATGCCGGAAGATATGAGAAATCTCATCATGTAATACTATTTTCTTTCCTCGATCAGGCTCTTGGCAAGAATACGCGACTGACTGTCAGAAGAATTTCCGGAAAGAAGTCTTGCCACTTCAGTGATTCTTCCCTCCTCATCGAGAGATGCCACATTCGTCTTTGTTCTCTCCCCGCTTTGATCTTTCGAGATAAAGAAATGCTGGTCTGCCGCTGCGGCGATCTGTCCCATATGAGTTACACAGAATACCTGGTGGAACTTCGAAAGCTTTTTCATCGAGAAAGAAACCGCTTTGGCCGCTTCACCTGAAATTCCGGAATCCACTTCATCAAAGATCAATACAGGCGTGGCGTCTGCTCTGGCAAGGATCGTCTTGATCGCAAGCATGATTCGTGCCGCCTCACCACCGGATGCAGTCTTTGACAACGGTTTCAGATCCTCGCCTTTATTCGCGGTAAAGAGGAACTCCACCTCGTCATAGCCGGTCTTACTGAAGAATCTCTCCTTCGGTCTCTTGGTAAAGCACACCTCAAAGCCCGCTCCGGATAGTCCGAGAAAGCTGACTTCATCCACGATTTCGGAAGAAAGACGTCTTCCCGCTTTCACACGCACATCATGAAGCACATCGGCAATTTCCATGAGTTCTTTTTCCACACGGAGACGATCCACGTTAAGTGCCTTAAGACGAGTGTCTCCTTCGCTAAGGAGCTGTAGTCTCTCCTTGGCGTCCTCAAGGAAGGCGCGCATCGATGCAACACTGCCACCGTATTTGGCCGTGCAGCCGCGAAGTTTTTCCAGTCTGGCTTCCACTTCATCATAGGATTCATCTGTTACGATCTCGTCTTCAGCCAGATCATTCTTCATAGCTTCCAGATCCATACAGATCGACTTAAGCTGTTGCGCATATTCACCAAAGCTTTCATCCATTGCGGTGAGTGAATCAAGATGCGAGGAAGCATCCTGAAGAGCTGACAATGGCGATGATGAATCATCCGACGAGAGAGCTCCCAGAATATAGGAAAGATGCATGTTCCGTTTCTCGGCCTGCTTAAGGATCTTCAGTTTTTCGACCAGTTTTTCTTCTTCATCCTCTGAAAAAGCATTCTCCTCGATCTCTTTGATCTGATAATTCAGAAGATCCTGCATCTGACGGCTCTTCTCAGGATCCGTCTCGTATTTCTTTCTTTGTTCGAGGATCGCACGGTACTCTTCAAGTTTACTTCTGAAAGCCTGAAGATGCGGCTTGATCTCATCTCCAAGATAAGCATCGAGGATACCAAGGTGTTTGGAAGGATCGAAGATCGTCTGCTGGTCATGCTGTCCATGGATATCAACAAGATAAGAACCAATCGTCTTAAGGACAGAAACCGGCATAGTGCGTCCGTTGACACGGACCAGGCTTCTACCATCCTTATTGATCTCACGCAAAAGGATCAGGGTATCTTCTTCTGCCTCGATCCCGAACTCTTCGAGGACCGATTCCGGCACTGTTGCAGATATGCCGTCGAAAACTGCTTCGATCACGGCTTTATCGGTATCTTTACGCACATAGTCACGACCGATCCGGTGTCCCAGGAGGGCGCCGATGGCGTCGATGATCAGGGATTTACCTGCTCCGGTTTCACCGGTCAGGATGTTCAGTCCTTTTCCCGGGGCAAAAGAAGCATATTCCACTATGGCAAAATCTTGTATTGTCAGCTGTAATAACACTATAGCCTCACTTATGTATCAGATCCGGCACGAGTATTCATGTCTTTGATCGTAGAATTAATGGCAAGTGCGTCTTCATTGGATGGTGTGGCGATAAATACCGTATCGTCACCGGCGATGGAACCGACCACTCCGGAAAGATGTATGGAATCCAGCGCGGAAGCGGCGGCATTAGCCATACCGGGTAAAGTCTTGACGACGACCAGATTCATGGCCACTTCGCTTGAGAGTACACAATGTGAAAACACTGAAAGGAGCCTTCCGGGAGCGACATCACCTGTACGGTCCAGAACACTGTATTTCGTACCACCGGATGGAAGAGTGACCTTAATAATCCCGAGGTCCTTGATATCACGGGAAACCGTCGCCTGTGTTACCTGCCAGCCGGCGTTTTCCAGTTCTCTTGCCAGTTCTTCCTGCGTGCTGATCTCCTTGGCACGAACCAGTTTCAGCATCGCTTCCTGTCGTTCATTTTTCGCCATCTTCATAGAAACTACCTCTCGCACGGATCTTCTGTCTTACTGTCTGATAGAAATTCTTGTAGCCGATCTTTGCAACAACGACCGGAGTTACGGCTTTTTTCAGCACGATACGGTCGTGATATTCCAACATGATATTCGGACGTCCGTCCAAAGAAAGAATCGGTGCATCGGAAAAACGTCCGATCGTGATCTCAATAACACTGTCACCGGAAACCACATAACTTCTGTTGTGAAGAGTATGCGGGCAGATCGGAGTAACCATGAAAACATCAAGTTCCGGTTTTACGATAGGACCACCTGCCGCAAGGCAATATGCTGTCGAACCCATAGCGGTAGAAAGGATGACACCATCGCCGGAAAGACGCTCGACATAATCGTGATCGATCAGAAGATCGAGATTCACGACATGCATATTTACTCCACGGGCAATGACCGCGTCGTTTAAGCACAGACCATGTTCTTTAACCGTTCCGTCTTCAGAACACAAAGTCACATCCAGCTGGGAACGCGCTTCCAGAGTATACTTTCCATCCAGAAGGCGGTCTACCGCATCTTCAAAATCTTCTTTCTGGATCTCCGTCAAAAAGCCGATACTGCCAAGATTGACACCAATGATCGGGATACTTTCATTCACAAATCTATGTACGGTACGAAGGAATGTTCCGTCACCGCCCATGGAAAAGAGCATATCGCAGGAGGAAAACTCATCGATAATGACTCCCTCTTCTTTAGCCAGATCCGTATCCTTATAAGAAGGATCAAGAACCACTTCACAATCACGAGACTTCAGCACTTCCACGGCATGCTTGGCAAAAGCGTACCCCGGATCCTTATCTTCATTTACAACGATACCAAACCTCATGATGCAAAGCCTCCTTTGTTTTCGCATTAATTATACAGACTTTTTTGTATTTATGCATCATGAATAAAAAACAAATTCTTTGAAATCGCGCACTTTTGTCGAAAAAAACAGTCCAAATGAACCTGTTAGAGTTTGTAGCATGAGATCTTACTTCATGGAAAGCACTTCTTCAACGATCGATTCCGCATCCATATGCTCATTCTTAAGAAGAGTCTTACGGTCGCCGGCAACAAGCGGCTTATCCGAAACACCGAGCGTTACGAAATGCTTAAACTGCAAGAACATATTCTCATCTTCCAGGCAGGAAAGCAGATACTTTCCGAAACCGGCATGGACGATTCCATCCTCAATCGTCACGACAGAAGTAATATCGCCGAGAAGATTTCGCCATGCTTCCATATCTAAAGGCTTTACGCAACGGACATCGATCACACGGCAGTGTATGCCTTTCTCATCCAGGATCGATGCCGCTTCAAGTGCCTGGTCAGCCATAATTCCGAGCGAAAGGATCGCAACATCGTTTCCTTCCCGAAGGACACGCGGACCGATCCCGTCCAGAACAGGGATCTCAGAAAGAGCGTCACTCTGCCCACCTCGAGGGTATCTAACTGCAACAAGTCCTTTTCCCTCTGCTACAGCCCATTCGAGCATACGGTCGAGTTCAGCATAATTGCAAGGAGACAGCAACGTCACATTCGGCATCGAGATCATCATGGAGATATCGTAAATGCCCTGATGTGTCATACCGTCCGCTCCGACGATTCCGGCACGGTCGAGTGCCAGAACCACATGAAGATTCTGAAGACAAACATCATGGAGCATCTGGTCATAGGCACGCTGGGCGAATGTAGAATAAAGCGCCACTACAGGAATAAAACCGTTAGTCGCCATACCTGCCGCCATCGTTACCGCATGTTCTTCAGCTATGCCGACATCAAAAAAGCGAAGTTTCATGTGCTTTCTGAACTCGGCAAGGCCGGTACTGGTCATCATGGCTGCACAGATCGCAACTACGTTCTCGTACTTCTGACCTATGCGGACCATCGAACTCGAAAAGCACTTCGTGAATGTCATCTTGTCAGACGGGACAACGCCTTTTTCCTTATCAAATGCGGATACGCCGTGATAGGCAGAAGGATTCTCCTCTGCCAGAGGATATCCTTTTCCTTTTTTCGTAACGATATGGATCAAAACAGGACCATCGATTTCCTTGGAAATCTCAAGTTTCTTTTTAAGAAGTGCAATATTATGTCCGTCAAAGGGGCCGAAATACTGGAAACCAAGATCTTCGAAAATGACCGGGACATTTCTTCGGATAAAGAGACGGAATGCCGTCTTGATCATTCTGATAAATCTGGCAATGGGACGACCGATCAGCGGTATCGCGAGAAGGAATCTCTCAACACGACTCTTAACCTTAATATATTCCTTGGAAGAACGGAGTTCCGCCAAAGCACGTGACAGACCGCCGACGTTCTTATCAATGGACATCTGGTTATCGTTAAGGATAACAGTCAGGTTTTCACTGAAGTGACCGGTATCGTTCAATCCTTCAAAAGCCATGCCGCCGGTCATGGCGCCATCTCCGATCACGGCAACAACATGACCGTCATCACCCTTCAGTTTCTTGGCACGAAGAAGTCCCAAAGCCGCCGAAACAGACGTACTACTGTGACCGACACCAAAAGAATCATAGATGCTTTCGCTTTGCTTCGGGAAACCTGACACGCCTCCGAATTTACGAAGAGTGTGGAACTGGTCTTTTCGTCCTGTAAGAAGTTTATAAGCATAGGCCTGATGTCCTACGTCCCACACGATCTGATCATGAGGCGGCGTAAACTCGGACAAAAGCGCTATGGTCAGTTCGATCACACCAAGACTGGACGCAAGATGACCACCGTTCTGAGAAACGCGGTCAACAATAACATCCCGAAGCTCTTCCGAAAGTTTCCGGCAATCTTCGAAACTCAGTTCAGCCACATCTTCGGGCTTCTTGATACTGTCTAAGATCGGGTGGTCGTCCATTCTTTCACACTCACTGAATACGGTTCTGCAAAAGCTGGCTCAAAAGACGGAGATCCTGGACATCGTAGCCCATGGTCTTCAATCCATCAAGAGCACGGAATACATCGTTATATGTATCATCCAGCATCTTCTGGGCATTCGACTCACCGAAAACCGTTACAAATGTTGACTTTTCATCACGCTGATCCTTTCCGATGGACTTTCCAAGTACTGACTCATCTGCCTGTACATCCAGAAGGTCATCCTTGATCTGGAATCCCAGACCGGTTCCTTCCGAGAAAGACTTGATCAGATTGTACAGTTTCTTATCTTCACCGGACTGCGCCGCATATATCAGATACGGGATCTGGCAAGCGGCATTGATCAGTGCGCCGGTCTTTTTCTCGTGTAATTCGCAAAGCTTGTTCGTATCGATCTTCTTTCCTTCCGAATCCAGATCGATGCTCTGTCCGCCGATCATGCCGTTGATACCTGCACAATCAGCAAGGAACCAGGCTGCATTGACTGTATAAGAATGCTTCTTCACGGCACCGAAAATGATCTCGTAAGCACGATTCAGAAGCGCATCTCCGGCAAGAAGTGCGAAACTCTCACCATTAGCCACATGACATGTCGGCTTTCCTCTGCGGAGCGTATCGTCATCCATACAAGGCAGATCATCATGGATCAGAGAATAGGTATGGATCATCTCGATGGCAACAGCGAAATCATCGATCACATCAAGATCGATCGAAAGCATATCCGCGAACATATACATCAGCACCGGACGGATGCGCTTGCCACCTGCAAGCAGGCTGTATAATGACGCCACGACAGTACGGTCCTCAGAAAGTTTTTTCGGGAACACTTCCGGAAGTCTCTTCTCAAGACGCGCCTGATACTTCTTCATAGTTGTAGAAACATTACTGGCCATGTGTCACCTCGATCAGGAAAAATCCGTCTCATCGCTTCCGTCTTCGGAAAGCATGCTGATCTTCTTCACAATAGAATCCAGTTTATCCTTGCAGAACTTCGAAAGCTCCATTCCACGCGAGTAGAGCTGGATCGAATCGTCAAGAGACGCCTCACCCGACTCCAGCTTGGAAATGATCGTTTCCAGTTCTTTTACTGCCTCTTCATAGGACATATCATTCGATTTTTCTTCCATCTTCAACCCTCTTTTTCACTCTTGGAGATCACTCTGGCTCCCAATTGACCATCTGAAACATGAATAGTGATCGTCTCATTTATATTAACACACTTTACGGAATCTACCGTCCGCGAATTGCCATCCGTCACATAAGAATAGCCACGAAGAAGCACACTCATCGGATTCAGTGCCTCGAGTTTTGCAAGATCAGATGCAAACCCTTCCCGATATATGGAGAGTTTTCTATCCAGACCGGCTTTCATCTTTTCAGCAAGCTGATCACATCTTTGCAGCTCATTTTGGATCCGAACCTGCGGTAGCATCAATGCACGATGTTGCGAAAGCAGATCCTGCTTATGGCTCTTCATGCGGATCATGCGATCTGCAGCACTTCTCAGATCTACGCTCAGTTTATTCAATCGCAAAAGCACTTCTTCTTTATTCGGCATGACAAGTTCCGCTGCCGCAGAAGGTGTCGGGGCACGAAGATCCGCGCAGAAATCACATATCGTGTAATCCGTCTCATGACCAACCGCAGAAATGATCGGCGTCTGCGCTTCATAAATGGTGCGGCCCAAAGCCTCGTCGTTAAAGCACCAGAGATCTTCCATCGAACCACCACCGCGGGCCACAATGATCACATCGATATCCTCTCTTGCGTCAAGAGTACGGATTCCGCGGATCAGTTCGGTTGAAGCTTCCTTACCCTGAACCGCAGAAGGATACAGCAAAAGATCGTAATTCGGGAAACGACGGTTCAGAACATTGATGATATCCTGGATAACTGCACCTTTAGGCGAAGAAACCACGCCGATACGCCGCGGCAGGAACGGGATCGGTTTCTTGTGATCCGCGTCAAAAAGCCCTTGCGCCTGCATCTTCTGTTTGAGGAGCTCGAACTGCTTGAAAAGCTCTCCCTGTCCTTCTTCCTGCATGAACGATCCGATTATCTGGAACTTTCCATCCACACCATACAGCGCGGCACGTCCGAAAAGAAGCACTTTCATGCCGTTTTCAGGAACAAATGCAATATGCTGAAAACTACCTTTAAAAACAACGCAGCTCACAGAGGATTTCTCATCCTTAAGCTGAAAGTAGGCGTGACCGGACGGATAACGCTTGTAACCGGAGATTTCGCCCTTTACGCATAACTGACAAAGCACACTGTCTTGTGATAACAATGTGCTTACGTACTCATTCAGATCCGTTACTGAAAAAACAGAATTATCCATTCTCTTCAAGTTCTTTTCCAACTTTACCAAGGATCGCGTTCACGTATCCCTTCGAGTCTTCCGAGCTGTATTTCTTGGTAAGGATGACCGCCTCACTGATGGAAACATTAGTCGGAATATCTTTCATATAGAGCAACTCAAAGACCGCTATTCGAAGAATAACTACATCCACTTTAGGCAGACGGTCCTGTTTCCAGTCCTTCAGATACTTGGAATAGGCTTCATCCAACTCGTCTTTCTTCTCACATACGCCATTTACAACGGAATCGAAGAACGGAACATCCTCTTCATCAAGCGGATGCGCCTGCAGATACAGTTCGCGTTGTTCCTTTAGCGGTTCCGCTCTGAAATCCAGCTGGAACAAAAATGCCAATGCCGCATCACGGGCTTCTCTTCTACTCATCTAAACCTCCCGGGCGGAAGGATCTTATCCATCCAGTCCTTAATCTTATCTTTATCCGAAAACAAAAGTGCACCCACCACATATCCGATGATCGTCAGGATAATGATGAACAAAGTCTTGAAAAAGCCGAAGATCACGAGAAAAATCGCAAAGAAGAATGCGATACCGGCACCAATCTTACCGGAATTCTTATCCTTCAGCATATCAAAGATTTTGACGATAAGTGCTCTCATTAATTAGCGCTCCACCTTCGCCACAACAGGCTCAACACGGCTTACCTTGACCGATACATTCTCAACCGTGATACCGGTATACTTCTCGATATCTTTCTTTATACGTTCCTGTACCTTCGCCATCGTAGACGGAACTTCCACGTTGGAATACAAAACAGCGTTCAAATGAACACGGATCGCACTGTTCTTGGCAGAAGAAACACGTGCACGTGCTGTCTTGATGCCTACCTGCGCACTCTTTGCAGAGTTCAGGGCGATACTCTCGATCGCGTCAACGCCGATCTCAACAAAACCGATCTCAGTCTGACGGATACGGGTCTTACTCATTCTGCCGTTCAAGAGGCAGTACGTCACTGTAATGATGCAGGAGATCAGGAGCACCATAAGAACCGCAAGATAGATGTACTTCTTATACGGATCCAAAACGATGCTGGACAGAGGACCAAGGAGATCGGCAAAAATGCCGTCGTCCGCCAGAGAATAAAGCAAAAGCAACGACAGGACCGCCAATATTGTAGAATACACGATCAGTACAAATCGGATCACTCGGTTCATGAACCAGACTCCTCCTTCAATACCACGCCACAGACATGTACGTTTACAGACTCAACTACAAGACCGGTAAACTTCTCGACGTCTTCCTTAACGCGTTCCTGGATAGACCAGGCTACCTCTGGAATAATCATACCATAATAGACGATCGGATAGACAGTGACGGAAACAAAACCCTCTTCATTCTCGGAAAACTCAACACGGACACCCTTGCCTTCATGAACAAATCCAAGAGATTCCTTCAGAGCAACAGGCACGGAAGCCGTAAGACGAGCAACGCCCTCCGTACGCAAGGCGGCTTCTGCTGCATACTGAGCAACAAAGCCTTGCGACATCGAGCGTTCGCCTTTGATCGATTCCGATACGAGATTCTCACCCATTTTGTGAATTCCCTCTTCTCGAAGTGAAATCAGAACGTGTTATTATGCACGCTCCAGATATTCACCTGTACGAGTATCAACACGGATTACTTCGTTCTGGTTCACGAACAGCGGAACCTTAACTGTAGCACCGGTCTCAAGAGTAGCGATCTTAGTAGCATTGTTTGTCGTATCACCACGAACACCAGGTTCGCACTCTGTGATCTCGAGTTCTACAACGATCGGAAGCTCTACACCGAAGATCTCACCCTTGTAGGAAAGGACCTTACAGATCATCTCTTCCTTAAGGAAGCGGATGTTATCACCGATGTTCTCTTTAGAAATCGGACGCTGCTCATATGTTTCCTGATCCATGAAGTAGTAAAGATCACCATCAGCATAGATGTACTGCATATCGTTGCGCTCGAGCTGTGCCTGTTCGAACTTCTCGTTCGGGTTAAAGCTTCTTTCAACAACGGAACCTGTCTTTACGTTCTTGTACTTAGTACGTACGAAAGCGGCACCCTTACCCGGCTTAACGTGCTGGAATTCCACAACCTGGAAAACCTGTCCGTCCATCTCAAAGCACATACCATTTCTAAAATCACCAGCGCTAATCATAAAAACTCCTCCGAAATATACACATAAAATTCTTAATCTTATTAATTACGCTATAATATTTTACTTGAGTGCTTCTGATTGTGCAAGTGAAAATGTGAATATATCTCAAAATCAGCCTTTAAGCACAATAAACGGCCTTGAAAACGCAAAAAATAAGGCAGACATCACTATTTGTGACGTCTGCCTTGATGGATTTACACGTTTACGATCAGAACGTTCCCCGCTCGATTCCATCCTTTGCACAGATTGCCGTGAACTCTTCGCTACTGCCGAAGAATGCCATGACACTGTCTTTGGTCTGGGTGCCCTTACTGATCTCACCAGTCCAGTAAGAAACCTCGGAAGCTTCGGGATCTCTTCCCATAAAGGTCGTATAGAGTCGTCTTACATACTCATCGTCCTTCAGTTTGAAATTTCTGAACTCTTCACTGGTAAAGAAGTTTTTCGCAGCAGAACATCCTGTCTGTTCGATGTTCGTAAGTGCAAGAGACCAGTAATTTAAGCCTTTCTCCTCAGGCTCTCTTCCGAGGCAGCAAGTGTAAAGTCTGGTTGCAAACCGAATTGCATTCTTCGAGGCAAATTCCGCCTTATGATAGCGCGCACCAGATCTGACACCATATGTCGCACAAACATTGCACCATTCGGTCGACTCGATGAAGTCGTTCACTACATCCGCTTTCGGTGTTCCGTCTTTCAGCTTTTTCAGCCAGAACTCTTTACCGGCAGTCTCAGAAGGACGATCAAAGAATGTAAGATACAGCGTCTCTACAAACTCGTCATCGCTCAGTTTTCTGTTGAGGAATTCAGGTGCTTCCAAAAGGAAGAATCTTGCACAGTCCGCACCGTTATACTCTCCATTAACTACTTTTTCAACCCAGAAAGCCTTTCCTTCCGGCTCAGAAGCACGGTCCAAAGCAATTACATACAATCTTTCTACAAAATCCGCAAACGAAGGCTCTTTTTCCGGATCCGGTGTAGGATCACCGGGCTTAGGCGTGACAGGCGCCTGCGTCGGAGAAATAGTCGGATTACCAGTAGGTGCTTTTGACGGCGTACCGGATGGGGCAACTGTAGCTGAAACTGTCGGTGTTGCTGACACTGTCGGTTTCGGGTCTCCTGTCGGGACTGGTGATACTGTCGGATTTACCGTCGGAGGAGGAGTAACCGTTGCACTACCGGTCGGTGTAGGTGTTGATCTTCCGGGTATCGGCGTAGCCGTGGCCGTAGGAGTAGCTGTCGGGGTAGCCGTAGGAGTAGCTGTAGGCGTATTAGTAGGAGTCGGTGTCGAGGTATTCCTCGGTGTCGGTGTTGCCGGAGCATCTTCTACCACGATGGCGATCTCCACAAGATTGGATGCATAATCGGAATAACGATCACCATTTCTGAGTTCAGAAAAAACTTTCAGTTTATAGTTTCCGCCTTTGAGCTCTCTCGGAATCGTCAACGAAGCTGTACCACTCTGCTTTCTGTAGGCAAGAGTTCCGTAGTACTGGATCGTATCAGTAGAGTCAACAAGCATAACAGAAACACATTCATCCTGATTTGTTGTTTTCAGTTTGGCACCGGAGAAGGAAATCTCGACATCTTCTCCTGCAACAACATTTCCCGTTCCTTCTCTTTGAGCGCTGAAGCCATCACGGGAACTGTCAATCAACGTGAGTTTCCAGATATTTGCCGAATAATTATCTACTACAGACATTGAACCGACATTTTCTTTAGCTGTCGGCTTTCCACCATCGGCAGCAGAAAGCAGAAGGATCGAATCATTCTCCAGAATGCATGCAGGACGAACTCCCTGTTCTTTTCCGTAGTATTCACCAAGGTAAGAAACATTGCCATCATTACGGATATACGCAACTTGATCGTTCTTGAATCCCGGTGTTCTCAACCACCAGTTATTCTTTGCATTTCTGATAGACGCATCAAGCTGATACGCTTCGTATGTTGAAAGAGCCCATACCTTCGCGTTTTCAACCTGTTTTCCTGCAACACCGTCAGAATAGGGAGCATCGCTCTTATACTCTTCCACTTTCAGCGTCCGGCTTCGAATGACTGCCGCCTCAACTTCTGAAAAACACGAGTCATAAATTTCATCCATGCGCGCTTTCAGATTAGATCTGTAGTATTGATTGGTAAGATCCGCAGTTACATAAAACTTAGTCGGATCTCCGACTACATCGCTGGAAACCAAAGTGTATGCAAACTGATTGTCTCCCGCCCCGACACCGAACTGATTCGTACCGGCAACACGCCACGTGATCGGTTCCGTTCCGTCGGCTCCAAAATACACCGTTGCCGCATTTTCGGTGTTGGAGTTATAAACCAATGCACCACCCGTTTGAGAAATCTTTTTCTTTTCCGAGTTCGCCAGAACAACTTTGTTTCCGCCGGACAATTTCGGCAAAAAAATACTGACCGATGCAATCACACACATTGCAGCCGTCAGCCAACGCTTCCTTCTTATTCCCATATCAGAGGACCTCCAAACATCAGTAGACAAATAGTCTCTTCACTTTTCGTTCAGTAATGGATCCCCCCCGATCATTAATTTTGAATAGTGAACACTTCCACATTTATGACTCTGCTATTATATTTTTCATAAAAATGTTTGTCAAATCTTTATTTGCACGGAGTACAAAAAGACAGCACCTGTTCAAAGGCAAACTCAGAAACGGCAGACCTTTCGGATGATCCATTCCGGGAAGCGCTTGAGAACAACATAGAACACTTCTTTTTTCGTATACCGGTCAACCAGGATCGTAAACACACCCGCACGGTTTCCGGCTGCCACATCGGTAAAGATCTGGTCTCCGATCATTAACGTATTCTCCTTCGATGCACCGATCATATCCATCGCCTTCAATACGCCGGAAGGACTTGGCTTATGGGCATACGAAATACAAGGAATATCAAGCATCTTCGCTATCTTCGCCGATCTTTCGGATTTCGCATTCGAAACCAGGCACAACGAAAAACCTGTCTTTTTCATCCTCTCCACCATCTCATAGGAATAATCAATAGGTTCCGTATAATGATCCGGTGCCAGAGTATTATCAAAATCAAGGAGAGCAAAACGGAATCCGCGGCTCTTAAGCGCATCAAAGTCAAGATCGCTTACTTTATGTGCACACATATCCGGTCGGAAAATGTTTCCCATGACACCTCTCCTTACTGCAAATTTCTTCGTAAGCATACCAATGATAAGAAAAAACCGCAAGTCAAGTTCTTTTACTTGCGAAATGGCGCCCCATACATATATAATAGCTTGAAGCGAAAAGCAACGGATCAAGGAGGTTCGGTTTACATGAAAGTTACTAAGTTCGGTGGTTCATCCTGTGCAGACGCCACACAAATCAAGAAGGTCTGCGATATATTGCTCAGCGACGAAGAGCGTCGCGTGATCGTCGTTTCCGCTCCGGGTAAGAGATTCTCTTCCGATATCAAGGTCACGGATCTTTTGATCGCTCTGGCCAACGCGAAGATCTCCGGTCAGTCCGGCGAGAAGGAACTGCAGGCTGTGCTGGATCGTTTCTCTTCCATCTGCGAGGAACTCGATATTACCGATTGTATGGATTCCATCAAGGAAAACATCGAATCATCCATCAATGAACCGATCAAAGATGCATCCCGTTATATGGACGCGACAAAAGCACTTGGCGAGGACAGCTGCGCTCGTCTCGTTGCCACCTATCTGACCAAGACAGGTCATAAAGCTTCCTACTGCAACCCGAAAGTTGCCGGTCTCTTCCTCGAGACCGAAGTCGGCGGCCATGTTAAAGTCCTTCCGGAGTCCTACGACAATCTGGCAGAGCTTTCACACCTTCGTGAGCTGATCGTTTTCCCGGGTTTCTATGGATACTCGAAAGACGGCGAGATCATCACCTTCTCCCGTGGTGGTTCCGACATCACCGGTGCGATCCTTGCTGCTGCACTGAAGGCTTCCGTTTATGAGAACTGGACCGATGTAGATAACGTATTCGCTGTTAATCCGAATCTGGTCAAGGATCCGTTCCCGGTAACCGAGATCACTTATGATGAAATGCGTGAGCTTGCTTACGCAGGATTCCAGGTACTTCATGAAGAAGCCCTCTACCCTGCTTTCGTCCGCGGTATTCCGGTAAACATCAAGAACACCAACAATCCGTCCGGTAAGGGCACCATGATCGTCAGCAAGCGCACACACTACGATTCTCTTGTTACCGGTATCGCCGGTGAAAAGGGATTCTGTGCACTCAACATGAGCAAATACCTCATGAACCGCGAAGTCGGCTTCCTGGTAAAAGTTCTTTCGATCATCGCTGATGAAGGTCTCTCCATCGAGCATATGCCTTCCGGTATCGATTCCGTTTCCATCATCCTGCGTTCCGCAGACTTCACACCGGAGAAAGAACGCCGCATCATTCAGCGCATCAGCCTCGAGCTCAACGTTGACAACATCTCCGTAAACCGCGACCTCGCCATCGTCATGATCGTCGGTGAGGCTATGGCTAACACAGTTGGTACCACGGCAAGGGCAGCAACTGCTCTCTCCAAAGCAGGTATCAACCTCGAGCTCATCAACCAGGGCGCATCCGAGATCTCCGTTATGTTCGGCGTACGCGAAGAGTATTGCACATACGCGGTAAGAACGCTCTACAAGGAATTCTTCGGTTAAAATACAAAAAGCAAAAAGATTATCTCTCCGCGACTCAGACAGCTTTCTCTTCGAGAAAAACTCGTCGCTTGAGAGATATCTTTTTGCTCTTTTATACTTTTAATTCCCAGAAGAATTCCTTGTTATCGCGGATCTGATTTCCGGCTCGATTGGGGATACGCAATCAGATAAGATCTGCGATATCAGGATTGATACCTGTCAGACCAACATAAGCACCATCTTTTGCTTCAGAAGCATCTTCGTGAGCCAGGAGCCACTTGTTGCATGCTGTCAGCCACTTATCTTCTTCTGTTGCAGGTGTCAGAGCCGGTACCGGACCATTTGTGCCCTTCGGCAGAACGATAACAACCTTGAATCCATCACCCTTCTTAGCAGAGCAAGGAGCATAGTGCAGAGATGTCTCGTATACTTCAACGACCTGACCCTTTTCAGCCTTAAAAGCCATTACCTTGGATGTGTCGAGCTTACCATCGATAATGTCGTCAGCCTTAGCAAGAAGCAGGATGAAATCAGTGGAACCGATGTTCAGCTCGCTGTCACGGTGATACTCGAGGCAGTTGAGCTTGGTGTTGTGACCATTGCAGTAGCCCAGCTGGATCGGCATTCCGCCGTATGCGTTATTCTGAAGCTGACCGAAAGCCTTGGTATATTCCAGATCTGCGCAGCTCATAACGTATTCTACGCCTTCCGGAAGAGGTGTCTTCTCATCCAGAGCCTTGAGCAGATCAGATACATCGTAACCTTCCAAAACCTTACCATAAGGTGCGAATTCTTTGTCCAAAACGCTGTAAATCTTCATGTCTTGATCCTCCTTGGGGAAAATATTTACGCTCCCTCTATTGTACATAAAAGGAGCGTAAAAAGAAATGCTTTTTCGAAATCGATTTCGAGTATTTGATTCAGATCAAATCAAACGTTGGCCAGAGCCTGCTCGATATCAGCAATAATATCAGCCTTGTTCTCAATACCGGTCGAGAAACGGATCAGATCCGGGCTTACGCCTGCGGCCTTAAGTTCCTCATCGTTCATCTGACGATGTGTATGAGATGCCGGGTGAAGTACACATGTTCGTGCATCGGCTACGTGAGTGCAGATTGCAGCGAGCTTCAGGGAATCCATGAACTTGATGCAAGCCTCTCTTCCACCCTTTACACCAAAGGAAAGAACACCGCATGTACCGTTCGGGCAATACTTCTGTGCTTTTGCATATTCCTTATCGCCAGGAAGACCCGGATAAGAAACCCAAGCGATCTTCGGATGATTCTGCAGATACTCGGCAACAGCCTGAGCATTCTCACAGTGACGCGGCATACGGAGATGCAGTGTCTCCAGACCGATATTCAGAAGGAATGCATTCATCGGACCCGGAATGGAACCGAGGTCACGCATCAACTGTGCAACTGCCTTCATGATAAATGCAGACTTTCCGAAACGGCCTGTGTAAGATACGCCGTGATAGGTCTCGTCCGGCTCAACAAGTCCGGCAAACTTATCCGGATACTTGGCCCAGTCAAAAGTACCTGCATCTACAATACATCCACCAACCGATGTAGCATGACCATCCATGTACTTTGTTGTGGAGTGGATAACGATATCAGCACCCCACTCGATCGGACGGCAGTTGATCGGGGTAGCAAATGTATTATCGATCATGAACGGAAGGCCGTTCTTATGAGCTGTATTGGCAAATGTCTCGATATCAAGAACGTTCAAAGCCGGGTTTGCAATCGTCTCGCCGAAAACGAGCTTTGTGTTCGGCTGGATGGCTGCCTCGATTTCTTCAGCTGTAGCATCAGGAGATACAAACGTCGCATCGATACCCATCTTCTTGATCGTGTGGGCAAACAGATTGTATGTACCGCCATAGAGAGCGGAAGAACATACGATATGATCTCCGGCTGAGCAGAGATTAAATATGGAATAGAAATTCGCTGCTTGACCGGAAGAAGTCAGCATAGCAGCTACGCCACCCTCCAGCATACAGATCTTAGCCGCAACCAGATCGCTTGTCGGGTTAGCAAGACGAGTATAGAAATAACCGCTTTCTTCGAGATCGAAAAGACGACCCATCTGCTCTGTTGTAGAATACTTCCAAGTTGTGCTCTGCACGATAGGCATAACTCTGGACTCACCATTTTTCGGCTGATAAGCACCCTGTACACAATTGGTCTCAATACTGAATTTATTATCCATTTGAAAATCCTCCGTAAATCGCGGTCTCACTTTACCGCATAGATGGAATTATAGCACAATCCTCTTCTTTTTTCTCGTAAAAGATTGATTTTTCGTAGGAAAGCTAAGCAAAATATCAGAAGTTCGGAAAAAGAAAAAACCGAATCATTTCTGATCCGGTCTGGTGCACCTTCAGGGACTCGAACCCTGGGCCCACTGATTAAGAGTCAGTTGCTCTACCAACTGAGCTAAAGGTACATTTTCGTTCGCTTTTCTCGCGAACGTTGATTATTATATCGATGATAAAATCGCTTGTCAACACTCTTTTTGAAAAAATCGTTCGAAATAATAAAATTCATAGAAATTGCAAACGATCCGGCCTGTTTCGGAGGTCATTCCAATTACTGTGACCCCGTGATTTCTGCCATCTTCTCCGTAAGGACCAGCTGCGCTTCTTCCTGCGTGATATCCCCACTTGTCACATATTGCTTTGTGTAGTCAGAAAGAAGGTCAAGTTCTTTTCGAGGATGGACATACGCATATTTCTGAATATAGTTGCTGATGCCAAGCAGATTGAAAAAGTCCGGATACTTCTCGCATACATAACTATCGGGATTCGCATGGAACTTAAAGATACCCGTATACACCTTCTTTTCCGTGTACGTCCCTTCTTCGATCCGTCGCAATGCCTCTTCAAAAGCACCCAAAACCATGTTTTGTTTTGCCTGATCTACGTCGGTATGGTCCTTCAGTGCCAGCACCCAATCCTTCGCCAGATCCTGCATGAAGTTTCCGTCAGTGAGCACCTGATCAAAACAATCTGCAATATCGGGAAAATACAGCGTGACATCAACGGAGTAGTCAACATAGTCGGAAGTCACCACGCCGCCTACCGAATAGGTGGCATTCTTATAAAGTATGGAGAAAGCCTCGTTATCGAACGTGGCTGATGGATAGATCACATCACTCGGCTTACAGACAAGAAGATCGCTGACTTTGGCGGGATCACCGGAAATCAATGTATCCAGATATGGCGTCACTTGTGAAGCAACTTCAGAATCATTCCGGGTAACCTGCGATTCCGAAGTTACCCGAGTCTCACTTTCCGATGACGATTGAGTTGTCGTAGTGATCCTGGTCAGACTCTGGTCCAGGCTGCCACAGGATACAGACGCCATGGCAGTAGCCAACAGACAAACGACCAGACCGGCCCGAATTGTTAACCGACGATGCATCTTTTTACTCCGAAACGACAAGTGTCAGCCGTAGATGAATTCTTCACCGTTAGCGCGGATAACGACCTGATTCTCAGAACCTTCCGGAAGTGCCTCTACTCGACCTACGATACGGGATTCGATGTTATACTTTCCTGCGATCTCCATGATGCCTGCTGCAACGCTTTCGTCGCAGTAGAACTCGATTCTGTGACCGCAGTTAAATACCTGGTACATTTCCTTCATCGGGATCTCACCGGACTCGTAGATTGCCTTAAAGATCGGTGGGAACGGGAAAAGATTGTCTTTCACGATACGGATGTTCTTACCGAAGTCACGGCACTTCGCCTGTCCACCACCTGTGCAGTGGATGATACCGGAGATCTGATCACGATAAGAAGCAAGCACATCACGGATGACCGGCAGATAAGTACGTGTCGGAGAAAGGATCGCCTCGGCAACAGTCTGTTCACTGTCCGGAAGCTTGTCGGTAAGACGGAAATTACCGCAGTATACCTTATCTTCAGGAATCGTCTCAGAAACAGATTCCGGATACTCACGCAGATAATCCTTGCAAAGGAGCATATGACGGGCCGCCGTCAGACCATTGGAAGAAATACCGGAGTTGTATGAATCTTCGTATGTTGCCTGGCCGAAAGAAGCCAGACCTACGATTACGTGACCGGGCTTAATGTTCGCAGCATTGATGACATTCTTACGTGCCACACGAGTAACGATCGTAGAGTCAACGATCAATGTACGGACCAGGTCACCGACGTCAGCAGTCTCACCACCACACATGGACAGATCGAAGCCCATGTCCTGAAGTTTGCCTACGATATCGTTATAACCTTCGATAACAGCAGCGATGCACTTACCGTCAACACGGTGCGCATTACGGCCGATCGTATTCGACAAGGAAAGTTTTTCGATTGCACCCACACAAGCCAGATCATCTGTATTCATGACCAGAGAATCCTGAGCAATTCCCTTGAACCACTTAAGATCGCCTGTCTCACGATAAGCGATATACGCAACAGAAGACTTGGTTCCGGCACCATCCGCATGGATCGCCGTGCAGTAATCCGGATCACCGCCCAGATCCTCGATCAATTTGCAAAAAGCACCTGGGAACACACCCTTATCCTGGTTTGCTACCGCCTTCTTAACATCATCTTTGGTCGGAGATACTCCGCGACTGAGATACGATTCTGCCATGTCACTTTCCTTCTTTCAATTCAATGTTATCCATCTTCCGGCGCCATCTGGCGCGAAAATGTAAATAAGGTATTTTCCAAGTTGGACCTGTAAGCCGGGTTCTGTCAGGGATGATCATCTATCTAGACCGGAAATTTCGTTCCGGCTCAAGCCGCCTCCTTGAGACCTGCGGACCACAGTTACATCTCCCACGGCGTTGCTCCGGGTGGGGTTTACAAGGCCGATATGTTACCATATCGCCGGTGAGCTCTTACCTCGCCTTTTCATCCTTACCGTTTCCCGAAAGAAACGGCGGTTTTCTTTTCTGTTGCACTTTCCTTAAAGTTACCTTCACCGGGAACTGCCCGGCACCCTTGTCCTATGGAGCCCGGACTTTCCTCATGCACGGCCTTTCGGCACATGTGCCCGCGATCATCCGGTCCAGCTCAGAAAACACTCCCATTATAATCGAACAGGAAGGCAACTTCTAGCACTTTTTTCACCATTTATGGCCTGAAAAGACTGATATCGGCAAATTCGGCAATTTGCGCAAAAGCTGTTCCTTTAAGCTTGGAAGAACTATGCGTTCAGTCACTTCGTGTCCGCACACGATAACAGCGATTCCCTCTTCTTCCAGCTCCAGCATGTGGTGATGCTTCATCTCTCCTGTGACCACGCATCCGATACGAGCAAGTTTGAGTATCGGAATCACTTCCTCTTCAAAAGCACCGCCCTGAATAAATACGCGAGAGATCTCGCGGTTTTCATCCGTATTCAGGATCACACCGGTAGCCCCCAGCTGAAGTTTCACAAATTCCGCATAGTCAAACAGTTTTCTCGAATCATCACCAAGACTTCCGCAAAGACCGACCTCGGCCCCCTCAAGAGACATCGGCATGACAAGGTCCAGTTCTTTTGCCAAGGCCTGATTGACACCATTCTTCGCCTTATCAAGATTGGTGTGTGCTGCAAATACATGGATATCGTTTTGGATGATCTTTTTTATATTCGCGCCCTTGGAAGTCTGATAATCGATCTCGCGAACCGGCGAGAAAAAGAGCGGGTGGTGCGTGATAAGCATATTTGCTTTGGCATGGATCGCAGCATCGATCGCTGCCTGATTTGCATCAAGAGCCAGCATCACACCGGAAACCGGGGCAGCAGCGTCACCAATCATAAGACCGACATGATCCCATTCACATGCGATTTCAGCCGGCGCGATTTCTTGCATGACCGAGATGACATCTTGAACCAGATAGTCTTTTTTCATAATAAATCCTCCCATTGATCCAGCACAGCAGCACATCGGGAATCTCCGAGAGCCTGCTTTTCCAGCAGCTTATGCTGATGATCCATATATTCTTCAAAATGCGTGGGCTTTTGCTTCAGGATATAAGGCCCAAGCAGTAATTCCGCATCTGACAGGTGAACCTCCTCATTTTCAGGTTCTACCTTTAAAACCACATAGAAATGACCACGTTCCAGAGCGATAGCTTCCTCCCTTATAGAAAGACAGTTCTCAGAAAGAAAGGTCCTGAGTTCATAGAAAGAACGCTGCGGCTGCAAAACAAAAGTAATGCCGGAAGGAACCCCGTTATGTTGTTCCAGATACTCCGAAAGGATCTTCCTGATCTCCAGTCCGCCCATACCTGCAATGACAACCGTTGTGTTCTCATTGATCTCAACGCCGGAGAGGCCGTCCGTGCAGAGCACGCTGCTCTTTTCAGCAAGGCCGCAAAGTCTCAGATAATCTGCCGTGCGCTTGGCAGGTGCTTCGTGAATATCCGTCGCAATCAGGCTTTGGCATCTTCCCGAAAGCAAACACCACGCCCCGAGTTTCCCGTGATCGGAACCAACATCCACAATAACTTTACTCTCCGGGATCAAAGACGCGACGGTCTGAAGTCTGGAAGATAGTTCCTCTTTCCCTGCCGCCATTTACGTCTTCCTCATCTTTCTCTTTAAGAACTGAAGGTATTCCAAAGTCTGCCGGAATGCATTCTCCGTAGCCTCACGGTCTGCGCCGTCAGGCATAACATCCAGACGCTTGGCCAGATCATCCTTCTGTTTTGTATACAGGTTCAGACGAACAAGATAAAGATAACTCAAGGTATTCTTCATCAGTTCATCGATATTCTTTCCGTATTCCACCCGAAGCAAAGCTTCAGACATCGTATCCTTCGCCGCTCTGCGGTTAAGTACCAGATTCTCGCAGGCAAGAAGCAGACGGTTGGCATCCAGGCGGCCTTCTTCAAGGATCGGAAGGATCTCCTGTGCGATCGTACGCATCGTCCCCATAGAAAAATCGGTGACCAAAGGCTTATCCTTATACTTGTCCACGAACTCCGGGTAGCTCTCTCCCAGCTCTGAAAGCAGGCACATAAGCACGATTTCTTCCTGTGTTGCCGATTCACCGATCTGTCTTTCCGGCAGGATCGTCGCCTGTTTCTCGACTTCCTTCTTCGAGCGGATCACCGCCTCGGTGTGACTCTTTACCGAAAGCTTTCCCACTTCCGCCATGACTGAGGCAGTAGATACACCAAGGATCTGCGCCGCCTGATTCGCGGCACGCTCACGAAGGATCATGTTATCCTCCCAGGAAAGATATGTCGAGATCAACTGCTGAAAAAGCACTGAATCGAAGCTTCCGCTTTCCATACTCTGCAGTCTCGCCGATTCAACAAGATAATCCAGAACAGGCATCGCATTAGCCACGACCTCAGCAAACTTCTCTTTGCCGAATTCACGGATAAACTCATCCGGATCTTTGCCATTCGGAACCTTCGCCACGCGGACTTTCGTCGTCATGCCTGTATGCTTCTTCTTTCTGTCAAACAACATCTTCAGACCGCGCACGGCAGCATTCTGCCCCGCTCTGTCCGAATCATAGAAAAGCACTACTTCTTCACAGTAACGTTCCAGAAGATCCAGCTGTCTTTCCGTAAGCGCCGTACCGAGCGAAGCCACAGCATTCGTGACTCCCGCCTGATGCATCGAGATGACGTCCATATAGCCTTCCACCACGATGATCTGCTTCATCTTCGCTGTCTTCGCAAAATTCAGTGCATACAGATTCCTCTGCTTCGAATACACCGGAGACTCCGGTGAGTTAACATACTTCGGCTGTCCGTCTCCGATGATACGACCGCCGAAAGCGATCAGTTCTCCCATCGCATTAAAGATCGGGAACATCAATCGGCCACGGAAAAGATCGTATGTCTTGCCGTTCTTCGTTACAAAAAGGCCGGACTTGCTGATCTCATTCTGGGTAAACTTCTTGGAAACAAGATGGTTATACAAACCGTTCCATTCATTCGGCGCATAACCGAGACCAAACTTTGTCGCCGTCTGGGCCGTGATCTGTCTCTTGGTAAGATAGGCTTTTGCCTCACGTCCTTTTTCCGAACGGAAACAAGAATAATAGTATCTGGCCGCCTCAAGAAGGACTTCCTTGATACGCTTTCTCTGATACTCCTCACGTCGATAATTGTCATCGTCCGGTTCCGGGATCTTGACCCCGCACTTCTCCGCGAGAAACTTCAAAGCCTCGACATAGGTCAGGTGCTCGATCTCCATGATGAAATTAACTACATTTCCGCCCTTATGACAACCGAAACAATAATAGATCTGCTTATTAGTGGATACGGAAAAAGAGGGCGTATCTTCTGAATGAAAAGGACACAGCCCGAACTGGTTCTGGCCGGACGATTTCGTAAACTGCACATATTGCCCGACGATCGACACAATGTCGCTTCTGGAGAGGATCTCTTCCACTACTTCATTGGGGATTCCACCACGGCCGTTGCTCATTTTTACCATCCTTTTCATCATTTCCTTCTACTTTGAAAGAAGAAAGAATACTTAACTATTTTATCATAGGAAGAACGCAAAATCACTTTAGAAAAGAAGCAAAATGGAGTTATCCCGTTAAGGGTAACTCCATCTCATATCATCTCATCTGATAAACAAAAAATATTACTCTTCAGCAGTTGTATTTTCATCGGAAGAAGCTTCTGCTTCAACCTTTTCTGCTTTTGCCTCATCCTTGGAAGCTTTCTTTTCTTCCTTTGCCGGAGCTGCCTCGTTCGGCTTAGCATCACGGCTGATCACGTTGTTGATCGCAGACTTCTTAAAAGTAACGAGAGTATTCGCAGCACTTGTCATGATCGTAACTTCATCATCTTTAATGTTGGCAACCTGTCCACACAGACCACCGATAGTGATGATACGGTCACCGACACGCATCGTGTCGACTTTGGACTTGAGCTCTTTCTCTTTCTTTCTCTGCGGACGGATAGCGATCACATACCAGAAAATAATGAAAACCGCGAAGATCGCAAGCATAATAAGTGTGCTCGGACCCTGCTGACCTTCCGTTGTGCCGGCTGCTGCCGCATCAAGTAATACCTTAATCATTCTTTTTCCTCCAATAACTGTTTTATTTCAGTCACCCGAATCAATCGAGCATACTTTGCATATCATACATGCCCGGACCTTTACCCAGCATATACTTTGCCGCCGAAACGGCACCTCTGCCGAAAACACTTCTCGTCTGTGCAGAGTGCGAGATCGTCAGTATCTCTTCTCCTCCGATGAACATGACCTTATGCTCACCGACGATATTGCCACCGCGGATCGAATGGATACCCAGTTCCTTCTTCTCACGCTTCTGTCTCTTCGACTGACGCTCATAAACATACTCCAGCTGATTATCCAGAGCATCGTTCATGGCATCCGCGATCATCAAAGCCGTACCGGAAGGTGCATCCAGTTTTTTATTGTGATGCTCTTCCACAAGTTCAATATCGAAATCCGGATACAGCTGCGCTGCCGCCTTCTTGACAATATTGATCAGCACATTGATACCCAGGGACATATTACCGGAATAGAACACTCCGACCTTCTCGGAAAGCTTCTTCAGATCCGCCTTCTGCTCCTCGGAAAGACCCGTCGTACACATAACGATCGGCTTATTCTTAGTCTCGGCCAGTTCCGTGATCTTGGCAAAAGCACTTACGTGGGAGAAATCGATGATCACATCAAACTCTTCCTTGCATTCCATCGGATCTTTATAGATCGGGAAAGTAGAGCTCGGATTCTCAACCACATCAGATCCTGCCACGATGACGGTATCATCGTATTCTGCGCACATATCCGTGATAACACGGCCCATACGGCCCATGCAGCCACTAAGAAAAATCTTTACTTCAGACATATCTGTTCCTCCTTACGCCTTAGGATGGAAAGACAGATCATACTGCTTCAAGGTCTCAGCAAGCTTGCTTCTGCCCTCTTCGCTCATCTCACAAAGCGGCATACGGCAGGAACCGATGTCCCAACCAAGAAGATTCAGAGCTTCCTTTACCGGGATCGGACTTACATCCGAGAACAGTGCTTTTACAAGTGGAACAACGTCTGCCTGAAGCTTAGCCGCACCGGCAACATCACCATTCATAAACTTCATGACCATGTCGTGCATCGTTTCCGGAACAATATGGGCTGCAACGGAAATGACACCCTTACCACCCATGGAAAGAAGCGGAACGACCAGTCCGTCCTCACCGGAATAAAGCAGGAAGTTATCGCCACAGAGATTCACGGTCTCCGGGATCTGATTAATATTGCACTCCTTGACACCGATGATGTTATCGATCTCGGAAAGTCTCTTATACGTTGCAGGAGCAATATTGAGGTTCGTTCTCGACGGAACATTGTAAACAATGATCGGGAGATCCGTTGCTTCGGCTGTAGCCTTGAAGTGACGATAGAGACCTTCCTGGGAAGTCTTGTTGTAGTAAGGAGTTACGACCAAAAGTGCATCTGCACCGATCGCTGTTGCCTCCTTAGCAAGCTTCACACCGTGAACAGTATCATTACTTCCCGTTCCGGCAATAACCGGAACACGTCCGTCAACATATTCCACGACCTCACGGATCGTAGCAAGATGCTCTTCATCCGGCATCGTTGCGCACTCTCCTGTTGTCGCACAAGCAACGATCGCGTCTGTCTTATGTGCCAAATGGAAGTCGATCAGAGCCTTCAGTTTTTTAGTGTCTACACCTCCTTCGTTAAAAGGTGTTACCAGGGCTACAGCAGAGCCCGTAAAAACCGGCTTCTTCATAAACATGCCTCCATTTCTTTCTCAAATTTTATTTGGAATTACAGCCTTAGAAGGCAGTAAAAACCTCATAAAATCATACCACCTACTATACACAAACGTCAATTGCTATTATAATATGAGGCTATGAAAACGAGCGATTTTTACTATGATCTACCTGAACAACTGATAGCCCAGCACCCGCTTTCCGACCGTTCAAGTTCCAGACTGATGGTACTTGAAGGAAGCACGGGTGCGGTTTCGCATATGCATTTTTCCGATGTTACGACACTTCTTCACAAAGGAGATGTGCTTGTCATCAACAATACCAAGGTCATTCCGGCGCGTCTTCTGGGCGTGCGAAGTGATACCGGTTCGGCTGTGGAGCTTCTGCTTCTTCGCCGTATCGATGAAAAACACTGGGAAACCCTGGCCCGCCCCGGCAAGAAAATCCGTCCTGGTAAGCGTATGACGTTCCTTCCGGGTAAGCTTGAAGCCGAGTGCGAAGAAGTCAAAGAAGACGGCAACCGTATTATCCGTTTCGATTTTGACGGAATCTGGGAGGAGATCCTGGACGAAGCAGGCACGATGCCGCTTCCTCCCTACATCCACGAACAGCTCGAAGACCAGACAAGATATCAGACCGTCTATGCCAAAGAGACCGGTTCCGCTGCCGCACCGACTGCAGGACTTCACTTCACACCGGAGCTGCTTAAGAAGATCAGCGATATGGGTGTGGAGATCTGCGAGATCACCCTCCACGTTGGTTTAGGCACTTTCCGGCCTGTCAAGGTTGAAGATATATCCGAACACCATATGCATAGTGAATGGTACGAGTTAGATGAAACGGCCTCTTCTATCCTGAGAAGAGCCCGTCGCGAGAAGCGTCGAGTCATCGCAGTCGGTACCACCAGCTGCCGTACTTTGGAAACCGTAGCTGCAAAAGATCCTTCCATGAAGCCTTCTTCCGGCTGGACGGACATTTTCATCTACCCTGGAGTTGATTTCCGTTGCATCGATGGTCTGATCACGAATTTCCATCTGCCGGAATCCACCCTGATCATGCTCGTTTCCGCTTTTGCCGGTAAAGAACATGTTTTGAACGCATATAAGACAGCGGTGTCCGAGAAATACCGTTTCTTCAGTTTCGGTGATGCCATGTTCATCACACCCGAAAAGCCCCGTCTTTACAGTCCTTTGGAGGAAGAAGAATGAGTAAGTATCCTGTTTACTATGAGCATATCCATACCTGCAAGCAGTCCGGCGCGCGTCTCGGTCGTGTACACACACCTCACGGCTCCTTCATGACTCCACAATTCATGCCGGTCGGCACGCAGGCTACCATCAAGGGAATGGCACCGGAAGAAGTCGAAGAGATGGGTGCACGGATCATCCTGTCCAACACATATCATCTCTGGATGCGTCCGGGAAACGAGATCGTCAAAAAGGCCGGTGGTCTCCACAAGTTCATGAACTGGAAACACTCTATCCTTACTGACAGTGGCGGATTTCAAGTCTTCTCTCTTGCCCGTCCGAAGGACATCAAGGAGGAAGGTGTACACTTCAAATCCCATATCGATGGTTCTGCTCACCTTCTGACTCCGGAGCTTTCGATGGAGATCCAGAATGATCTTGGCTCTGATATCATCATGGCATTTGATGAGTGCTGTCCTTGGCCTAGCGAACACAACTATGCTAAAAAATCACTTGAGCGCACCACCCGTTGGCTGGAGCGCTGTATTAAAGCTCATAAGAGTCCTGATTCACAAGCGCTTTTCGGCATTATTCAAGGCTCATGCTATGCCGATCTGAGAAAGCAGAGCGCTAAGGAAATCACGTCTTTCGATCTTCCGGGTTATGCGATCGGCGGTCTTTCTGTCGGCGAACCGGCCGAGCTGATGTATCAGATGCTGGAAGAGACCGTTCCTCTGATGCCGGAAGATAAGCCACGCTACCTGATGGGTGTCGGCACTCCTGATTACCTGATCGAGGGTGCGATCCGCGGTATTGATATGTTTGACTGCGTCCTTCCGACACGTATCGGAAGAAACGGAACCGTACTTACTCACGATGGCCGCCTGATCATCCGTGACAAAAAGAGCGCCGAGGATTTCCGTCCTATCGAGGAAGATTGTGACTGTTATGCATGTAGAAACTATAGCCGTGCCTACATCCGCCACCTCTTGAAGGCCGGAGAAATGTTCGGATTGCGTCTTTGCTCATATCATAATATTCATTTCCTGATCCATCTTATGGAAGACGTAAGAAAGGCGATCGCTGACGACCGCCTTCTGGATTTCAGAGATGAATTCTTTGCCCGCTACTACAAGAAGTGATCACGCCGTAAGCGACATCACGATCATTGTGAAGTCCAGAGCGACTTCTTCGAGCGAGTTATCGTCACAAACAGCAATTACGGAATAATACTGTCCACCGATCTTGAGTACACAAACCGTACAGTTCAGGTTTTCTCCATCTTTCTGGACGGCATAGTTTCTCACGCGGATATCCGTATCTGTTCTTACTACAGGAGTTACGGCGGTATAGCCACCAACCGAGAATCCGATCGCCTGTTCTGCTTTTTTGCATGCATCGGCAATAGACTTTTGCTTACCAAGTGTCACGATACGGATCATGTTCTTGTCTGAATCAAGATCATTGAAAAGGATATCCGTGGCATCGATTGAATTGGCGACAACACTCGAAGTGATCGATGCTACATCCGCTCTTGGATAAACAAACTCAAACTTCGGTGTCTTTTCTGATTCGTAACGGTCATACGCGCTGACTTTTGTTGAGTCTTCAGTCAAACTTCCGAGGATCTCCTGAAGTTCAGCCCAGTCATCACTGGAATACATACCCTTCTCATCCAAAGGCATGATGGCACAGTTCAGGAACACGCCCTTATTCTCTCTTGCCTCTGTAGCCACAAACGTGATATCTACACGATCGCCATTGAGATAGGCATTGGCATCACACATGACGCTGAAAGCATCACCTGTCATACGGACAAACTGGTATTCCTCGGTCTTAAGTGTATAATCGGTCAGATGATAAGTATTCTCTATATACTCTCTTACAAAAGAACCACTTACCGCAACAAAGTCGCAAAGATTCTCGATCCGCTCATCTTCGTAGTGAGAAAGCATATCGGTATACACGATGCACTTGGAATCATCACGAGTCAGTGTATACACACCCTGATTATTCTCGAATTTGTAGTTCTTCGGCGCAGAGATACTGAACAAACGAGTGGAATCCGAATACATGATCTTCGTATCGTCTTCGAATACAGTCGGATCAGCGTATTCCGATGATTCCGTCGTTGTTTCTTCTGTTGTCGACTCGGTAGTTGTTTTACGCGGGCGCTTCGAAGTAGATTCTGTCTGCTCCCCGAAATATCCATTCTGATAAAGATAGATTCCGGTTGGTACGCCGGCACCAACCAATGCAATCGCTGCCGCAACAATATAGGTGACCGGTCTTTGCCAGATACTCTTCTTTTTCTTTACGGGATTCGTCATCGTTGTCGGCGGAGCAACCTGCTGCTGTGCCTGGTTCGGATTCAGAAGCGAAGGCGAGATCACCTTCTGCCCTACCTGTGCAGACTGAGCCTGCTGCATCTGCTGCGTCGACATCGGCTGAACCTGTGCTCCCTGCTGGGCCTGCTGCGCTGTAGTCTGTTGAGCACCCGCAGCCTGAGGTGCACCGTTCACGGCTTCTTCCGGCATGGCTACCGTCTTACCCTGCACCATATTGCCGTCCAGGGACGTACCGGCGCTGGGCAGTTCCGAAGAAGTTCCATATGATGCACCTGCCATTGCATCCGAAGAGGCATAAGCCACCGGTGTAAATGCTTTTCGTCCTGTCAGAGCCTCGGAAAAAGAACTCATGTCCGGGAAACGCTCTGAAGCGCTGACAGCAAGTGCTTTCATCAAGGCATCATTTGCATACTGCGGAATCTGCACACCAAGCTGGATCGGCGGAACGAGCGTATCATCGTGAACACGTTCGATGGAATCCGGTGGCATAATGCCCGTCATGATCAGGTACATCGTTGCAGCAAGAGCATACTCATCTGACCAAGGTCCCTGATTTCCATGTTTTCTGTATTGTTCTTCCGGAGCAAATCCATGTTTGAGGATAATCGACTTACTCTTCTCCGTATCGATCGCAAGACGTGCCGCACCGAAATCAAGAAGACGGGTGGAACCATTGCGCATAACAACGATGTTATCAGGACTGATATCACGATGCAGAAGATTATGGGCATGAACATGTGCCAACGAGTCAATGATCGGCAATGTCAGCTGCAAGGTCTCCTCGTAAGAAAGCTTGCCGCCACGCATCTGCGTATACTTCATGAGATCGACGCCTTCGATATATTCCATGACAAAATAGGCGGTATTGTTCTCTCGGAAATAGTCCTGAACGGTAACGATATTCGGCACATCACGGAGTTTAGCCAGAAGACGGGCCTCCTCAAGGAATTTCGAAGCACCGGAATCGAATTTCGGCTGTTCTTCCGGCGAACTCACCGTCATGGTGTATCGGTCCTGATCGCGAAGTGCGATTCCGGAAGGAAGAAATTCCTTTATGGCAACACAGATCTCTAACGTCATATCAAAAGCAAGATATGTTACGCCAAAACCGCCTACGCCAAGCACACGACCTGTCAGATAGCGGCCGTTCAGTATCGTGCCGATCGGCAGAGCGATAAAAGGATGTTTCACAGTTGCAAGGTCAAATCCACAACGAGGACAAGGACCTTGTCCATTATGCGCATTAAAACAACCAAAACACAGATTCTTAGTATCCATTCCTTCAACCTGCCATTTTCTTATAAGTGATCAGAGTGAGGTTATCACCCTTGAATTGTCCACGCTGTATAGCACGGAGCAACATCTTTCTTGCCCAGTCCTTTGCATTAAAAGACTTGATCAGATCAATTGCCATCTCCGTCTCATAGACATTTTCCCAGAATCCGTCGGAGCAGACAAGTATTCCATCCTCATCCTGCATTGAAAATTCTTCAACATGCGGTTCTATAACGTCTTTCTGTCCGATACAAACATTCATGCCTGTGCGGTTTTCTATCTCACGAATTGCTTCATAATCGCATTCACCACGGACAAACATCTGATAGGCAAACGTATCGTCATAGGAATGATGTGCCAGAACTCCATCGGAAAAGTGGTAGATATGAGAATCACCGACATTTGCCCAGCTGCACATTCCCTTCGCAATACGAACCACACAGATCGTTGCACCGGCCCGACGGAGATTGACGTTATCGAACTGCATCTCGCGGAATTTCTTATTTGCCGTAACACATGCATCGGAAGGTGTTTCGCCCTCAATCAGTGCCGTCATCGCGATATCTCCGATAATCTTGGCCGCTTCGTCTCCGGACGGCAGGCCGTTCAACCCGTCACAAACTACCATCAGCACTTGGTCATCATGTTCGATGACCTGCTGATAGTCGCAATTCGGTTCATGCCCGCCTTTGTTTGTATACGAATAGAAATCCATCTTACTCTCTTTCTACACGGAATTCATTTGTTTTGTCCGCCAGCGAGAATACCGAACCCGGTACAAGCTGCTCCGGAACACCCTTAGTCAGTTTTCTTCCATCTGCCAGATATGTTCCGTAAGTAGAACCATTGTCCGTCAAAACGAAGTTCTTGGTTCTTGCATCAAAGTATACCGAACAGTGATTCGAGCTGATACCCGGTGTCGTCTCCGGGAATACGAACGTACATGTATTTCTGTCACGACCGATCGTCATGGTGTGACCGGTAAACTCAAATTTCTGACCTGCATAAAGGCCCTTGGTACAGCTGATATAGGATTTCTTTCCGTCATCCTGCTCACCAACCATAACAACCTTCTTATTACCAACGATAGCCAGGATGATCAGAACAACTGCGCAAAGAGCAGCAACACCGGCAAAAATGAAACACTTGAGTTTCTCAGTACTTGCCTGGTCTTCCATCTTGGAAAGCTCGGACTTTTTCTTCTTATCAGCCTTCTTGGAGCTTGAATCAGAACTATCGGCATAGTCCTCACTGTCAGTAAAACTGATCTTCTCTTTCTTCAGGACCTTTGTGATCTCATTACTTGTGATCGAGAAGTTAATATTTTCCGAGTCCTCACGGCCTTCGGTATTCATTCCGATAAGGAATCCGTTTTCATCAAAAAGCGGTCCGCCGGAATTACCATGAGTGATAAAAGCATCATGCTGGAAAGACTTGTAGGACTTACCTGCCGGAGAAACATTCACTTTACCGATAACACCGGCTGTAACTGTCTGGCTGGCAATATCCGCAGCAAAATTCGTATCAAGGTCATTGGCCTTATCCGGATAACCGATGGCAACACACTTATCACCGGCATTAACTTCGTCAGAATTGCGGATCACTACAGGCGTACGATCAGAAGTAGGCTTAGAGAGCTTGAGGATCGCCATATCCAGTTTCTTATCATACTGATAGAAAATAACTTCTGCAGACTTATAATTGTTCTTTCCGAAATATACACGCACTTCGAAAGAATCATCCTGTTCAAGATAAGAAACAACATGACCATTCGTTACGATGTACTCAGCCTTGTCTCCGGGTTCACCAACCACATATCCGGAGCCATATCCGCCGGCCATATCAGCTTCTCGGATACACATGACAAATACGACGGACTCCTGGTTTTCGGAAGTCGAAATGCTGACGCCCTGTGTATCTTTGAGCAAGGAAAGGCGTGTCACTTCCTTATCAGCCTCTTTCCACTTATCGTAAGAAAGATATGACAGGATACCAGACCCTATGATACCTAATGCCAACAGAATCATCACAATTCTTCTAACCCACTTCATTTTGAAACCTCCACCCTTTTGATCGAAAATACGATCGCAGTATAATTATCCTGAAAGCGCTTATTCTTCTCTATTATACCCTTTTCGAGAAGTTCTGCGCACTCGGATGCATCATGAGACATGGCGTCACGGATCTCTTCAAAAGTCAGCGTATCCGATACACCATCCGAACAAAGAAGATAAACATCTCCCTCTTTCACCTGCCAAGGCCGCAAAGAATAATCAGGCTCGACGTGCTGCGCCCCCATAAACTCAGTAAGAGCCGGTGCATCGCTGTTTCCGATGACCTGATCAAGTGAAAGTGCGTCATCCACAACCTTCATCAGCAGATGATTTCCGTATTCCTGCCGCTGGTTCATAGCATAGATCCTGCCATCACGGTATAAGAGCAGGTCACTGTCTCCTACCGAAGCAAACCAGAGCTTATCGTCCTTAAGAAAAGTAATGATCAGAGTCGTTCCGCCTCTTCCGTAGTATTGCGAATAAATCTCGGCAGAAAGCGAATCAATGATCCAGCCCTCTTTGAGTTCATCAAAAGAATACGGGAACTCTTTAATGACATCCGCCACGAGCTTATTGGAGATCACGGCACCGGAATCAAGGCCGCCCATGCCATCACAAAGAACAGCGAGAAAGCCCTTATCTTTCCACTTGCCATTAGGCGAGAAACCGAACGCATCCTGCTGCTCGTCTCTTTCTCCTAGTCCCTGACAGTTTCCGATATCAATTCTGAAAAAACCATTATCCATTGACTTACATATTTCCGAAGAAGCAGCTTCTCCCTCGGATTTTGCCTGTCCTTTTTTCTTCATAAGAAGCAAAACGGCAACACAGATACCGATAGCGACAAGCGCAAGTATTCCACCGCAAAGAAGTCCCCACTTATGCACGAACGTCTTTACACTTTCCGTATTGATTGAAGCGAGAATTCTTACCATGCAAACTTCTCACTACATACAGGAATAAACAGAAGTCGTGACTGACCGATTCCAAGGATATCGTAGATACCCAGTTGCTGTTCCTGGCTTATGAAAGCACCGTTAACCGAAACTCTCTTCTCAGCATCGCCCGGAGCAACCGTATACTTCAAAGTATCCTTAACATATTTAATGATCGCGTGCGGACTTCTGGAAACAGACGGATCTCTGAAAAGAGCGATCTCATAATTCTTCTGGCGTCCGATAATTGCCTTATTCTCCTGGAATACAAAGCTTGCACCGGTCATCGGTCCATCAACACATACCAGGAAGGCACGTGCATGAACACGTGGCAGATAATCCATATCGGATTCCGTCATAGCCACTGTAGCGTGCGGATCAGCCGGAGCCGGCATGATAAACGGAGATACTACCGGAGCAGGCGCCGGTGCTTCTTCAACAGAAGGTGCTACTTCCGGAGCAGCAGCAACAGGAGCGACTTCAGGAGCTGCTTCAGGAACTACTTCTTCTACAACTTCTTCAACAGGCGCAACAACAGGCTGTTCAACCGGAATCGTCTCCGCAACTACCGGAGCAGTCTCAGGAACTGTTTCGACCGGAGCCTGTGCAGGAGCAATCTCAGGAACTACCGGAGCAGGAGCTGTCTCAGCAACCGGAGCCGGAGCCGGTGGAGCACCGACAGGCATACCGGGAACCATGCCCGGAGCCATAAACGGATTTGGTCCGCCAGGGAATCCTACTGCTGCAAAAGCACTTGCTTCAGCAGATACAGGAGCACCTTCCTGCGGCGGTACCGGGAAAGTTGCGCCAACATCAGCCGCAGAGGTAGGAGTCGGATTCTCCTTTACGCCAAGACCGGAAACTGCGTAAGGACGGTCGTAAGTAGGTTCATTTACCGGGAGCGGCTTCGGGTTTTCCTTCACGCCCAGTCCGGTAACCTGATATGGTCTCATGATGGAATCCGGATCGAACTGCTCAGTAACAGGTTTCGGCTGCTCTTCGGCAACGCCATTAAACGGAATACCGGCTGTCTCATCCGGATTAGGTGCAGGTGTTGAAAATGGAACCGGTTCTGAAAAAGGAGCCGGGGCCGGTGTCGGTGCAGTTGCCGAAGCAAAAGGAGCTGCAGACGGTGCCGGTGCCGGAACTTCCGGAGCAACCGCAGGAGCTTCCGGAGCCGCAGGAGTAGCAACACTTGCCGCTGCAGCAACAGGTGCGGCAAAAGCAGCCGAAGCTACCTCTTCAGTAATAGCAACTGTTTTATTCACATGAAGAGTATTCTCTTCAAAATTTTCTATAGCTACGGTCTTTCCGACAGACGGTGCAGTATCCATGCCTGCAATAGCTACGGTCTCACCACAAGATGGCTTCGGAATCTCCATAGCGGGAGCGATCGGTGGAATGACACTCCTCTGCTGACTAGTGATCTGGTTGCAGTACGGGCAACCTGTATAACGATTCTCATCAAAGAAATGTCCTCTTTCACACTGTATCATAAGCACGCTCCCTAAAAGTAAGAATAATATACATTTTAGCCCAAATGCCTGAAAATGTACATATCACTTGCTTTGCTCAAGCGTTCCTTAATGCTCTTCTTTCACATACTCTCTGATGAATTTCCACGACTGGTATGTCGCCAGAAACGAGACAAATCCGAAGGAAAAAAGAAGATACAGAAGTACGGCAATACTATAACCGATCTGACCTGCAAAGAAGATCAAAACAGATGGCAGAACAAGGAAAAGCACTGTCTCTACTGCAAAAATGCCCAATGTCGGTAGGAATCCTTTTATGGAAAACAGGGCTGCATTTCTGTATACATCTTTCAGAGAAAGATTCGTGCAGGCAATAAGCGGGTAAACATACAACTGCATCCATCCCCAGAAAACCAGGCACCATGTGAAGAATCCCTGGATGATCGGCGTAATACCGCCCATGCCGACATTCCGGTAATAACCGATATTGAAAATGAGAATAACAGTCATCAGAATGGAAAGAAAGCTTGCAGCAAGTGATTTCTTCCAGTTTTCTTTGACGCCCTTCTTGATATCGGGCCACATACTCCCTCCGCCTTGAAGCAGATTTCTCATAAAGTATGCAATTCCACACTGAACAGGTCCGTTGATTACAAGCATGAACCCGCACAAAAGCATCTCGAGGACCAGGCAAGCAAGGTAGTAAAGGCTCTGCACGGCTTCTGCGGTCGCCTCGGCATCAATATACCCGTTTGTCACAAGATAATCTTTCAAAGAATCCGGCACAAAGAACGGGAAAATAAACGGAACCATAAACATAATGATTGCGAACCCGATCAGCATCGAGAGAATATTGAATAAAAGCATCAATGCATTACTGACACAGACCTTGCTCCAGCAATGGCCATATGCTTTAAAGAAACTCTTATATGTTTCACCGTTGTTCTCATAATTGATATTGCCAAGCTTCATTTCCAGAACATCTCCATTTTCTCTTTATTCTTGCAAACCTCCGCTATAGCACGCACCGCATATGCCAGGTTCTTCTCCTTCTTCTTACCTTTCACCTTGTATCCTAAAGGAGCAACCAGTCCGAAATTCGCATTCATCGGCACGAAATTCTTTACATTCGGGTCTGAAATATACGCCGCCATGGCACCGATCATGGTTTCTGCGCTGAAATCAACGGTCTCGATTTCCTTACGCAGCATAGATGCCGCATAATAGCCGGCCAGATAACCGGAAGCAGTTGACTCGATATATCCTTCCACGCCGGTGATCTGACCTGCGAAAAAGACTCTCGGATCTTCCCTAAGCTGATATGTAGGTTGAAGAAGTTTCGGTGATTCAATATATGTATTTCTATGCATGACACCCATTCGGGTGAACTCAGCATTCTCAAGTCCCGGGATCATGCCAAAAACACGCTTCTGTTCCGGGAATTTGAGTCTTGTCTGGAATCCGACGATATTGTAGATCGACGCCATTCTGTCATCCTGTCTGAGCTGGACACATGCATAAGGTTCTTTTCCCGTACGAGGATCGATCAGACCAACAGGCTTAAGCGGGCCAAAACGCATCGTGTCATAGCCACGCTTGGCCATTGTCTCAATAGGCATACATCCTTCAAAGACCGTTTCCTTGTCAAAACCCTTCACATCTGCAAGTTCAGCAGAAACCAGAGCTTCATAGAAAGCACGGTACTCTTCCTCATTCATCGGGCAGTTCAGATAATCATCGCCACCCTTTCCATATCTGGACATGGCAAAACAGATGGATCTGTCGATCGTGGACTCCAATACGATCGGTGCCGCCGCGTCGAAGAAATGCATATCCTTCTGACCGATCTTTTCCATGATGTTGTCATACAGATCGCCATCAGTCAGAGGGCCGGTAGCAATGATCACTACACCTTCATTCGGGATCTCCTTGATCTCGTCATAAACTACTTCGATCAATGGATGATTCAATATCTTCTCAGTTATATATCCGGAAAACTCTTCTCTGTCTACTGCAAGGGCTCCACCTGCAGGTACCTGAGCTTTATCAGCCGATTCCATGATAAGAGAGCCGAGGATTCGTAGTTCTTCTTTCAAAAGGCCTACGCCGTTTTCCAGCTGATTGGAACGCAAAGAATTACTGCAGACCAGTTCTGCAAACTTTTCACTATGATGGGCAGGACTCTTTCTTACCGTTTTCATCTCGTAAAGGCGCACACGTACGCCATGACGGGCCACCTGCCAAGCTGCTTCCGCTCCGGCAAGACCTGCACCAATGATCGTTACTTCCGGTTCGAACATACCGATTACTCCTCTTTGCTCTTCTTTCCTCTGGTCTTCTTCGTTCCGCCTTCCGGTTCGCCTTCTTCCGCATTGGCTGACTTAGCAGACTTCTTTGTTGTGTTCTTCGGACAGTTTGCATTCGCACACTTAGGATATGCACGACCACGGAAACGCTTCCAAACCATGTAACTTCCGCAGGTATCGCATTTCTGGCCTTCGATCGGAAGATCCCAGCTGATGAATCCGCACTCCGGATCCTTACCCTTTTTGTCACAGGTATAGAATGTACGGCCCTTATACTTCGTGGAACGATGAGAAACAAGTCCGCTTCCGCACAACGGGCAGCTACCCTTGACCGTAACCTCAATATTCTTGGTATATTTACATTCCGGGAAATGGGAACATGCGATAAACTGACCAAAACGTCCTTCTTTGATCACGAGATCATTTCCGCATTCCGGACACTTTTCACCGGTCTGTTTCTCAGCCATCTTGACCTTGGAAACATCAGAACCTGCTTTAACGATCAGTTCGTGGAATGACGGATAGAACTCGGAAAGTACCTTGACCCAGTCTTTCTTACCAAGTTCGATCTGGTCAAGTTTCGTTTCCATATCCGCTGTAAAAGATACATCAACGATCTCAGTAAAGTGGTCTGCAAGAAGCTCAGTAACAACATTACCGAGTTCAGTCGGGCAAAGCACCTTACCGTCTTTACTGATATAGTTACGTTCCAGGATGGTCGAGATCGTCGGCGCATAGGTAGACGGACGTCCGATACCCTTTTCTTCCAACATCTTGATCAATGTTGCTTCCGTAAATCTCGGCGGAGGCAGTGTAAACTTCTGCTCCGAGGCAATATCGATCAGTTTCAGCGGCTGTTCTTCCGCAAGTTCAGGAAGCTTTGCCTTTGTATTCTTGTCGTCATCAGCCGTATCCTCATTCAGATCCGCATAAGCAGCCAGGAAGCCCTGGAACTTAATCGTCTCGCCCTGTGTACGGAAGATCGAATGGTTGCAACGAACATCCAGAGAGACGGTATCCACTTCCGCAGAAGCCATCTGCGAAGAAAGGAAACGATCCCAGATCAGCTTATAAAGCTTGAACTGATCCAAAGAAAGAGAATTCTTAATGGATTCAGGACTTAATTCAAAATGCGTAGGACGGATTGCTTCGTGCGCGTCCTGTGCAGAGTTCTTATTTGAATACTTTCTTGGCGACTTCGGCAGATACTTCTCGCCATATTTCTCAGCGATCAGGCTTCTTGCAGCCGCCATTGCTTCATCAGATACACGAACGGAGTCAGTACGGATATAGGACACCAGAGCGATCTGTCCCTGACCGGCGATCTCAACACCTTCATAGAGCTGCTGAGCTACGCTCATGGTCTTTCTGGACGTAAAGCTGATACGTCTGGACGCTTCCTGCTGAAGTGTACTGGTAGTAAAAGGTGCAAACGGCTGTCTGTGTTTTCTGCCCTTCTTTACAGTATCTACGACATATGCGCCACCATCCAAAGATGCCAGAAGCTTATCAGTCTCCGTCTTATTGGAAAGCTTGACTTTCTCGATCTTATCACCCTTCTTCTCGCCGTGATAACGGGCCTTAAACGGGAAACCGGAATCGATAGGAGAAAGCTCCACATTCACATTCCAGTATTCTTCAGGCTTAAAGGCGTTGATTTCCTTTTCACGGTCAACTACCAGTTTTGTAGCTACGGACTGAACACGACCGGCAGAAAGACCCTTTCTTACCTTTGTCCATAAAAGCGGGCTTAATTCATAACCAACGAGTCTGTCCAGAACACGTCTGGCCTGCTGGGCATTCACAAGATCCACATCAATCTTTCTTGGGGATAAGATAGCATTCTTGATTGCTTTTTCTGTGATCTCGTTAAAAGAGATACGGCAATCTTCATCAAGATCGATGTTGAGCACTTTAGCAATATGCCATGCAATGGCTTCTCCCTCACGGTCAGGGTCGGTTGCGATAAATACTTTATCTGCACCGCCGGCCAGATCCTTGAGTTCACGGATCACCTTTTCTTTTCCTCGCATATTAATGTATGTAGGCTTGAAGTCATGCTTGACATCAACACCCATTGTCGAGGAAGGCAGGTCACGGATATGACCGACCGAAGCAGTGATCTTATATTCTTTTCCAAGATATCGTCCGATAGTCTTCGCCTTTGCAGGGGACTCAACGATCACTAAATTCTTGCTCATCTATCTTTCTCCCAAAGTGAATTTTCTAACATTTAATATATATAATTCATTATAAGCGAATTGTCAAAATGTATTTTTGCTTTTCCTGGACCACGATCCCTTCGATTTCCATCTTTCCCAGTTCTGTTACCGCCATTACATATGGCAGCTCCGTCTCCCTGGAAATCTCGTCTGCAGAGAGTTCCTGCGACATCAGAACTTCAGTGATCAACATCCGGATCTCCTCTTTTGATAGAAGATCCGGATTTTCCTTGATCTTCTCCTTCAGTTTCTTCATTTTCCACTCATCCTTGATCTCATCGATTTCCCGGAAAAATACCGCACCTGCGAGGAAAGCCAGTATATCTTCAGGTTCTGTCGCGATCTGTGCTCCATCCTTCATGAGTTCGAGGTTTCCCTTTCCGGTCTCAGAATAAATAATGTTCGGTACAACAAAGACCTCTTTTCCTTGAGAAGCAGCAAAGCTTGCCGTATGCAGCGTTCCACTCTTTTCTCCCGCCTCGGTGATCAGGACACAGTCGGACAAAGCCGAAAGGATCCTGTTTCTTGACGGGAAATACTGTCGGATCGCGCTCACCCCCGGAAGAAGCTCGGAAAGAAGCAGTCCTTTAGCCGCAATCTCATGAAACAGTTCCACATGCTCCGGTGGATACACAATATCAAGTCCGCACGGCAAGACGGCGATCGTGCGTCCACCTGCATCGAGACAGGAAGAATGCGCGATACCATCCACACCACGAGCCAGACCGCTGACTATAACAACATCATGCAAAGACAGTTCACGGGAGAACTCCCTGGTTACCTTTCTTCCATAAGATGAAGGCTTCCTGGTTCCAACGATCGATACGCGTGAACTCTTTTCGGACAATAGTCTTCTGTCGCCCTTAAGAAAGAGCACTAACGGCATATTCGTCAAATGATGAAGATAGCTTGGATACATCAAGTTATAATAATCCAGTGTGTAGATTCCCTTTTTATCGATATACTCGACATATTCAGACAGCCTAACATGCGCCGGAGACTGAGAAAACTTCTTCCAGTCCTCAAACTGATCCGTTGTAAGATTCTGTTTTGTGAATACCTCGTTTCTGTTGGAAAAGAGCTCATCCAGCGATTTCAGTTTTAACTGATCGACCAGACGGCGGATCTGTACTCCGGAAAGAATCTTCTTATTCATGAGCAGCGAACAAAATACGTCCGCATAAAGATCAGATCCTTCCATCATACACGTACCCTCTCTTCTTTCGTGATAGGGATTCGATACGTCATAGCTTCCGTGATGTGCTCGCTTTTCACATCAAGAGATCCATCCAGATCCGCAATCGTCCTCGATAATCGCACAAGACGTCGTAATCCGCGGACAGAGAGATTCATTCTGTTTGCAGCCATGGCAGCATATTCACATTCCTTTGATCCAAGCCTGAAGATCTCGGTAAGGTTCTGCTCTCTGCATTCTCCATTGCGTACAGGTTCGATCCCCATCTCTTCGCATCTTCTGTATTGAGTCTGCCACACTTCTTCTATCCTTTTTCTCCACTCTTTACTTGCCAGTCCGAAGTCAGAACGGATCGCTTCCACCATCGCGTCTTCCGAGATGCGGGGCATATAACAGTAAATATCCATTCTGTCCAGAAGTGCGCCGCTGACCTTACCCTGATATCTACGGATCATAGTCGGTGTACAGGTACACTCCATCGGGGATTCGATACATTTTCCGCATCGGCACGGATTCATGGCTGCAACCAGCATAAACTTAGCCGGGAAAGTATTGGATACAGAATTTCTGGAAATCTCCACCTCGCCGGTCTCAAGCGGAACTCGAAGCAGATCAAGGACTTGCGGTGAAAACTCAGGAAGTTCATCGAGAAAAAGGACACCGTGCAAAGCACGCGAGATTTCACCCGGCAGTGCACTCCGTCCGCCTCCCACCATTGCCGCCGGGGTACAGGTATGGTGGACATAGCGGAATGGTCTTTCACATGAGCAAAGATCATATGAATTCAGCACGGAAAGAGAACTTTCCACACGCAGAAGTTCTATTTTCTCTTTTACAGTCAATGGAGGAAGAATACCCTGAATAATCTGTGCAGAAAGTGATTTACCTGTTCCAGGGGAACCGGAAAACAAAAGATTATGAAAACCTGCGGCAGCAATCACAATAGCCCGCTCTGCACAAGGCTGTCCACGAAGACAGGAGATATCGACTTTCGGTTCAGGGAGCTCTGATTGGAATGACATAGTAAGCATTTCCCTGGGGAACCAGTTTTCCAGCCGACCGATCGCGTCCGGCAAAGATTCTACACCTTCGACATCTACAGACAACAGCGAAGCTTCCTGACAATCCTTATCCGGTATGATGATCAGATCTCCTTCTGTCTTTTCCAGAGCAAGCATACGGGAAATACTTCCGGGCACCGGTTTCACTTCCCCTGTCAAAGAGAGTTCACCATAAGCGATGATCCTGTTAAACGAGCACTGAATCTGCCCGGATGCAAGAAGGATCGCAAGTGCAATCGGCAGATCAAAGGAGGATCCCGATTTATGGAGATAGGCCGGGGAAATATTGACCAGAACGCGCTGATTCGGAAAAGTATATCCACAGTACCTTATACTTGCACGTACTCTTTCTTTTGCCTCCCTGATGGACGAATCTCCAAGTCCAACGACTTCAAAACTAGGAAGCCCCTGAAAGATCGATGCTTCCACTTCCGCTACCAAGCCTTCTAATCCTTGAAGATACACTGTCATGACCTTGGCGTTTTTCGGTCTTTGCTGTCCCATATCTGCCTCCTGAAATACTGATTTGTGCCATTCTACTCTCTTTTTGAAAACCATACTGGAGATTTTTACGACAAATCACGACAAAAGTACGAAATGTGCTATAATAGGGGATCGTTGATACTATAATCTAAGAATAAATATCTAATTTTGTTAACAAGAAACGAGGTCATCTTCTATGAAACTGGGTATCGTTGGTCTGCCGAATGTCGGCAAGAGTACACTTTTTAACGCCATTACCAAGGCAGGCGCAGAATCCGCTAACTATCCGTTCTGCACGATTGAGCCGAACGTCGGTGTCGTTTCCGTTCCGGACAGCCGTCTGGATGAACTTGCCAAGATGTACAACCCGGAAAAGTATACACCGGCCGTGATCGAGTTCGTCGATATCGCAGGTCTTGTACGTGGCGCCAGCAAGGGTGAAGGCCTTGGAAATAAGTTTCTTGCAAATATCCGCGAAGTAGATGCAATCGTACATGTTGTCCGTTGCTTCGATGACTCGAACGTTGTTCACGTTGATGGCGGTGCCAACCCGAAGCGTGACATTGAAACCATCGAACTCGAACTGATCCTTTCGGATATGGAGTACATGGAGCGTCGTCTGGATAAGGTAAGAAAAATGATGAAGGGCGGCGACAAGTCTTTCCAGGCAGAACTTGACCTTTATGAGCGCATCGCAAAAACGCTGGAAGAAGAAAAGCCGGCCCGTTCCCTCACCTTCGACGAAGAAGAGATGGAATTTGTTAAAAATCTTGCTCTTCTTTCTCTCAAGCCTGTACTCTATGTTGCAAATATTGCAGAGAGCGACATTTCCAATCCGGATATCGAATATGTAAAGACCGTTCAGGAAATCGCTGCTCGTTCCGGTGAAGAATGTGTTGTTATCTCTGCCAAGATCGAAGAAGAAATCGCAATGCTCGATGCCGATGAAAAGGCAATGTTCCTCGAAGAACTTGGTCTTTCCCAGTCCGGTCTCGATAAAATGATCCAGGCAAGTTACAAACTCTTGGGTCTCATTTCTTACCTGACCGCAGGTCCTCAGGAAGTTCGTGCATGGACAATTAAGAACGGTACTAAAGCACCTCAGGCGGCTGGTAAGATTCACTCCGATTTCGAGCGGGGATTCATTCGTGCAGAGGTCGTTGCTTTTGATGACCTGATGGCATGTGGCACCTATACTGCTGCAAAGGAAAAAGGTCTTGTAAGATCTGAAGGCAAGGAATACGTCATGAAGGACGGAGATGTTGTTCTCTTCCGCTTCAACGTTTAATCCGAAAAAAATCAACTAACAAAAAAGGCGCCGCAGCAACGGCGCTTTTTTATATTCACGAATAACTATTGTTATTGTAGTGTCCATCCGTGATCACCGTGGTAGATCATCTGTTTTGTCATACCACCATCAATACAGATATTCTCACCGGTGATAAATCCTGCTTTATCGGAACAAAGAAACAGTACCATGGAAGCGATGTCAGAAGGCTTGCCGACACAGCCAGCAGGCTGCTGAAATGCGTCCGGTCCTGAAAACTCGGAACCAGTCGTATCGATCCATCCTGGCGAAATACTGTTTACTCGTGCTTTTCCGGCAAGACTGACGGCCAGCGCATGGGTCAGAGCCGCAATACCACCTTTGGCCGCAGTATAACTTTCCGTCTGCGGCTGACTCATACGATCACGCGAGGAAGCGATATTGATGATCGAAGCCCCATCAGAAAAGTATGGTTTGAAAAGTTTTGTCAGATAAAACGGTGCAGTTACTCCGACGGACAACGCATACTGGAATTCTTCAAAACTGCATTCATCGATTCCCTTCATCATTGGAAGTGCATTATTGATCAGATAATCCACGTGCCCTGATTTATCAATCACTTCATTTGCGAATCTCTCCAATGTTTCTTTATCGCTGACATCTCCGACAAACCAGTTTCCCTCTTGGATATCAATGATATATACGGTAGCGCCTTCTGCTTCAAAAGCAGCCGCAATCGCTTTCCCTATTCCTTGTGCGCCACCTGTTACAACGGCAACTTTGTTTTCAAATACCATGGTGTTCTCCTCCATGCTTTGGGTCAGTAAACATCGTTCTGGATCATGTTTTTCTCTTCCCATTCTGGGTTTTCCGGCTTGATGGCTTCCTGCATATCCAGTACCTGACGGAACTGAGTCTCATAGAGATCACGGTAGATTCCGTTCTTTTCCAGAAGCTCCTGATGCGTTCCGAATTCGGCTACATGACCATCTGCAATGACTACGATCTTATCTGCCTTCATGATCGTGGAAAGGCGATGTGCAATGACGATTGAAGTTCGATTCTGCATAAGGACTTCCAGTGCTTCGGAAATCGCATTCTCCGAAATGGAATCGAGTGCACTGGTTGCCTCATCGAGGATCAGGATCTTCGGATCCTTCAGAATAACACGGGCAATGCTGATACGCTGTTTTTCACCACCGGAAAGTTTCAGGCCACGGTTACCTACCATCGTGTCATAGCCGTCAGGCTGTTTCTTGATAAAGTCGTGAATACTTGCAATCTTACAAGCCTTCTCGATTTCTTCATCGGTAGCATCATCTTTTGCGTAAAGAAGATTCTCTTTGATCGTTCCGTTAAACAGATATGTATCCTGCGTAACCACACCGATCTGCTGACGAAGATACGTCAGATCGAAATTACGGACATCTTCCCCTGCGATCGTAACGCTTCCCTCTTCGACATCGTAAAGACGCGGAATGAAGTTGACGACGGTGGATTTACCCGAACCGGAAGGACCGACGACGGCGTACATCTTGCCACCTGGAACAGTAAACGAGACGTCCTTGAGCAGTTCTTTTTCCGGAGTATAAGAGAACTTCACATGATCGTATACGATATCCTTATTTGTTACATCCGGCTTTACGCCATCTTTAGGTGAAGTCAGCGGATTCTCGCGATCGAAATAATCGAAGATTCGAGTAAACAGAGCGAGGGATCTGGTGAAGTCCACTCCAAGATTCATCAGTGATTCAACAGGACGATAGAGACGATTGATAAGCGCTACCGTTGCCGTTACAACACCGACAGTCAGCGACGTGTCGACTTTCTTGATGATGCAGATACCACCTGCAAAATAAATCAGAAGCGGACCGACCTGGGTAAACATACCCATCATGACACGGAACCATTTGCCGCTTCTCTGCTCTTTCAACGAAAGCTTGGTTACCTGTTCGTTGACCTCAACGAAGTTTTCATATTCTTTATCTTCTCGGGTAAAGAGCTTGACGAGCATCGAACCGGAAACGGACAGTGTTTCGTTGATCACCTGATTCAGTTCATCGTTCTTTTCCTGAGTTTTTGTAAGCAGTTTATAACGGCTCTGGCCCACGTTTCTTGTCGGCAGGATAAGAAGCGGAATAATGAGAATACCAACCAGAGCGAGCGGGATACTCATTGTAAAGAGAGCAACAAGCGTGGTGATTACCGTTGCAAAATTGTTGACGCAGCTGGAAAGCGTATTGGAGATGACAGAACTAACGCCTGAGATATCGGTATTCATGCGGGTAATGATATCGCCCTGCTTTTCCGTCGTAAAGAAACTGTGAGGCATCCACTGCAGATGGTGATACATTTCGTTCTTCATGTCGAAAATGATGCGCTGCGAGATCCAGGCATTGATGTAGCTTTCCACAACACTGATGACCTGAGAAACAGTAAGTGCAGCAAATGCGGCAAGAAGAAGCTTGATCAAAAGACCCAGATCATCACCGAGCAGTGCTTTGTCCACGATCTTACCTGTGATGATCGAAGGAAAAAGACCCACAACCGCTGAAAGCAGAATGGATATGATCACAAGCGCAAACTGCAGTTTATACGGCTTCATGTAAGATGCAATACGCTTCAGGAGTTTCTTATCCACCTTCGGCTTATTCTTCTTTTCCTCTTCTGTCAGAAAACCTCTCGGACCCATTCCCATGCGGCCCGGACCACCCATTCCCATACAAACCCCTCACTTTCAGGAAGGTTTATCGCCCTCCACGATCTTAGTGCTGACTAAGATCAGCATAACAGCCGTAAAAACAAAAACACCCGTGACCAGACTATCCGCGAGGATAACAAAGATCAAAGGTGCATTCTCTTTAAGTAATGCCAGCATGAAGATAAAAAAACAGCCGGACGCATACGCAGCAGACGATGCCCCGACAAATTTGCCGTACTTTTTCTTACGCAATACCGTAAAACAGAGTACCGTTATGACGATTGAGATAACCAAAAAGCAAAGAGAAATGATCACTTTCGCATTCATAAACGGATACCTCTCTCATTCAGTTCTTTTTTCACGGCCTCCTCGATCTGCTCGGTAAGTTCTTCGATCGTGCCGTCATTCACGAGCACCACATCGCCCAGTTCCTCATATTCTTCGCGTGTCATCTGCATGGCCATGCGTTTTTTCGCGTCGTCACGGTTCATCCCACGACGCTCCAGGCGGTCGAGACGAATGTCATCTCTTGTACTTACGACCCATATCTGATTGCAGACATCAACAAAGCCGTGCTTTACCGGGATCGGGACATCCAGAACGATCAGTTTTGTCTTCTTCTCCGCTTCCTTGACGATTTCATCAGCAATCGTAGATAGCACATATTTATGAATGATCGCCGATAGCTTGTCCAGTTTCTTCTTTTCGGAAAACACAAGTGAAGCAACATATTTACGGTTCAGCGCTCCATGGGAATTGATTGCACGTGCACCCAGAAGTTCTGCGATCTCAGGAAGTGCCACGCCACCGACATCCGTCACCTGTCTGGAGATCTCATCGGCGTCAAGAACACGCACATTCCGATCACGGAAATACCCCGAGACAGTGCTTTTGCCACATCCGATGCCACCAGTTATACCTAAAACAAACATTTTCTGCTCCTTACTTTATCAGTGCGCTTCCGCCCAGCATTTCCCGGTCCGTGCTTCCGCCAGAAGCGGTACGTCAAGCTGCACCACGTTTTCCATGGCTTCCTGTAGAATCTTGGAAGCCTGTTCCGCGATCTCTTCTTTTGCCTCTACGATCAGTTCGTCGTGGACCTGAAGGATCAGACGGGCATCAAGTCCCGCCTCGGAAAGCGCCGCGGCAGCGCGGTTCATCGCAAGTTTGATAATATCTGCCGCCGTGCCCTGTATAGGCGTATTCATGGCAGCACGTTCACCGAAACTCCGGATATTGTGATTCGCCGAAGTCAGTTCTTTCAGGATACGGCGACGGCCGAAGAGCGTGGAAACATAGCCTTTCTCATGACCCTCTGCCTTAAATCCATCAAGACACGGCTTGATCGTCGGGAATTGACGATAGTATTCTTCGATATAGCGGTGCGCTTCATAAACGCTGATCCCCAGATCCTGGGACAAACCGTAATCGCTGACACCGTAAACGATACTGAAGTTCACGCGTTTCGCCGCGGCACGCATTCCAGGATTGATCATCTCAGGCGGAACACCGAAAATACCGCAGGCAGTCTTCGTATGGATATCTCTGCCTTCCTTAAAAGCGGCGATCATTTCTTCATCGTGGGAAATAGCCGCAAGAAGGCGAAGTTCGATCTGTGAATAGTCCGCATCGATCAGAACATATCCGTCTTTAGCCACAAACGCACGACGGATCAGACCTCCAAGGTCCGTACGGATCGGAATATTCTGCAGGTTCGGATCAGACGAAGAAAGACGTCCTGTATTCGTCATCGCCTGACTGAACGTCGTGTGGACACGACCATCTTTCTCCGAGATACTCTTCTTCAGGCCCAGAACAAACGTTGAATCCAGTTTCTGGATCTGACGGTATTCCAGTACCTTATCTACGATCGGGTGCTTATCACGAAGTCTTTCCAGTTCTTCGGAATTCGTGGAATATCCGCCGCTCTTCAATTTCTTACCTGAAGGCAGTTTCAACTTATCAAAAAGCACTTGCCCGAGTTGTTTTGTGGACAGGATAGTAAACTCTTCTCCCGAGAGGTCATAGATCTCTTTCTCCAGTTCGGCAAGACGTTTATCAAATTCTTCATGCAGCGTATCGATCTGCGAAACATCAACGAGAATGCCGATCCTTTCCATTCTGTCCAGAATCATGACCAAGGGCATCTCGATCTCATAGATCAGCTTCTCGATTCCCTGTGCGGAAATATCGGCCTTCTGGAAACACGAGATCCAGCGCACCAGAAGAAGCTGATACGCAAAATCAAGAAGATCGTCTTCCTTTACCTCTTTTTCGGATTCATCCGGTGCCGCAAGCAGTGAGAAAAGATCCTGCTGACGGTCTTTTTTCTTTCCGTCTTCTTTATCCTCGCCATATCCTTCAAGGATCGGGAAAGGACGTTTGCTGGAGTGCTCCACGAGCATCTCAAATGAAGGATCTGCGCCCTCGATTGCGTTCAGGACATATCCGGCGATCTCAACATCAAATACCTCATCAAAAGGAAGTCCTTCAGAACACTTCTTGAAATGTTCCTTAGTGCGATATGTAACCGGAGCATTCTGTTTCGACTTTCCGATCCCCGCCTCGTAAAGACCGGTGATCACCTGTGTCTGATCCTCGATCCTCGACCAGAAATATACCTGATCCGGTGCAACAGAAAGAGCAAGAACAGGAACATGGATCTCCTGAAGATCAAGAGCTACAACATTATCTGAAGAAATCTTCGGAAGGATCGATTCCAAAGCAGTCTTCACATCCATATTCAGAATGATTTCGGGTTTCTTTCCGGAAAGCTTCGGATACTTCTCTTCATCCTCGTTTTCTTCCACTTCCGGCATGGCAGAAGTCGCCGCATTTTCGTCGATCTCCCATTTCTTCATCTGGCTTCGGAAGCCGTACTTATAGAAACAGGACGCTGCCTTCTGCATATCCATCGGCTTGCGTACAAGCTGATCCAGTGTCACATCAAGTTCAGCATCCGTGACGATCCTGGAAAGCATCAGGGACATATATGCATTGTCTTTATCGTTAACAAGTTTTTCTTTGAGTTTGGCACTTAATTCATCGACGTGTTCGTAGAGATTATCGAGCGTGCCGTACTTTCTCACGAGGTCCATCGCGCCCTTCTCCCCGATACCCTTGACACCCGGAATATTGTCACTGCTGTCGCCCATAAGTGCTTTTGCCGTAACAAAGTCAGAAGATGCGATGCCGTATCTCTCCGTAAAAAGCGCTTCATCGTAGTAATCGGTGCCGCTTCCGTCTTTCTTGGTCACCGGCATGATCACTTTCGTATGTTCATCGATCAGCTGGAAATCATCTTTATCACCACTAAGGATAAAGACTTCAAATCCGTCTTTTACGGCCATGGTTTTCAGCGTTCCGATCAGGTCATCAGCTTCCAGGCCTTCCTGCTCATAACGAGGAAAGCCCATCGCATCCAGCACTTCTTTCAAAACAGGCATCTGGGCCGCCAGATCGTCCGGCATGCCCTTTCTTGTGCCCTTGTATTCTGAATAAGCCTTATGACGGAAAGTCGGCGCTTTCAGATCGAAAAGAGTACAGGTATGAGTCGGTTCGACTTCGCCCATGTACTTGGCAAGCGTATTGAGATAGATGTTTACCGCACCGGTAGGCGTACCGTCAGGAGCCGTCAGGTTATTGCGCCCTGCTGTGGCGTAATAGGATCGGTTAATGATACTGTTTCCATCTACCAGAAGTATACGCTTGGCTTCCGACATATCTTTTCTCCCGTCAATTACTTGTTGTTCTTCTCAGCTTCCTGTCTCTTCATCTCTTCGCGGTAATGCGCCGTGCTGACCATGAGTTTGATACGGTTCAACTGGTTCGCTTCACTGGCACCCGGATCGTAGTCGATCGGAATGATATTGGATTCAGGATACTGTCTTCGAAGTTCCTTGATCATGCCCTTACCGGTTACATGGTTCGGCAGGCAGGCAAACGGCTGTGCACAGATGATATTCGGCACACCGCTCTCGATCAGCTCGATCATCTCGGCGGTCAGGAACCAGCCCTCACCGTTGTTATTACCGCAGGAGAGAACATTCTCTGCTTTCTTTGCCATGTGACGGATACTCTGCGGGAGTTGAAACTTTCCGGTCTGCTCCATACGCTTCACGATGTGGCGGCGATACGACTGAAGCAGATCGATTCCACGGTTCGACAACCATGCTTCTTTCTTGCTTCGGCCAAGGTGTTCCGCCGCCCATACAGGTCCCATCGTGCAGTAAAGGAAGAAGTCAAGGAGTCCCGGTACAACGGCTTCGCAACCTTCCTGTTCCACAACATCGACGGCATGGTTATTGGCGTCAGGCTGGAACTTGACCAGGATCTCACCTACCAGACCGACACGAGGTTTTCTCGGGATATCCAGCATCGGGAACTTATCGAAAGTATCGATGGTCGCATCGATCATGCGGCGATAAGAACCCGGACGGCCGACCTTGCTGCAATGCAGTTCTTTCAGGAGGTCTTCCACTGCTTTCTTCTCTTCATCAGTAAGAGGTGTATTCTTACATGCTTCAGCCATGATGTATTCTGTCGTGATATCTTCAAACTTTTCCTTCGGATTGAAGAAGAGTTTGCCGCAACGGTTCCAGAACTGATACAGAGCATTGGCCGACCCCTTGATCTTTTCATACGGACGTACGCGCAGGAGCAGAGTCTGTAACATATCACCATAGCAGATAGCACGAAGCGCACTATTGATAAACGGCAATGTAGGCTTAAAGCCCGGGTTCTTCTCAAACTGCTGTACGGAAAGCGCAATGACCGGAATATCACCAAAACCGGCTTCACGAAGTGCTTTTCGCAAGAAAGCAACATAGTTCGTAGCACGACAGCCACCACCGGTCTGTGTTATGAGAACGGTTGTATTATCACGATCCACTTCACCGGACAAGATGGCATTGACCATCTGACCGACTACGATGACTGTCGGGAAACATGCATCGTTATTGACGAAACGCAGACCACACTCAATGTCTTCCTGTGTCGCTTCTTTCAGTACTTTCAGCTTATATCCGTGATGGTGGAATACCGCCTCGACGAACTCGAATTCGATCGGTGCCATCTGCGGCGCAAGGATCGTATGGCGTTTCTTATGCTCTTCGGTAAAAGGAACTCGCTTGATCGTGTAGGATTTTCTCTCACGCTTCGGCATGGTTCCTTCTTTTCTTGCCGCTTCTCTCTCATCCATAGCCACTTTCAAAGAACGCATACGGATACGGGCAGCTCCAAGATTGCTGACCTCATCGATCTTAAGAAGTGTATACAGCTTACCCTGGGACTCCAGGATCTCCTGCACCTGATCGGAGGTGACGGCATCGAGACCGCAACCGAAAGAAGTCAGCTGGACCAGTTCGAGATTATCATTCGTGGCTACATACGCCGCCGCTTCATAAAGACGGGTATGGTACATCCACTGGTCAATAACACGGATCGGTCGTTCCAGTCTGCCGGGAACTGCCACGCTGTCTTCACTAAGTACGGCAAGGCCGAGAGAATTGATCATCTCAGGAATACCATGGTGGATCTCCGGGTCGGTATGATACGGACGTCCGGAAAGAACGATACCTTTTTGTCCCGTTCTTTCGAGGTCTTCGATGACTTCCTGACCCTTCTTTCTGATATCCGCCTTATAGTCGTCATATTCTTTGTTGCCTGCAGCTACGGCCTTCTCTGCCTCCGCTTTCGTGACTCCGAACTCAGAAAAAGCAATAGCCAGCTGTTCTGCAAGAGCATCGTCATTATCCAGCGGCAGGAACGGGTTCAGATACTTGATGCCCTTATCCTGGATATTCTCAAGGTTGTTCCGGATAACTTCCGGGTAGGAAGCAACGATCGGACAGTTAAAGTGATTGCCGGAGTTCTTATTCTCCTGACGCTCGTACGGAATATCCGGATAGAAGATCGTCTTGATCCCCTTTTCGATAAGGCTCTCAATATGTCCATGAACAAGTTTTGCCGGATAGCATACACTCTCGGACGGAATGGAATCCATACCCTTCTCAAAAAGCGCATGATTCGATCTTGGAGAGATCACTACCGAGAAACCGAGTTCTGTCAGCACCGTAAACCAGAACGGATAATTCTCATACATATTCAAGGCTCTCGGGATACCGATCTCACCTCTCGGCGCCTTATCCTTAGCAAGCGGCTTGTAACGGAAAGTACGTGCATATTTGTATGCGATCAGGTTCGGAAGCGTCTCCTTCGCCTTCTCTTTTCCCTCACCACGTTCGCAACGGTTACCGGAAATGAATCTCTCACCGTTAGAGAATGTGGAGATCGTCAGTTTACAGTGGTTCGTACAGAGAGGGCACGTCGCCATTTCTGTCGTCATCTCGAATCTGTTCAATTCCTCAAGACCCAAAAGTCCGGATACTTTCTGATCCTTCGGCATACGCTTCTTGGCAATGATCGCCGCTCCAAAAGCACCCATCAATCCGGCTACGTTCGGTCTTATTACCTCACGACCGGAGATCAGCTCGAAACAGCGCAGGATAGCGTCATTCAAGAAAGTACCGCCCTGTACGACGATCTTCTTTCCCAGTTCCTGCGTATCACGGATCTTAATTACTTTATAAAGAGCATTACGTACAACAGAATAGGAAAGACCTGCGGAAATATCACCTACCGTAGCGCCTTCCTTCTGGGCTTGCTTTACCTTGGAGTTCATGAATACGGTACATCTGGTACCCAGATCGACAGGATTAGTTGCCGACAGAGCTTCCAGAGAGAAAGTATGCGCATCCATGTTCAGGTTTTCAGCAAATGTCTGGATAAAGGATCCACAACCCGAAGAGCAAGCTTCGTTAAGCATGATCGAGTCGATAACACCGTTTCGGATCTTCATACACTTCATATCCTGTCCGCCGATATCGATGATAAAATCAACATCCGGGCAGAAATACTTGGCAGACTGGAAATGCGCCATCGTCTCGATCTCACCGAGATCCACGCCCAGTGCGGCACGAATGATATTCTCACCATAACCGGTCACACAGCTGTTCGCGATATACATCTCCGGCGGCATCTGCTCATATAACTGCTTCACGATATTGACGGCACTCTTGACCGGATTACCCTGATTACTTGCGTAATAGGTATAGACCATCTGCCCTTCCTCATTGATCAGAACGGCCTTGGTCGTTGTACTTCCGGCATCGATTCCGAGGTAGCACGGGCCCTTCTGCTTTGGCAGCTGGTAAAGATCGAGTGTAGCACGCTGATGTCTCTCATCAAAAAGCTCTTTCTCCCTGGCATCTGCAAACAAAGGTGCGATACGCTTAATATCTGGTTCAAAACCTTCTTTTGAAGCGAAAGATGCGATCAGATCGGAAAGGAGCACTTCTTTTCCCTTCGCCCCCAGAGCAGCACCAAGAGCCACGTAGATCTGCGCATTATCCGGGATCCAGAACGACTTGACCTGATCTTCAAGTGTTCTCTCGAAAGCCTTTCTAAGCTCGGAGTTAAAGTACAAAGGACCACCGAGAAATGCAATATGTCCACGGATCGGGCGTCCACAGGCAAGACCTGCAATCGTCTGATTAACTACTGCCTGGAAGATAGAAGCCGCAAGGTCCTCTTTGGCCGCGCCTTCATTGATCAACGGCTGAAGGTCACTCTTCGCAAAAACACCGCATCGGGACGCAATTGTATATAATGTCGTATATGACTTGGCTAACTCATTAAGGCCGTCTGCATCAGTACGGAGCAGTGTCGCCATCTGGTCGATAAAAGCACCTGTTCCACCTGCACATGTTCCATTCATTCTCTGTTCCGGTACCGGATGCAGGTATGTGATCTTCGCATCCTCACCGCCAAGTTCGATAATAACATCGGTCTCCGGGTGGTACTTGGAGATCGCAACAGTTTCAGCAATGACTTCCTGAACAAAATCAAGTCCCAGCCACTTCGCAACAGAAAGTCCGCCGGAACCCGTGATCTGAACTCTGGACTTCAAACCCGGAAATTTCTTATTTACTTCTTCAAAAGCACCCAGGAGCTCGCCGGCAATATCCGAATGGTGTCTCCTGTACTCCTGATATACTATCTTCTCATCCTCAGTAAGGACGATCTTTATGGTAGTGGAACCGATGTCCAGTCCCATATTCAATGTTTTTTCCATACCACTTATCCCTTTGTTTTGGTTTCCTTTTTCTCCGTTTTTCTTTTTCCTTTTTGCGCCTGTGCGGCCTTCTCTCTGGCCAGTTTTCTCTTCAGGCTCCGCTCTTTCTTCTTTTCTTCCTTATCGTGGATCGCCTTGGAAGTGAGCTTCAGTTCAGCAAGTCTTGACGCCGCGTGCTTTATGAAACGCTTGCGGAAATCATCATGAGCAGATAAAGACTGCCTGAATGAAGGCTCTAACGAAAGGCAAAGCACTTCATCCGGAATACCCAGATTGAGATCAAACGGTTTCCCGAAAACATCTCTGGTCACGAGATGCAGTGTCTCACAAGCTACTGCCACATTTCTTTCGTAATCGGTAAACTCACCCTTCAATCCAAGAGGAAGCATCAAACCGTTGAAATTCACATGAACATAAGGAAGATTGCGCGAAAAAATCAAATGAAGCGCAAGAAGCTTCATATATGACTCCAGGCAGATAAAATCCTGATCACAGATAAGAGAAACGGATCCCTTAGGCGCAATGGTGGCTATATCGGAAAACTCGTTTTCAAAGCCCTCCGACCAAAGATAATAAAGATCCCTATATACCGCAGTTTCAAAGGTTTCATACTCTTTTGTAAGCGGTTTTGCCAGAATTTCCGAACCAATCATAAAAATGTAGTGCAGATACTCTTTTTCCTGATGGGAAGAGACTCCGGCCCACTTAAAGTACGCAGCAATATCCCTGGAATTATACAGATAGTTGATCATAAAATCTCCAAGCAATAAATTTCGTGGACAATATTATAACATACTTCGTCTGTTCTTAGTACGCATCCCGATAGGAAGAAACTGTCAGTGTCGTGCCAACAAAAACAAGCAGATAAATTAATATGATTCCGCCCATGGCCAAATAGGAGTTCATAGAAAAATAGTCCTGTGAGAAAAGGCTTTCATATAGCCAGTTGATCGACAATTTTCTTAATGTTGAATTCCAAACAGAAATAATCTCGACAAATAAGTGGACCACTTCAAAGCACAAAAGCGAAGAAAGCGCAATTGCCATCGCACTTCCGCGTCGCAGCACGGCAATCATGAAGGAAAAAGAGGCAAATACGACATTACAAAGATAGAGTAATAAAGTACGTATGAAGAAATCCTTTAAATCGCCTACGTGGAAATCCGAACAGAAAAAATACGTAAATCCGATCGTTGACAGGTTAACGATGGTCTGTATGATCAAAATGATTAAATTGATAGAAAGCCACTCGCAGAACAGGATCATACGACAAGATGTATTTGCGGAATAATGATTGATATGGAAACGGGATTTATACTCCGCTCCAACAAATAAAGCAACGAAGATGCAAATCAAAAACACGGAAAGACCGCCGGACCACATCATCGACTGCGCCCCCCATGGCGAAATCATACTAGAATAATCTTCTATAGAGATTCCAAGCAACTCCCAAACGCTCTTTTCCTGTGCCGGTTCTGTAGTATGCGTGTATTCAGAAGGCTCTTGGCCCTCATCATAAACATATTCATTTGGCTCCGGCGGTTCTAAAAGAGAATCATACCATTCATCTTCACCCTCATGTGTCGGTTCGGAAGCAAATGTAGGATCAGTAAGATCCGTGGCAAAACAATAGTATTCACTACCATCGATCTCAAATCCAATCACTTCCGGATCAGAATATATTATCGTATAATCGCCCTCAAGAATTCGAGATTCTGCTTCATTCTCTTCAATTATCATCGAGTTGCTCTTATATGCGCTTAGATCGACTCCCATGATAAAATTGATTTTTTGAATCTCTTCAGGTGAAAAACCTGCTTGAGACAAAACCTCATTTTGTATCGACATCGAAGCCTCAGCTTCAGAAACCATGTGATCAATATACTTATCAGCCTGTTCCCCTATTTGTGGAGAAATGCTCGACACGATTCCAAGCATATCACCGGTAAGAAAAAATATAAGAAAAGCACATAATATTGAAAAAGCAAGGAGCACACCCAGAATGATATATAAAGACTTCATTCTAAATGCGCGAAAAAGATTGACTTTTATCTCCTTGATCATGAATACCCATCCTACTCATATAGATAGGAACATTATAGTCTTTCTGGACGCACAATGTACTAAGAAAGTATAAAGAAAAAGAGGGCCGAAGCCCTCTTAGAAAAATCATATCAAGCGGGAATCCCGCTTTAAGATTCATTAGTAGTAGGATTAGCCGATATGATCGACTTCTTCTACTGTTCCGAAAAGATTCAGTCTGAAAAGCAGAGCTTCATCTTC
>JAFZZM010000041.1 GCA_017615755.1 Clostridiales bacterium | reverse complement strand
TTCGACTCCCTCCTTCTCCGCCAAGACCCGTAGACTTAGTGTTTACGGGTTTTTTATTGCCGTAGATCAACTGCCGACTAGTACAGATGTATAAGAATTTATAGATGTTCGTCAGTATTTGCGTTGAGCGATATCGAAAGTTCGTCAGAAAAAATGTAATATCGTTTGTATTTTCGTCCGAAAAAATGTAAAATCATTGTGCGGAGGCGATACTATGGATAGATTAGCGTATGGAAAACTGGTTGAGTGGAAGAATAGTAACAATAGAAGACCTCTCATATTGAATGGCGCCAGACAGGTCGGGAAAACATGGCTTCTTAAGGAATTCGGGTCTCATGAATATGAAAGTGTTGCGTATATAAACTGTGACGAAGATGAGGCAATAAAGGGGGCTTTTACTGACTTTGACACAGAAAGATTGGTACGAGTGTTTTCTGCTATTTCCGGCGTGGCAGTCAAGCCCGGCAGTACGCTTGTTATATTGGATGAAATACAAGAAGTTCCTCTGGGATTGACCGCGCTTAAATACTTTTGTGAGAATGCTCCGGAATACCATATAGCAGTCGCAGGAAGTCTGCTTGGTATTGGTATACACCAGGGAACGGGATTCCCGGTTGGCAAGGTTGATGAGATCGATCTTTATCCGCTTTCTTTTAAGGAATTCTTAATGGCGCTCGGTAAGAACATCCTTATTGATAACATGGAATTACATCGATGGAACGAACTGTCATCTTTATCACCGACTTTTATTGAATTGTTGCGCCAATATTATTATGTTGGCGGAATGCCGGCTGTTGTTAAGTCTTATGTTGATGAGCAGGATATCTTTAAGGTTAGAAAGATACAGGATCAGATCCTGGCTGATTACAGGCGTGATTTCTCCAAACATGTTCCTGCGGATATCCTTCCTAAAGTGAATATGGTATGGGACTCTATTCCTGCGCAACTCGCAAAAGAAAACAAAAAATTTATCTATAGTGCCGTAAAAAAAGGCGGTCGTGCTAAGGAATTTGAAAATGCTATCCAGTGGCTTGTTGATGCTGGTCTGGTATATAAGGTCCTTCGAGTATCAAAGGCGGATAAGCCCTTAAAGTTTTATGAAGATCCCGGAGCTTTTAAATTGTTCATGTTGGATCTCGGGTTGCTTGGTGCACTGTCTGATGTGGATTCAAAAGATGTTTTAGTTAACAATACAGCGTTTACAGAATATAAAGGAGCTTTTACTGAGCAGTATGTATTACAAGAGCTGAAGTCGACAGATAGAAATATATATTATTACTCCAAAGAACGTTCGGAACTTGAACTGGATTTTATCATTCAAAAATACTATGTTTATCCGATCGAAGTAAAAGCCGAAGTAAATTTGCGCGCTAAGAGTTTAAAGTTAACATATGATGAAAATAACAGTTTAAGACCGATTAGATTTTCTATGGCTGATTATAGAGAACAGGAATGGATGGTTAATGTTCCCTTATATTTGGTCAGCGAATGGTTTGAATCAGCAGAGTAAAGCAAGATAGCGGCCCGTAAACATTTCGTTTACAGGCCACAGTCTCGTTATTCTATTCTTATCTTTTCGATATTAACGATGATGCATCCCGTCATCTTCTTGTTCGTTTCATAGAGTTCTTCATACCGGTCTTTATCAGCAAAGTAAGCAGTAGAGATAAACTGATTTGCAAGGATGATGTAAGGTACCGCCTGCTTTTCCTCTTCGGTGAGTTTCACGATGGAATCGTATCCTGCGATCATCTCTTTCATAACGCTTATCCATTTCATGAACTTGTCGCTGTTGCCGTCTTCAAAAGTCTCGGACAGTATGGCGGTTGCTGCATAACATGGATCGAAGATCCTGACATTCCTCTCGCTGAGTTCAAAGTCGATGAATCCCCATTTATCATCAGCTACGATGATGTTGCTCGGATTAGGATCTCTGTGGATCACCTGTCTCGGAAGCGACTTGTAGAGGCCCTCGAATTCATTAAGGAACTTTTTCGTGAATTCATCGTCTAATCCGAGTTCCGATGAGATCTTCGGCAATGCCCATGACTTGACTGCATCATAGGTATCAACTTCGTCTGTTGCCGTATCTACCGAAGAAAGCGCTTTATCGAGCCAGCCGATGATCTCGCCTGTATACCTTGCCTTCTTCTCATAATCATCCAGATACAGCTTGCCCGCCATTACCCTCTCTCCGTCGATCTTCCGGCAGAGAGTAAAGTAGAGTTCGCCTTCCTGTACGTATTCTCTTCCGTCCTTAGCCGGGATGATCGCCGGTGCGGATAATCCGACGTTATTAAGAGCCTTGGCTATCTCGATCGCTTTCTTTGTATTGCCGGGATTAGCAGTGTACTTGATCACATATTCATCACCGACAAACTTTGATGTATCGCTTATTTCCCCTGTCTCAGGAAATACGATATCAGAGACTTTCTGATCCTGAAGGTCCCAGTTAGAGAGTACTTCCGTGATCAACTTATGATTTATCATATTGTGTTCCTCCTGTAAGATATTGATCTTGTAAGGCTTTTTGGCCTTGAACTTACGAAGGTACTCTGACGGTGTATATCCGGTCTCCCGGACGAAGGATCTGTAGAATCCCGAATACGTATCAAAACCGTACTCGAATGCAACGTCGCTTTTCCTGCGTCCAGTTCCGATCTCGTATATCGCATTAAGAAGCTTTCTTCTCAGGATATACTGCATTACAGGAAAGCCCACGGCATCCTGAAATATCCTGTAGAAATGGAACAGTGAATAACCCGCTTCCTGAGAGAGCATCTCAGCATCGATCTCATCCTTAAGATTCGCTTCGATCTTATCCAATGTTTTCTGGATACAGTCCTTATACACTTTGGTACCTCCTTTCTCAATTTCTTGCAGCTGCAACAAGTTTATGATAGCGCATATGTTGCTCGAAAACATTTCCTGTTTTGCTGTGTTTGCGAGGAGACAGAACTCGTGAAGTCACAAATTGTGACTTCACCAAACGCGTGACCGTTCGTCCCCTTCCTAATACGCTATATATCGGATATAGAACTAATACACAAACCCGGTAACGAAAGTTATCGGGTTTTTTGTTTTCTTGGAATGTTGATGAATTCAAATGGAAGAAGTCTCCGTTTGTTCTGATGGCAGTTTTGGCGGTTCAATATGCTTCACAAGTATCACGACTATCTTTATGATCAGCCAGAGCGCCAGGACAATAATTCTCCGCTTATGATCAGCAGGATGATTGTATGAACACCAGAGTCGCTTCGGTATTTACCTTATATTTCGCAAACTCGAGTTTCCATTTAAATCACTATCCATAAACCACACCTCTATTTGCATTTATAGCATAGCAAAGCGAGGTGATGCGACGGAGCTCACGTTAAGTCGGATCAATTAGTTATGTCAAACTGAGAATGGCTCAGAGATGTGTCTGCTCCTCGACCAGAATATCCGTGTTTTCCTTGACGAATTTCTTGGCAACTTCAATCATCTGAGTATCTTCTTCTTTGATCTCAGAACCCAGGTGAGCATGTCTATACGCATCTTCCTGATATCTTTCAATAAAGCGTTCCAATTTAACATTCTCAATTTCCGGGATGAAATCGTATTTGAATCGAAGGTTGGTTTTCTTAAAAATGCTCAGGAATCCCCCTTCATAAACGCTCTTGAAAGTCTTGTTCTTGCTTTCGTCTTCCAGTAAGAGGCATCCGACTAATTCGCCTTTGTAGTACAGATGGCAATGAGCCGGTTCCTTAGCCAGCTTTACGTCAACGGAAATATACAGTTCTCTGCGCTTATCAGCATAATAGTTCTTTCCTTGTTTCATGTTCAGCACCTCTCTTTATTTTCCTGACAAAAAAGGTGGACACGTTCCCTTATTCACAGTATACGCCCTTACAAATGTGATTATATAGAGGTCTTATGTGAACACATTGTAAAATCTGCCCCCGGATTTGTTAAAAAGAACGTTTTGATATAATGAAAACGATGACCTGACACTAAACTTCGAATGGAGAAAAGATATGAAACATGAGATGCAACTTACCCCGGATCCTTTTGCAATGATCAAGGATGGAACAAAAACGATCGAGCTTCGGTTATATGATGAGAAGAGAAGAAAGATTCAGATTGGCGATTCAATCGTTTTTACGAATACGGAAACCAAAGAGACGATGGAAGTTTACGTGACCGACCTGTTCGTATTTGATTCGTTTGCATCTTTGTACAGAGAACTCCCGCTTTTGGAGTGCGGCTACACCGAGAAGGATATTGATACGGCAAGCCCGGACGATATGGATATGTACTATTCAAAAGAGAAGCAGCAGCAGTATGGCGTAGTGGGGATCAAGATCGAAAAACCGGATCACTTCCGTACGAACTATGAGAACTGGTATGCCGGTGACGATTTCTACTGGGGAACAGAACCTGCCGGTTTCTGTGACGAATTGATCGCGCTTTGCCCGCCGTCTAAAGAGAAGAAAGTTCTCGATATCGGATGTGGTGAAGGAAAAGATGCCGTCTATATGGCACAGAAAGGCTATTCTGTTTCGGCATTTGATCTCACGGAGAATGGAATCAGAAAGACGATCCGTCTTGCGAAGGAACGAGGCGTCGGCATTCATGCCTATGTGGATGACATCAATACGTTTGAGACCGATGAGCAGTTCGATATCGTATACTCCACAGGAACGATACAGTATCTTTTCGATGAGAATAAGAAAGCATTTTTCGACAAGATCGATCGTATCACGAAAAAGGGTGGATTCGTATTCTTTAACGTATTCGTAGAAAAGCCTTTTCTGGAGCTCCCGCCGGACTGGGACAAAGAGGAGAAGATGTGGAAGTCAGGAGAACTGTTCTCCTATTTCCCGAACTGGAAGTTCCATCGTATCGATGAAGTCATTTTCGAGGATGACAGTAACGGGATCCTGCACTATCACTGTATGGATACGATCATCTGCGAGAAGATGGAATAATACCCGGCTCATCTGCTTACTGAACGAAAAAAGAAAGAGCCAGGCTCACTTGGAGCTTGGCTCTTCTTCCAGTTCAAGGATGTCTTTCTTGTCGACAACGGATTTGCCGAACCACTTTTTCTTATACCAGTAGAACATGACGATGAGTCCGCGGATGCACTCGTCTGTAGCGGTACCCGCAAAGATGCCGGCTACGCCGACGCCCATAGCGACGCCGACCACATATCCGGTCGAAAGACCTAAGCCCCAGTTACAAAGGATACCCATGAGAAGCGGGAAGATATATGCTCCGGCGGCCTTGAGGCTGCAAACGAAGGTCATGTTGAGGCATCGGCCCATTTCCACGAAAATGTCCACGATCATGATCATCTGTCCGAGAGCGATGATGTTTTGATTATCGGTAAAGAGCTGCAACGTGTACCGGCAAAGCAGGGCATTGATAGATGCCAGCGCAATCGTGATCGGCATCGAAGTTCGCAGAGTCCGGAATACTCTTTTATAGGCTTCTTCCGATTTGCCGGCGCCGACGAGATGACCCGTGATGATCTGTGTGGCCATTGCTGAGGCGTTCGAGAAGATCATCGCGAAAGAGATAAGAGTATTGCAGTATGCTCTGGCATTTACGGCATCGTTACCCATTCCGTTTACAAAGGAAAGAAGTGTAGTCTGGTAAAGGTTGTAGGTAAGGTTTTCTCCGGCAGTAGGAAGACCGATCTTGATCATCTTGGTCAGGAGCTTTTTCGGGAATGGTCTCAGATAACGAAGAGAAAGTCTGCCGGTTCCTGTTCTGTAGAAGAAGGCGATAAGAGCGATCACCGCGATCAGTCTGGCGGCTACGGTCGAAATAGCTACGCCGGCAACACCCATATTCAGGGAAGACAACGGTCCGTACAGGAAGAGATAGTTTCCGATGATGTTGAAGATGTTGATTGCGAAAGTGACGCGCATGCCGATCTTGGTATGCCCGTTACAGCGTACGATCTGTACCATGACGTTGAAAACGGCAGTCAGGAATCCGCTTCCTCCGACAATATAAAGGTAGATCATGGAGTAGGGACGCATCTCGGCTGATACCTGTAGGAAATCCATGATCAGCGGATTGGCCAGACAGAAGGCTCCGCTGAGTACAGCTCCGAGAACAAAGTTCACCACGAAGGAAAGCGTGTAGATCATGTTCATCTTGTCATGCCGTTTGGCACCAAGATACTGAGCAACAACAACTGTAGTAGCGGTGGAGATTACATTGAAAAAGATGTTCATCATGAACAGGATGATATTGGCGTTTCCAACCGCGCCAACAGCAAACTCATCATAGTGGCTCAGCATGATCGTGTCCACATTGTTGAGCATCGTATTCAAAAATAACTCGAGAAACATCGGCCCTGCCAGGATAAGCAGAGGTGTTTTCTCATTTATGACAACTGTGTTTTTATCTTTCATGCAACGTTCCTAGCTGTCATTCATAAAGCAACGTGTGTGATTTCACGATTTACAATGATACTACATAGGATGCCTGCTATATATCAAAATCATGGTCTTTTATAACAGATTTCTTTCATTACAGTGGATTTAGCTTTTCTAACTAAATTCAAACAACATAAACGCAATGTTTTCATTTAGTTAATACATTCTAACGACCTCCGTTTTATAATTTACTTAGTTTTGTTAATCGATTTTAAGATTTGCCGAACTACTGTGGAAAATATCTGTGTGCGAGGGGAATGTGTATGAAAGATAAGAAATTAACTGATTATACTGTTGATGATGTTTCTGAATTGTTATTGGAAAATGTTGATGCGATAGTCATTGTTGATTCGACGATCGATATGTACAAGGCTGTTGTCCGTCGCGGCATTTTCGAAGAATTCCTGGATGAATCCGGAAGCTATCACGATCTTATTCTGGATCTTTGGTTCCACTTCAACGGAACGAATGAAAAGGTTTCCGGAGAGTATCAGATCTTTGCTGACAGTACCGGCGTTTTCAACAGCAAATACAGCCGTCGTCTCAAACTGGCACTCGAGGGTGATGACACTCCGCATCTGGTTCAGTTGACGGTATATCCTTTTGTGAAAGGAAAGAAGTATGTTTTCGTTCTGGATGAATTTGTTGACAATGAGTCTTTGCAGGAATCGCTGACTTCCAAGAAGATCACTACGATCCAGGAAACATACCTGTTCTCGATGTACATCGATCTTGTTGCAGATACGACAAGCAGTATCAATGTCACGGAGATCTCGGATGATGTAGTCAACTACAACCTTAAGTATTCTGACTGGAGAATGATGATCGTGAACATGATCTGGCCGGAAGACCAGGAACAGTTCCTCCGCAGAACGGATCCTGAGTATCTAAAGAAGAACTTCACTCCCGGAAGAACTTCCTCGTATGACTGCATGATGCAAAATCTTGAAGGTAAGTATATCTGGGTCAAGCTGATCTTCAGCCGTGCCCAGACCTATAACGAGGACGATTACAGATTTGTATTCATGGTTCAGGATATCCACGATAATTCCATGGAACTGCTCTCTACTCTTCAGAAGTTTGAGGAGAAAGCGATCAAAGACCCGCTCACCGGTGTATTTAACCATGGAGAGATCGAGACGCAGCTGAACAATACACTGGCCCACCATCAGAACAGCCAGGAACCGGGTTCGGTCATGCTGCTTGACCTTGATATGTTCAAGAATGTAAACGATAACTACGGTCACTCCGTGGGAGATACCACACTGAAGCATTTTGCCAAGATCCTGATGGAGTTTGCCGCTAAGAATGAAGTCATGGCAGGACGCTGGGGCGGTGAAGAATTCGTGGTCGTCTGCCGTGGTAAAGACGGAGAGAAAGCCTATGAGATGGCGGAATCTTTGAGAAAAGAAGTAGAGGAATACCTGTTCCCCGAAATCTGCCATATTACCTGCTCCATCGGCGTTACCGACCTGAAGCCGGACGACAGCTTCAAGGAAGTGTTCGACAGAATGGATAAGGCCATGTATGCATCAAAGCATAACGGAAGGAACAAGGTAACGAAGATGTAAGATGTTACCGGGTATGGTATTTTTGTTGTCTGTTTTCAGTAGAAATGGCAATAAATGACCATATCTCTTCACTTTATGCTTCGAAATAGCAATAATTTTATTGTTTTCTTTATATAAAAGGTATCAATTTCATAATCAGGTAGTTATAATGTATGTGGGTTCTTTTCGGACCCGACCCACATACGTTACTACCCGGGAGGCAACAAATGACACTTGAATCTCTATACAAAGGCGTGAAGCTGCAGGACTACTATATCGGAAAGATTACTCAGGTATACAGAAGCAGTTGTATCGCACAGGTCGAAAACATCGCGCTGATGACGGACAGAAGCAAATTCAGCAAATCGTTTCTTCCTAATACCATCAATAACTTCGTTGTTATCGACTCGACAGTAGGTGTTTTCCTGGGAGAGATCTTCGAGAATAAGGCATCGAGAAAGAGTGTTTTTGAAAAGTCGTCTTCCGAAGGCGATAAATCCAAAGATTACCATGAGATCTGCATCGATACGATCGCTCTCATGACACCTGAAGCAGACCGCTTCGACCTTGCGGGTTTCAAGACTCTCGGTATTACGGACAATGTTTATCTGGCCACCGATGAGGTATACAAGTTGTTCCTGAGCTCTCTTGAGTTCTCCACCGAGCAGGAAGAAAAGCTTCCGGCATTTGCTACATTCCTTAACAGATCCCAGGCGGATGTCCGACTCAAGCCGAGTACACTCTTCAATCGTCATCTGATGTGCATCGGTGCTACGAACAGTGGTAAGTCCACAACGGCGCTGGCGATCCTTGACAAGCTTATTTCCTCGAAGAGAAAGGCCCTGATCATTGACCCGACAGGTGAGTACAGAGATGCTTTCACGAGCGATGAAGTTACGAAACTTTCTCTGGGCGTGGATACGACCATTTCTCCGAGTAAGATCACGATGGATCAGTGGGAGAAGCTTTTCGAGACGGAGAACAGCAGCCAGGGTGCAGTTCTTTCTGAGGCGATCACTTCCCTTCGTTATATGAAGAAGATCGGCGATGATTCCTACTACTTCAAGGTCGGTGCTAACATCGATGAGGTGCAGGAGAATCTTGCTTCTGTTTCCAATGACGATACCGATTTCAATATCGAGCTTCTTCCGGAGCAGATCCAGGCGGAATCCGTCTGTGAGCCGGACAGAGATAACGACTACAACTTCAGATACCGTTACGATTCGCTCAAGGCTAACTCGAATGCTTCTTTCATACAGAAGATCCAATATCAGATGACCAACACGAAGTTCCTGACGTTCTTCTCGAATGACCCGAGCATGTATAATCTTCTCGATGTTATCGACGATTTTGTTCATCTGCCGAATGTAAGCCTTTATATCGACACATCTACGCTGGGTGCTGCGGAAGGTATCGGTGGCATGGTTATCGACCTTGTAAGTAATTTCGTTATGTCACAGGATGGCAACTGCCCGTTCGTATTCTTCATCGATGAGGTTCACAGATATGCCAAGTCCAGATATTCCGAGAAGGGCTTCCATGGCGGTCTGACACTTATCGCAAGAGAAGGTCGTAGAAAGGGTATCTTCCTTTACCTGACATCCCAGAACCCGAAGGACGTTTCTCCGGTACTCTTTGGTCAGATCGGTACGATGCTGATCCACAGACTTATGTTGAACGATGAGATCCAGGCGGTAGAGAATCACCTTGACGATTATGCGATCAAGCATGTAAGAAAGCTCCATCAAGGTGAAGTTATCCTCTCAAGCGTAAATCTCCTGCATAACGTGTTTATCCATGTTAAGAAGAGTGACAGAACGCAGTATAACGATACTCCGTTGCTCTAAGCATTTGCACAACGAAAAAACAGAAGGGGCTATCTCAAAACTACGAGATGGTCCCTTTTCTTGTGGGCGAAAACCGGGTGGTATGGGTTTGCCGGACAGATGATGGTGGTTCACTTTTTTGGGGGCACGAGTTCTATTTCACATGATTGTCTGATCTGTTTTTCTGTATACCCCCGGGGGGTATACAGACGATTTTGAAGATGTGAATTCATACTTTACTCAGATTTTTTCAGAAAAAGTATGCATTTCTTTCCGCTCTGCTGTTAAATTGATGGCCTGAAGTAACAGATCCAAGTGCTTTTCGTACGGGATGAA